>PLUI01000293.1 GCA_003164855.1 Acidobacteriaceae bacterium
AGCGGAGCGCGGCCAAGGTTGGTGTGCAAAATCACTCCAGTCGCGTTGATCACCGACCGCAGAGAATAACTCAACGCCTGGCGCAGCTGTTTCTCCACCGCTCCTGCCAGACCAGTTAGCGCAAGGTCCAGCGCGTCACTATCGAGCAGGCCCGAAGTGATTTCCTGCCGCAAGCGCGCCAGCACCGCGCCTNNATCCGCTGTGCAGCGTGGTGCTCGGCACCGGCAAAATGCTCTCGGACTTCAAGCTGCTGCGCAAGATTTCGATCGAATAGTTCCGTAGGTGCGGTTCTAACTTCGAGCGACGATAACAATCTCAGGATGGCGGGTTCCCTGAGACCTGACACCTGAGACCTGAGACCTGTCCTATGAGACCTACCTACAGCGTGTGCAGGTAAGCCAGCAAATCCTGCATATCTTGTGCGCTCAGCACCTGGCTGTAGCCTGTCATGTCCGGGCGGCCGTTGCGAATAATATCGGTAACGCGCTCGTCATTCGCGGGCAGTCCGGTCTGCGAAAGATACTGATGCTGGAATAGGCCTTTCAAGCCCGGACCCTTTTTACCCTTCGTGGAATCAGGCCTGTGACAGCGATCGCAGTAGTTGTCATAAATCTTGCGTCCGGTTGCCTGCTGAGGGTTGAGCCCGAGTTCGGCATCCGATTTTCTACGCTCCACATCGCAGCCCGCGAGTGCGGCGAGCGCAAGGCATAGGGCGCATAGGCATATGCATATTAAAAACGCGCAAATCCAGCGCCCGCCGAGTGTCCCAACTCTCCAGTCACGCCGCCAATCCAATCGCTTCGTTCGTTCCATCCGCTCCATCAATTGCATCCTCACCGCTGGCATCATCGCTCAAGCCCTATTTATGCCGCGCTTTCCACAGCCATTGCCATATCGAGCCACTTACAATGATAGAGGAAAGCTTCAAAGCCATGCCAGTTGCCGTGAAGCGGGTTTACGAATCGGTGTCGCGGTCCGATGGAGCGCGCGTTCTGGTGGATCGCCTTTGGCCGCGCGGCCTTCGAAAGTCGGAGATCGCTCTGCAGGAATGGCTCCGCGATCTTGCTCCTTCCAACGAACTGCGCAAGTGGTTTCATGCGCAACCGGAACGTTGGCTGCTCTTTCGCAAGCGCTACCTGAAAGAACTTGCCCGTCCGGAAGCGCTAGAAGATTTGAAAAAGCTTTACAGCCTGGCCCGCAAGCGTAAGCGCGTTACGCTGCTGTATGCCTCGAAGAATCAGCAACACAACAACGCAACCGTGTTGAAGGATTTGCTCGACGGGATGCGCAAGCCGCCCACCGGTACGGGCCCCGGTGCGCTTCGGGCGATGCGTGCACGAGACGCCGCAATCCGGCGCCGGTAGCCTGATCAGCGCTCCGCGCCAGCCGGCACTCCTCGAACGCATCATGAATTCATTCAGCGCTGCTTCTCCGCCTTTCGCTTTCATTTAGAATTTGCCGCATGAGAGCTGTCTTTCAATGGAGTCTGGCCGCGCGCACCTTGGAACTGGGAAAGCGCACGCTGATCATGGGCATCGTCAACGTTACGCCAGATTCTTTTTCTGATGGCGGCCTCTACCTCGACTCTGACGAAGCCGCCGCACACGCGCTCCAGTTACTCGACGAAGGCGCCGACATCATTGACATTGGCGGAGAATCCACTCGCCCCGGCGCCAGCGTGGTGGCCGCCTCTTCACCTGTACAAGCTGCAGCGCAGGAATTAAGAGGGAACGAAAGACAGAAGCTGGATGGCTCCCTTGCTCCAAAGATTGCGGTGAGCGCGGAGGAGGAGCTGCGCCGCGTGTTGCCGGTGATCACTGAACTGAAGAAAATGCGCCCCGAAGCCGTGATCTCCATTGACACCTATAAAGCCGGCGTCGCGCGCGCCGCTGCAGCCGCGGGAGCCGAGATCGTCAACGATGTCAGCGGCCTGCGCTGGGACCCGCAGATGGCGAAGACCATCTCCGAGTTAAAATGCGGAGCTATTCTGATGCACATGCGTGGCCGTCCCGAAGAGTGGCGCACGCTGCCGCCGCCCGNNGGCGTTCGCCGGGAAAAAATCGTCCTCGATCCCGGTTTTGGTTTCGGGAAAAACTTCGAACAGAACTATCCGCTGCTGGCTCGCTTTCAGGAACTACAATCCCTGGGATGGCCGCTTCTGGCAGGCACTTCGAGAAAATCCTTCATCGGCCGCATGCTGGCGAAAGATGGAAAAGACGCAGCCCCCGCCGACCGCCTCTATGGAAATCTCGCCGCACAAACTGCTTTGATTCTTAAAGGTGCTCACATCTTGCGCACTCATGATGTGAAAGCAGCCGTGGACGCCGCGCGCGTGGCCGATGCAATTCTCGCGGCTCACTGAAATATTCTTTTCCCCGGATAGCCGCAGGCCCGGAGCGAGTGGCTAGGGATCCAGCAGGATTTTAGCGTGCGCTTGAAAAGAGCGATAGTTCGAGTAAGTGTGTTTGTCGTGAAAAATGTGGCCATTTACTTCGGAAGTAACCGCAACTTCGCGGGGCAACCACAACGGTGAACTAAATCCCGCAGCCTGCGTATCAGCAAACTGGACCTCGGCTGTCAATTGAGTCAAAGGAAGCTCCGTGGCAACCGGGAGAAGATCGGTACGCAAACGTAAAATCCGGAAGTCCGAAGCGTCGACCCAGGCAATGCCCTCGTAATAGATGGCCAGAGATTTATCCTCGAATCGAACCTCTCCAGGCAATCGAACCGACCCCGGCTTTTGCGCAAAAGCCACCACGAATGTGTGATGACCGTTAATCTTTTGTTGTCCGAGGTAGCGGAAGGTCGATTCCGCGCGATTGGACGGATGAAAGTGCAACCACATCGATGCGAAACCCTGGTTCAGCGGAGGACCTCCGGTTGCCCTGGCGCTAATTCTTTGGCTGGCGCGTGCCAAATCCTCCCAATGGGATGAGGGATCAGATGTAACCGAGGCTCCCGGCTTCCAGGCTTCATCCGTTTCGAACGTTGCGCCCGTATCCAAATCAACTCTAAATTCCTCAAGAGTTATGGCGTCCTGGCTCCGGCGAGCCAGGATGAGATAGGAAAAACTCTCCCGTGTTTCTTTCGAACCGGGCCGCGATTCGACGATCTCCTCGTGAGCCATCAGGTTGGGAATTTTCCGCGACAACTCCACGGTTCGATCTCCAATCTTGTCCAGAAGCGCGGACAAATCCTGTTGGCTTTCGGCGGCCTTCAATCCCCGCAACTCTGGAACCATCTGCTGCAGTTCCTCAACCGAAGAGGAAACAAAGTTTGTCGTTGCCACGTGGACGGAGTCTGAACCAATGTGCGCCTCTGGAAGAGACACGGCGTCTGGGACATCTATTTTTTTAGGCTGGGCAGCGGGCGCGCTTTCGGCGCGGACTTCTGGACTTTTCGATGGAGTCTCAAGCACAACCTGCGGGTGCTTCGGCCCTCCCAATATTTTCGGCTCGTAAAAACGAGCATCGTCGATCGGGGCATTGATCTCAACGTCTCGCAAGATGGTTGCGAGCGAGGTATTGTCCGTCCGTTGAACAATCATGAAAGCGAGCTTTATCCCGCCCACATCGCGGTAATCGGAGTATAGGTGGTCGATCTTGAATATGCCGTGAACGGTTTCCCATTCCAAGAGCAAATAGGTTTCCGCGTCGAAATAAAAGGTGTCAGTCGATGACGATTTGGGATCGTCTGCCCGAACCGCCCACGCCAGGCGCCCCCCAATTTTCTTCTTTCCCTTCAGCTGAATTCTTACGTTCGGCGCCCGATCCACAAGCGGCATGGGCTCATATCCTTTTTTGCATTCGTACTCGCTTCCGGGCTTCGGCTTGAATTCGTGCGACACGGCGTCGCCACCGATATACCAACTTACAGCGCCGTCGCAGCCGTGCATTGTCGATACTGCATTATCCCTGTGCAGCACGCTAAAGCGAAAATTGGGCGCCTTAAAGTAGGATTCGAAAGTTCCGTGATCCGTCCGCATGGTTGGAGGAACGAACCCTCGCCCGAAGCCGTCCAGGTTTCCGGTTAGTTCGCCCTTTTCGGCAAAGGTCGTGATCGATGCGATCTTGTCGGAGCCGCCAATCGCCAGCAAATAGTTGGCGATAACTTGATCCGCAGTTGTGGGGATCTCCTGGCAGAAAACGGGAGACTGCCAAGCATGCAGCAATACACTCAGCGCGGCTGTGACTAAAACGAATTTCCGGCAGACCACCGTTTTTCTCCGGCAAACCTCGTTATCGATCCGAAATCGTACACCCTTACTGCTTATGGAAGCACAACTTCTTGGCATCTCCTAGCCGCTAAGATGGGGCGCAGCCCTAAAACCCCTTCCCCGAATCCAGCAAAATCGTCACCGGCCCCCCATTCACCAGTTCCACTTTCATCATTTCCTGAAAGCGCCCGGTCTCGCAACGCAAGCCAGCGGCGCGAATCTTTTCCACGAAAAACTCATACAGGCGGCGCGGGTGGCGGATGCCATTCTCGAAGTGCACGGATCGGCAATTCGCGGAAAACGAGCACTATTGAACAGCCCAACCTCGACGGGGCCGGTAATATTGAGGCTGAAGGATTGCCTCAGTTTTCGTACCCTCTCTCAGAATTTTAAAGTGCCACAGAAAATATCAGAACTGCACCGCCTCTATGTCGTCTCCAGCGAATCCGATAGCGAGTACAGCTTCCACTCCGCAAGCAGCGACCGCTGCAGCCCCTGCCGCTGCGCCGATGTCGACTCCTGCCCTGCTGGCGGCGATGCTACGAACTTCCGCGAAGATTAGCGATCTCTTCTTTTCTCCCGGCAAACCACCGCTCGTGGAAATTAATGGAAAGCTGGCTCCCGCCGGTGCGTCCCGCTCCCTCACCAGCGAGGATACGCGCAGAATCGCGGCCGAGCTGATTGGTGACAATCAAGATGCGACCGATAACTTAAGAAAGCTCGGGTCATGCGATGTCTCCTACAGCTTGCCGGGCGCCAACCGGTTTCGGGTCAACATCTTCATGCAGCGCGGCACCTGTGCGATCGTGATGCGAGTCATTCCGGGCAAGGTCCCGGACTTCGAATCGCTGAACTTGCCTGCCGAGTTAGCCAAGATTGTGAACCTGCGCGACGGCATCGTGCTGGTGACCGGTCCCACCGGCTCCGGCAAATCGTCCACCCTGGCCGCTATCATCGACAAAATCAATAAAGAGCAGTCTTACCACGTGCTCACCATCGAGGATCCCATCGAGTTCCTGCATCCTCACAAAAACTGCCTTGTCCATCAGCGCGAATTGCACGCCGATACCCCCAGCTTTGCGCTCGCCTTAAGGGCAGCGCTGCGCCAGGCGCCGAAAGTGATTCTTGTGGGAGAAATGCGCGACCGCGAAACCATCGAGATCGCGATGGAGGCCGCGGAAACCGGTCACCTGGTCATGTCCACACTGCACACCATCGACGCCTCGAAGACGGTGGAAAGAATCGTGGGCGTTTTCCCGATGGCCGAACAGCACACCCTGCGCAACCGCCTGGCCAAGAGCTTTCGCTACATCATTTCCCAGCGGCTCATTCCGCGTAAGGATGGGACTGGACGGGTGGCTGCCATTGAAATCTTGCGGTCCACGCTGCGCACTCGCGAGTACGTGGAAAAAGGCGAAGGCGAAGGCAAGACTTTATTGGACGCTATGCGCGTTGGCAGCCAGGACGGCATGCAGCACTTCGATGGCGAGATCGAGCGGCTGATCCGCGAAGGGGTCCTTGATCTGGATACGGGACTTGCCTACTCCACCAATCCCGGCAACCTTCAGTTGGAGTTGGCTGATTTTGCCGCGGACCTCGCCGATCCACTGCTCGAACCAGCCTGACGTAGGGAAGCGCCGGCGATTCTAGAATTCCTTCCCGGAATCCAGCAGAATGGTCACCGGCCCCTCGTTCACTAATTCCACCTTCATCATTTCCTGAAAGCGCCCAATCTCGCAACGCAAGTCAGCGGCGCGAATCTGCTCCACGAAGAACTCATACAGCCGGCGCGCTTTCTCCGGAGGCGCCGCGGCGTCAAACGACGGCCGCTTGCCGCGCCTCACATCTCCGTACAGCGTGAACTGCGAAACGGCCAGCACGCTGCCGCCAGCATCCCGCGCGCTGCGGTTCATTTTTCCCTGGGCATCTTCAAAAACTCGTAACCCACAGATTTTTTCTGCCAGGTAGGTTGCATCGGCCTCGGTATCGTCCCGCCCCACGCCCAGCAAAACCAGCAGTCCCAGGCCGATCTGGCCCGTAATTTCGCCGTTCACCGCGACTTGCGCGCGGCTTACTCGCTGCACAACTGCTCGCATCTGGTTTGACCGTTACAAGCGGCCCATTTAGGATGCTGAAGGTATACCACAGCTCCGGCCTCATGAGTCCGGAGCGTCCTTTACAGCCATTTGCCGGGACCGTTACACTACACGTTCGCCTTTTTCCGTTGCCGTGACATCATAATCGTGAGTCGCAAAGCAGCCGCACGCGTCGGGCAGGCGAAAAGAAGGCGACGATCTTACTTTTGGCGATCTTGCTTTGGCGATCTTACTTTGGCGATCTGAGTCCCAGACATCGAATTTCAAATCTAATCAAAGTTTAAGCGAGGAGAAACATGGCAGCCGTTGACGAAAAAGTTAAGCAGATTATCGTGGAGCAGTTGGGTGTGGACGAGGGCGAAGTCACTTCCAGCGCCTCGTTCGTGGACGATTTGGGCGCGGATTCATTGGATACGGTCGAACTGGTCATGGCTTTCGAAGAAGGCTTCGACATCGAAATTCCCGATGAAGACGCCGAAAAGATCCGCACCGTGCAGGACGCCATCGATTACATCTCCAAGCATTCGAAAGGTGGCAAGTAGGTTGGGACGCAGGGTCGTAGTTACCGGCATCGGCCTGATTTGTGGCGTGGGGAACACGACCGGAGAGGTGTGGCAAGCCGTGCTCGCGGGTAAGAGCGGCGTGGCCCGCATCACCCAGTTCGACTCCAGCAACTTCGCCTGCCAGATCGCCGCCGAGGTCAAGAACTTCGATCCCCTGAACTTCATCGAAAAAAAAGAAGTCAAGAAAATGGGACGCTTTATCCATCTGGCGCTGGCCGCGTCGGATGAAGCGTTCAAAATGTCGGGTCTGAAGATCACGCCCGAAAACGACGAGCGGGTGGGCGTGCACATCGGTTCCGGCATCGGTGGATTCGACATCATCGAGCGCGAACACACGGCGCTCATGGAAGGCGGTCCGCGCAAGATTTCCCCGTTCTTTATTCCCGCGGCCATCGTCAATCTTGCCGCCGGCCACGTCTCCATGCGCTTCGGGGCCAAGGGCCCGAATGAAGCCACGGCCACAGCCTGCACCACCAGCGCTCATTCCATCGGAGACTCTTTTCGCATCATCCAGCACAACGACGCTGACGTGATGATCGCCGGCGGCTCCGAGGCGGCCATCACCGCCATGGGCGTCGGCGGATTCGCCGCCATGCGCGCGCTTTCCACGCGTAATGATGATCCGGAAAAAGCCAGCCGCCCTTGGGACAAGGATCGCGATGGATTTGTCATGGGCGAAGGCGCCGGGATTCTCGTGCTCGAAGAACTCGAACACGCGAAGAACCGCGGCGCAACCATCCTCGCCGAAGTCGCTGGCTACGGCATGTCCGGCGACGCCTACCACATGACGCAGCCCGCTCCCGAACACGAAGGCGGTTTCCGCGTCATGCGAAACGCCGTCCGCGACGCCCGCATCGATCCCGAAAAAGTCGATTACGTCAACGCCCACGGCACTTCCACGCCCATCGGTGACACGCTCGAAGCGCACGCCATCCGCAACTTTTTCGGCGAGCGCAAGATTCCCGTCAGCTCCACCAAGTCGATGACCGGCCATCTCCTCGGCGGCGCCGGTGGCCTCGAAGCCGGCATCACAATCCTCGCGCTACGCGACCAGATCCTGCCTCCTACCATTAACCTTGTGAATCAGGATCCGGAAACCAACGCAATGGATTTCGTCCCCAACTACGCCCGCAAAGCCAAGCTCGAATACGCCATGTCGAATTCCTTCGGCTTCGGCGGAACTAACGGCGCGCTGTTGTTCCGGCGTTGGTCCCAATAGAAGGTAAGCGCCTTAGGTTGGCTTCGTAGCGAGAAAAGTCCAGAAATGCTGCCCGCGTGGCTCAGGCAATTCGCCGCGCACTTCTCTTGGGATGCTCCCGCAGGATTCCTTCGATCTGCGCTTGTAATTCCGATGCCATGTTCTTCTTGGCATCTTCGAAACTGCTGCCACCAACTGTGACCGGCAGACTTTTGCAAAGCCCCTTCCAGCCATCGTCTTCCGGCCAGAAATCGCACTCAATCGGTATGCTGGCCGCCACCTGTAGATTCACTATTTGAGAAGTCATAAATTACTCCACTCGAATCTTGCTTGTTGCAATCGATCATCGCGGGAACGCACAGTAGCCAGGCAATGAGGCAGGCAGCCCGTCCAAAGAATGCGTTCGATTTCTTGGCAATCGCCGGCAGACATTGCTGCCGGCGGCCAAGTTTGAGAATCGTTACTCCGCGTTCAGTTAAGCGGCTTTGCGCACGTCTGGCTTGTCGCTTTTGTTCTCGACGGAGCTCGCTTCACGGGTTAGAGAAAGATTCGGGGCGCCCGTCCGCTCCAGAATTTTCCGTTTTCTCCATCTGTTAAGAAAAGGGAACAGCGTGCTAATGGCGAGTACCAGCACACCCAGCGAAATCAACATCCATAAGGACCCGTGCTTGGCGGGCGCAGCGGGTGTAGCGGGTGCAGCATCAGGTGTACTGCCAGTTGTTGCCGAGGACGTGCTGGCGGGCGCAGCTGGCGTAGTGGCGGCTGCCGCTGGAGTGCCACCCTCAGAGGACGAGCTTGCTGTCTCAGCGGACGGAGTCAGGACTGCATCACGGGTTGCTGACCGTCTGCGAGGACGTGCCGCATGTGTGCTGGCAGTCTCCGCAGGTGGCGTAGCCGCTGCAGCGGGTGTGACGGCAGTCTCCGGCACTGTGCTGGTCGTGGCATCGGGCGCAACCGCAGCCGGGGGCGGTGTGCTGGCAGTCTGCGCAGGCGTGCTGACAGTCGCAGCGGGCGCAGTTGCGTCCGCAGCAGGTGTGACGGTAGTTTCCGCAGGTGGCGTAGCAGCTGCAGCGGGCGTTGAGGCAGTCCCCGCAGGTGGAGTAGCGGCAGCGCCGGGTGTAACGACAGTCGCAGCGGGTACAGCGGCGGCCCCAGCACAGTGTTCGGATATCATATTCAGTTCGGTGACGGTAAAGCTGTCATCAGCAGCGGCGGAACTCGCCCCACCCGCTCCGTGCCCGATGAGGGTTACGTCTTGGCTCAGATGTGGCTTGAGGTCAACACTGCTGGTGGTGATCTTGAAAATGCGGCCGGTGTTGTCCTCCACAACTGTGTAGCTACCATCAGAGCCACCCAGGCAACCCTTAATGTTGGTTTGATCTGTATTGATGCTCGCTGCGGGAGTCTGTGCAAACCCAAGCCCGGCCAGCAGGGCCGGTATAACGATCAACAAGAATGCTCTCTTCATGGATTCCTCCGAAGATTCTCGCCTTGCGGCGGTCTGAAATTTCGCTTGGGATTTGATTCTGCTTCCGATTCTGGTGTCGAACCCTTGAGGCTTTCGGGCTCCGGCGTGAGAACTTGAGCAACCAGGTGAAACCACACAATCCTATTCGGTAAGAATCCGGCTGTCTGCTCCAAAACGCTCACATTTAGAAACAACCGAATAGAGACAGCCTAACCACGCATCGACCAGACTCATGGGTAAACTGCCGTTCCATTCCGCGATCAAGCTAGATAGCTTTGCCTCGGCAGGCCGAGTCTCAGCGGTGCACCAGCACCGGAATCCGGGAGTGCGTGAGCACCTTCACCGTCTCGCTGCCAAGAACGATGGCCGAAATGCCGCGCCGTCCGTGCGAAGCCATGACGATCAGATCGCAGCCTTTCGCTTTAGCGGCGTCAATGATGGCTTGATAGACATGTTCGTGCTCTACCTGCACCGTGTCGCAGGCAACGCCTGCTGCCTTTACCGTTTCGCCGGCGGACGCAAGCAACTTCGCAGCATCGGCCTGCGCGGCTTTTGTGTACTCGGCGGGTGTGTTTTCCACCATCTTCGTCTCCATGGTGAAGATGTGGTAGGGCGTCGTAACGGTTAGCACCAAGACCTTGGCTCCGAGACTTTTGGCTAGGTTGGCGCCATGCTTGACAGCCCTCCCTGCCAACTCTGAGCCGTCCGTCGAAATGAGGATGTTCTTGTACATTGCTTCCCTCCTCCAGATCAGCTCCTGTTTCCTAACTACACGCCTTTCCCAGTCTTAAGTCAGTGATAAATATCACATTGCGGCTGGCGGAATCCCCTCCGTCTTTCCAGCACTCTCGACCTCGCTTCTCTACCCGCCAGTCCAACTCCGGTAATGGCACTTTTGTACCTCGCACCCTGCTCCTTAGGTGTCTTTCCATCTCCCCTGTCCCGCGCCACAATGAACTTTCGTACTGGAAATCGGCCCTGATCCTATGGATAAAGCCTTCGGTACCGCTCTGGCGCCTGCTCCCGCAAAAAAGGCGACGGCCCGCGTCGCCCTCGTCGATCTCAAAGAGTCCTCCAGATTTCTGCTCACTGAATGTTTTCGCCAATTCGGAATTGAGACGGTGCTGGTGTCATCGAGCGCGGTCGAGCGCCTGCATCAGGAGAAATTCGAGGCCTGCGTGATCAATCTCGCCCCCGGCGCCGATGCTGTCATGGAGGCTGCCCGCACTTCGCCCTCCAACAGCCGCATCGTCCTTTACGGCCTCGGCGGCAGCGCGCATGAAGCCATGCGCTATTCCAAGTTCGGCATCAATGCCATGTTTCAGGAGCCTCTGGAGCGCCCCGCGGCACTCAAACTGGTTCGCGCCACGCACATGCTCGTGCTCCACGAGTTCCGGCGCTACGCCCGCATCCCCATCATGACCGAGGTCACGGTTGTCAGTCCCGACGGTCATCGCCTCAGCGCTTCCAGCCTCGACGTCAGCTCCGGCGGCATGTCGTTAAAAAGCTCCGAGGATATGCCCGCCGGAACCAGTGTCGAAATCTCTTTTTCGCTGCTCACTCTGCCTCGCGTCGCCGTCCGCGCTGTCGTGACCTGGCGTAAAACCAAATCCTTCGGAATCCGCTTCGACTCCGCCGACGACCGCCGCCACAAAATCAAAGAGTGGATCGACGGTTACCTGGAAAGCTAGCACGGCGGCTGCTTATCGACCCGTCGCGCAAACCTCCTGTCTCACTTCAGCATCTCAGACCTGCCACTTAACTGGCGGCTGAGTGATCCTGCCTCGCTCTCCACACGTTCGTCTGAGGAGTACACATCTCGTGAAAATCAAAGTGCATTCAGCGGAATCAATTCGTCTAAACTCGTCCTCTCGAAAACCATGGAACACGAAGCTCAGGAAGTTCAGAAAGTTATGGATCTCTTGTGCGCTGGGACTCGCGCTCTTCCTTGTTCCCCTTCTGGCCCTTCATCCTGCGGCTCAAGCTCAAACCTACAGCGAAACCGTAATCTACAGCTTCAACGGCGGAGCCGGCGGGACCGAGCCGTTGTTCTCTGGCGTGGTCCGCGACGAAGCAGGAAACTTCTACGGCACCACCTCCTCGGGAGGAGCCTTCAACTTTGGGACCGTGTTTAAGGTAGATCCCTCCGGCAATGAGACCGTGTTGCACAGCTTTGGCGAAGGATTCGACGGACGCACTCCCTATGGCGCCCTCGTGATGGATGAATCTGGCAACTTATATGGAACCACCGTCAATGGTGGCAACCGCAATGCCGAGTGTCACACCGGCTGCGGAATTGTCTTCGAGATCGATGTTGCAGGAAATATGAAAACGCTCCACCGATTTAGTGGACCGGATGGTGCGTCGCCTATCGGAGGCTTGATCCGTGATACTGCCGGGAATTTATACGGAACGGCCGAGACGGGCGGACGCTATCACTCCGGAACCATTTTCAAGCTGGACCCTACGGGCGCTGAGAGTGTGTTGTACAGCTTTGCCGGACCGCCGGACGGGGATTATCCCGAAGCTGGCCTCATCCTGGATGCGGTGGGCAACCTCTATGGCACAACTGCAGGTGGGGGAACCATCGGGGCTGGAACGGTTTTCGAGTTGAACGCATCCGGCCACGAGACCGTGCTTCACAGTTTCGGCGGTACCTCCGACGGCTCAGACCCTATGGCGCCTCTGTTTCGGGCTTCCAATGGTGATCTCTACGGAACCACTTTCTCGGGAGGTGCCAGCATCGGAACCATATTCAAAGTAGACGCTAGTGGCAATGAGAAGGTCCTGCACACCTTCGACGGTTCCAGTGGGGCGTACCCCGAGGGCGCCTTGGTCAGTGATTCTCAGGGAAACCTATACGGTACGACGATCCAGGGCGGACCAGGGGGCATAGCCGGAGGAATTTTGTACGAGATCACTCTACAAGGCGTGTTTTCGCCGGTTTATGCCTTCCCCGGAGAGCCCTCGGGCGGCGGAAGTCCGGCGGGACCTCTACTTATGGATTCAGCGGGCAATTTCTATGGAACAACCGCATCGGGCGGCACAACCGGGAACGGAACTGTCTACAAACTGACGCGCTAGCCCGCGCCACGGGTAAAAGACTGGGTGTAGAGAACTGGGTGNNGAAGCCAGCACCCGCGAAGCGCCTGTCGCAGCCGAAGCCACTCCCGGTCGCCCCCGCTTCACCCTCCGCCAGCGCATCGTCCTGCGCATCATCATCGCTGCCGGGTACGGCTTCATCCGCCTGATCGGCCCCACCCTGCGAATCTGCGTCTCCCGCGAAGAAGGCGCGCAACAAACCGTCGGCCAGCGCCCGCTGGTCCTCAATTTCTGGCACGCCTGCATCATCCCCGCCACTTACCTTTTCCGCAACTGCGGAATCCGCGTCATGAGCAGCAACAGCTACGACGGCGAATACATGGGACGCATCATCCACAAATTCGGATTCGTCGCCGTCAAAGGCTCCAGCAGCCGCAACGCCGTGCGCGCCCTGCTCGGCCTGCGCCGCGCCTTGCAGCAAGGCTGGTCTGTCGCCTTCAGCCTCGACGGTCCCCGCGGCCCGCGCCACAAAGTAAAGCCCGGCCCAGTCGCCCTGTCGCGTTCTTCCAGCGTTCCTATGAGCACATTCCACATCGCCGTCGAGCGCGCCTGGGTCCTCAACACCTGGGACCGCCTCATCATTCCGAAACCGTTTTCCCGCGTCCTGCTGCGCTTCGGCAAGCTCGTCCCGGCTCCGGCGAATGCCACCGACGAAGACCTCGAACGCTATCAACAGGGCTTGCAGGATTCGCTCGACCGCGTCCGCGAATTCGCCGAGGCAAACATACAAAAAGTCGGCACACCCGAATTCCCTTATGGCGCTTGACGCTCTCGAAACCTGGGAGATGCAAAGATGGAAAACACGATGACCGCAACCTATACCGCCAAAAAAATCAGCCCGATGCTGACCGCCGCCGACATGGAAGAAACTCTCGCCTTCTACCACGATGTTCTCGGCTTCAGCGCCACGATGAAGTCCGCTGAATATGCCATCGTCGAGCGCGATGGCCAGACCATCCACTTTATGAAGGCCGCATCCGAGGAAGTCATGCGCTGCGTCCGCGGTCACACCGAGATCTACATCGAAGTTTCCAACATTGCCTCGCTGTGGGAGCGCGTGAAGACGTTCAAAGACCGCTACAAAATCCGCGATCTATTCGACCGGGACTACGGCATGACCGAATTCCACATCAACGATCCCAACGGCTGCCTGGTCTTTGTCGGAGAGCCGACGCATGAGCGAATCTAAGGTAGTCGCCCGGTGGGGAGGCAGCGGCGCGAGCATGTCCAGGTTACAACTACCCTGTTGAGCTGTTGTACCAACGCAGGACTCGGAGAGCGCGCAGTGTATTCCAGCGGCTTGCGCTGCCGACGCCGGGCAGCTGGCCGACCATCCCCGGCGCGGCGTCGGGAAGCTCGGCGGGCTGGCCGGCGAAGTACTCGTCCAAGACCTTCTG
>PLUI01000171.1 GCA_003164855.1 Acidobacteriaceae bacterium
CCCCTGCACCCGCAGCATCCTCGGATGCATCGACCGGTACGGAAGATACTCGCGAAGCCGGTCGGTCCCCGTATGATCGATGCCTGCGATAATCATCGGAGGGATCGCGCGCTCGCGTATCATCCGCTCCGCCGTCTCGTCCACTCCCCATTCCACTCCGCCAAATGCCGTCGAAGACTCGAACAGATTCTGCCCGTCATTCAGATAAAGAACAGGATACTGTCGGCGTGAATTTTCCGCATCGTCATAACCCGGCGGCAGCCACACCCGCAAGAATCGAGTATTCTTAAAAATCCGGCTGCGGAATTCATGCAGCCGAAGATCTCCCGTCGCGCCGCTCGCCCGAATCATCTCGGAAACGGCGCCCGCTCTATTTTTTGTTTGCAGGATTCTTCCCATCAGAAGAGATTCAACCGCTTATGCCGGTGCGCGCCTTCACTACCGCCGCCAGCGCCGTGATCGTCGCAATCAGCGCCAGCGAACTCAAACACAGAATGCACCACGTCTCCAGCACGTAGCCCTCGACATAAGTGAGATACAGCGCAAACCCCAATCCCGCCAAAGCCGCCACCAGCAGGCGAAGCGGCGTCTGCATCCGCGAGCGGTAAGCAGTCGCTAGCGCGAACAGCACTCCATATCCAGCCACACCAATCCCCGCCACCGGAATTCCCATCACGCTCGAATACTCGCTGCGGTTCACAATGTCGCAATTAAATTTCTCGCCAATTTCGCAAAACGCCGTCGCCGATTTCGCGTAGTGCCGCTGCAGTGATACTGCCGAGACCGCCATCCCCGCCAGCGCCAGAATCGCGATCAGCACAAACAGGACTCGATCGCCCTTCGCAAGAGTTGTATTGGACGCAGCCGTCTTATCCGGGGTTGCACTCACGGCAACGCGCACCCGGTCTTATCGGAAAGCTCTTGCATAGGAAACACTCCTTCTTTCGGAGGATTCGTACCAAACTGCCAGCTCGGAAATAACTTCACACCGGCCGCCTTGCATTCCGCCGTGATTCCGCTTGCCCCTTTAATCGCGCACTCCACATAAGGCACGTACCGAAACGCTTTCCCGAACATCTCTTTTTGGTCCCTGCAATGCGGACACCAATACAGTCCGTACATCTTGGTTTGTTTCGACGCCAGGCACTTCGCAAATCCATCGTAGCGATGATTCGTGTAGTACCACCACGCGCCGTAGAGCCCTATCAGAAACACCGCAATCCCGCCCCAGATCAGCATCTTCCGCGATGGTACTTTCGCTCCCACCGTTGCCACCCGCTTCTGTTGCTGCTTTCGCCTCTGTTCAGACATGATTTCCTTCCCACACCATTCACTTTTTATATCATGGTGTCAGGCCGCAACATTCAACGCCCCGGGCAACACATCCAACTCCTCGCAGTGCAGCGTCAGCACTTCCCCGTCCACCATCACATCCACCGGAGCGCTCAAATCGAATTCCACTCGCCCCACCGCCTTCCGCTCCGCCAGCCGGTGATGAATGTGTGTCCCATCATAAAGTCGCGGCAAGTTCCTCATGAGCCCCAGCCTTCCAATCGCACCCCAGCGAACGTATTCGATCAACCCGCTATTCACCTCTGCCTTGGGCGCGATCATCATGGTCCCGCCGGTAAATTTGCTGTTATTGAAGGTCAGAAACAGACAGCGTCGCCGGTCAAATTCCGTCTCCCCATCCACCCGCACCGGAAACGCCCGCCGCTCTAATCGAGCCAGCCCAAGAAAAATCGAAATCACATATCCCAGTACTCCCTGCCCGCTGAATCGCCGCGCCCGCAAAGTCGCCACGTCGGCCGGAAATCCTACGCTAAGCAAATTGATGTAGTGAATCACTCCTTCGCGATGCCGCAACCGCAGCACGTCGCAGGCCTGCGTTCGCTGCGAAATCAGCGACTCGATCGCATGCTCCACTCCGCGATCGCTGAAGTCGCGCAGAAAGGAATTGCCCGTCCCCAGCGGCAGGAATCCCAGCGTGGCTCGCTCGTTCTCATACGCCTGCGGGAAAAGCCCGTTCACCACTTCGTACGAAGTTCCATCCCCGCCCACCGCAATAAATTTTCTGTGGCCGCGCCCGTACGCCTCGCGCGCGATTCGCGTCGCATCACCAGATCCCTGCGTCTCCGCCACCTCAATCTCGACCCCGCCCGCCCGCAAGCGCTCCAGCGCCGGGCCCAGCATCTTCCGGCTGCGCCCGCCTCCCGCCGCAGGATTCACAATGGCGAGATACGCTTGTTCCCCGCTCACAGCCCCACCACCGCTCCCCGCTCCACCGTTTTCCGGATTTCTTCCGCCAGCCCCTGCCGTTTTACCTTCATCGATGCTGTCCGCGGAAAATCTTTTTCCCACACCAGATATCCGCCCACCCGCTTGAAATCCGGCAGCTTGCGATTGCGGCTTCCAATCTCCTGCAGCAGCGAGCTGTCGAAGCGTTGATTTTGCTCCAGCCGCAACGCAATGAACAGCATCTCCCGCCCCAGTTCTTTTTGCGCCCAAACATAATTCACCGCGAACACGCAATATTCCTTCACCGGCAATCCATCGAAGACCGTCTCAATATCCTCCGGATAGATATTCTTCCCGCCCTCCGTGACGATCATGTTTTTCTTCCGCCCGAAAAGCTGCAGATGCCCGCTCTTGTCGAACCGCCCCAAATCGCCCGTCAGCAGCCATCCTTCGACAATCGTCTCCAGCGTCAATTCCGCATCGTCCAGATAATGCGACATCACCGTCTTGCTTCGCGCCGCAATTTCCCCAATCCCCTCCTCGTTCGGACTCAGCACCCGCAGTTCCACACCAGGCAACGGCTTGCCCACCGTATCCGCGCGAAACGGTTTCAAATCGTTCACCGTGAGCACGGTTCCCGCTTCCGTCAGCCCATAACCGTTCGCCACTGGAATGCCCAGATCATAGAAAAACTGCATCGTCGAGGGCTCCATAAATGCACCCCCAGTGAAAACCGCCAACAACTCTCCGCCAAATGCCCGATGCACTTGGGGCAACAAAGTGCGGCTCACTTTCACCCGCGCTCTACGGCGCGTCAGCAGCTTGTTCAGCCCGATCAGTCGATTCAGAATCGCCCGCCTCCACCCCGGCAACTCGTCGAACTTGGCCCGCAGCCCGCGCTCCAGATTCTTCACGATCATCGGCACCAGCGCCACATACGTAATCCGGTAGCGCACAAACGCATCCCGAACAAATTCCGGACGCAGCGTCCGCAAATGCACCACGCATGCTCCGCACACAAACGGCCCAATAAATCCCACCATAAAATCAATGGCGTGATTCGTGGGCAGAATGCTCAAATACCGCACGCCCGGCCAGAATGGATACCACGCGGTCAATGCCCGGCACTGCTCCAGATAATTCTCATGCGTCAGCACGCACCCCTTCGGGCGTCCGCCCGTGCCCGACGAATACACGATGCACGCCACGTCTTCCCGCTGCCGCATCACAAAGTCCGGCGCGCCTTTGCGCTTAAAATCTTCCCAGCGGAACCCTCCCGCCAGGTCCGCGCCCAGCGGCGCCTCGGTCACCAGCACCAACTTCGTCTTGATGTTGTGAAATTCCGGCGCCTGCATGATCGCTCGCCACAGGTGATACTCGACCACCAGCACTTGAGCCTTCGAGTGTTCCAGCAGTTGCAGCTGTTCCACCGCCGTCAGTTTGTAATCCAGAGGAACCAGCACGCCCCCGCTGTAAAAAATCGCATACGCCGAAATCAGCCACTTCGACTGATTCGTCATGAGAATGGCCGCGCGCTCCCCCGCATCGAAGTCCGCATCCTCCAGCGCCCGCGCCAAAGGCAAGCTGGTTTCCTTGAAATCGGAGTAGGTGAGCCGCGTCTTCTCGCGCTCCCGGTCCGCTTCAATCAGGCACGTTTCGCCAGAGAAACGGTCCAGCGCATCGCGCAGAGCCGAGCCCAGACAGCTGTATTTTTGGAGATCGAGCATTGAAAGAGCTATTTCATCACAGCGTCACAGACACACGGAGAATCCGTATTAATGAATTGGTTATCAACCGCAAACCCTCTTATAAACGGTCTTGGGTAGGGCACGGCTTCAGCCGTGCCACCCAGACCCACAAGAGATACGGGCTTTAGCCCCCGAGGGAACGTTTCCTCCGGAAACCTTGCGAACTCCTCAAGGCTACAACCTAGCCTGAATCTTTCCAGCCAATGTGCGGAAGTCAGAAACACCCTGTAGTTCGTAATCCGGAAGCTCCACGCGAAAATGATTTTCCAACTTGGTCAGCAGATCCAGCGTCTGCAAGCTGTCAACCTCCAGCGTCTTAAAAAAATCGTCGTCGGGAGAAAGTTTTTCTCGCGGCACCTTAAAGTGCACCGCCGCGAGATTCAATATTTCGTCCAGCGTCTGTTCCGCAGTCTGCATATATTCTCAACCCGAAATCATTGCTGTCATTCCGAACCGGGCGCCAGCCCGGTGAGGAACCTGCTTTAACTCGGTACTAGGTACCGAGTACTCTACGGCAGATAAGGCTGCGCATCCGTGCTCTCCACAAACTTCCGCAATCCCGCCTCCACCGCCGGACGCGCAAACAGTTCGCAGAACAAATCGATCTCTCTCCGCAACTCCTCGTGCGGAATCGGTTTGATAAATCTTTTCGCCGCCGCGGCCGTGGCCCGGTCGAACTTCTTCAACTGCGCCGCCGTCGCTCGAGCCGCCCGCAGCGCCTCGCCTTCGCCGGCCACCTGGCTCACTAACCCAATCTGCTGTGCCTTATTCGCGTTGAAACTCCGCCCCGTCAACAACAGATCCCTCACTACGGCATTGCCCACATCTCGCTTCAGTCGCGGAATCCCGCCAAACCCGGGAATCAAACCCAGCCTTAATTCGGGGAAACAGAACCGCGCCATCTTATCCGCGACGATCAAATCGCAAGCCAGCGCGAGCTCCAACCCTCCACCAAACGTCACTCCATGCACCGCGGCAATCGTAGTCAAAGACGACGCATCGATCAGATTCAGCACGCGATGAATGCGCTCCAGGAAATCCCGCACACTCTTCCCAGCCGCAGCTTTTTCCATCCCCTGCGACCGCTGATACAACTCGCGCAAATCCGCCCCCGCGCAAAATCCCGGCTTCATCTCGCTATAAATGATGAGCGCATGCGCCTCTGCCTCCATCCTGGCCAAAGCCGTCACAAACCTCTCAAACTCTTCCAGCGACTCCGATCCCAACTCGTTGCAAGGCGCACGGTGCAGAGCCAACTCAATCACGCCATCGGCCAAAGTCCAGGACAAAGCGCTCCCACCGCACGTGCCCGCTAACGTTGCGATAGCCTTTTCTTCGTGCACCTTAATTTCCTTCGTGGTTAAAGCTCTCGCTGGCTGCGGTTAGACAGCCTGCCTAACCCGGTACATATCCTCGATCTCATTATTCATCCGCGCTGAAATCACGTCGCGCTTCAGTTTCCCGTTCACCGTCAACAATCCATTCTCAATCGAAAATGCTTCTGGAATCACACGGAACGCGCGCACCTGCTTGTAGTGCGGCAACTCCGGATTCACCCCATCCAGCGCCGCCTGCACCTTCTCCGCCGTCACGCCCCCCGTCAGCAGTACCGACAAATATCCGCGCCCGTTTCCCACCACCACAACCTGTTGCGCCTCCGGCAAGAGTTTGGCAATCGCGTTCTCGATTGGTTCGGGTGAAACCTTATGCCCCGACCCCAACACAATCAGATTCTTGATCCGCCCCGCGATCCGCCAGGTTCCCGACACATTCACTTCTCCCTGATCCCCGGTGTGGAACCACCCGTCGCGTAGCGCCTCCGCCGTTTGCTCCGGCCGGTTCCAATATCCCGAGAAAATATTCGGCCCGCTCACCAGAATCTCATCATTGTCCCCCAGCCTCATCTCCATCCCCGGAATCGCCGGCCCCACCCGCCCCACCTCAACCCGGTTCGGATCATCCATCGTGCAAATCGCCGTAGTCTCCGTCAGCCCGTAAACCTGCAGCACGCGAATTCCCAGCATCATGAAATAAAGCTGCGTCTCCGCGCTCAGCGGCGCCGACCCGCAAATCAGTGCCTTAAGATTTTTGCCAATCATTTTTTTTCGAATCGCCGGAAACACCAGCCGGTTCGCCAGTCCCAGCCACACTGCATCGCCGGTCTCCGGCTGCCCATCCTGACGCCGCGCCCACGCAGCCTTAGCCCGCCCATAAATTGCCAGCGCCACTCCTCCGGTATGCCACAATTGTTCGTCAACCGCGCGCCGCATCCGCTCCAGCAACTGCGGCACGTTCAAAAAATAATCCGGAGCCACTTCCCGCATATCATTGGCAATCTTCGCCAGATCCATGTTGATCGCGACCAGGCTCCGCCGCTTCAAAAACGTCAGCAACGCAATCCACGAAGCCGCAAAGGTAAACGGCAAATAATGAAAGATCCGATCTTGCTCCCCGGATGCCGATCCCGCCATCAACTCGCCCAGCCTCTCCGCCGTCCGGTCCAGCATGAACCCCACGTTCGCCGCCGTCAGCACCACTCCCTTGGCCTCGCCCGAAGTACCGGACGTATAAATAATGGTGACGGCATCATCCTTCCCAACCTGCGGCCGCTCCAGTTGCACTCCCTGCACACCCGCGAAAATTTCATCAAACAAAAACTGCGCAGGCGCATCCTTCCAACTCTCCGTAATCCCGTCCCGCAACGCCGCATCTCCGCAGCACACCAAGGATGGCGTGGAGTCCTTCATCATCGCAACCAGTTCCGCCGGCGCCTGCCGCGAATACAGCGGCACCACAATCAGCCCTTCAGCCATCAGCGCCAGGTCCATCGCCACCCAGCGAATGCTGTTAGCCGCCAGCAAGCCGCATCGCTCGCCCTTTTTCAGCCTCTTCGAAGCGATAAAAGTTCGCGCCTTGCGCGTCAGCTCCAGTAACTCGTTTCCCGTTACGCCCGTGACTACGCCCTCACGGATTTCTGCGAGAATGCGCGTGTCCGCAGCCGTCTGCAGTTGCGCGAAAATATCTCCGATGAATGGCAGGACTGTATCCACAATAAGAACCGACTAATTCGGAAACTCGTCAGACTTTCTTCACGGACTTCGCGCACCCTTAGCGTGCTTCGCAGCTTTTTATAACCAACCGCGAACCACCTAGTTGTAAGCCGTCACCAACTCCCGCAGACCCTTGCTCATCGGCGGCAAATAATCCTCCCAACTCCACTCCCCCCGTCGCGTCTCAAACTCCGGATATCTTCTCTGCACTTCCTCTTCGAAATACACACCCATGCGCGCCATCACTTTCAAATTTTTCACTACCGTTTGCGCAATGCCGGTCGCAATCGCCTCGCCCTCGCAACTCAGTTTTTCCAGTGCAGCCAACAGCTTCCCTTCAAGTTCCGGATCATCCACCGTCATCAGCAGATCCTGATGCCCGCGTTCCCGCATCAAATTCCGAATGCGCTCGTCCATCGTGATTCCCGCCGAAGGCACCAGCCCCGGCATCGAAGTCACAATCCCGTGATATCTCGATGACGCCATCATATGGCACGCCCGCAGCACGCTCACCAGTTCATACATGTTGTATTCGTCCGAGGTGAGCACCGGTACTCCGCCCAACTTCTCTGCAATCCGATTCGCTGGACGCGCGTCCAACCGTTCCGTCGCCGCGATTATGACAAATACATTCTTTTTCTTGCGGAACGCATCCACCGCATTCGCAATCGCGTTCCAATATTTGTGATACGCCTGCTCCGCCGCCGGCCCCGAGTTGTGAAAATAAACCGTGCGATAGTGGCTGTCTTTATACGCACCGGTCAAGCTGCGCACTGCGTACTTCGCCGCTGATGCCTTCACCGGCCATTCAAAAGGATTAATCGGGCACACCACCAGTACCGGCGTTCGCCCGTCCCAGCCCACTTTTTTCAACACAGCCTGCCCGTACTCCGGCGGACGCGGCTCAAACGTCCACGCCGTATCGGTTCCCAGTTCCGTTGGCACGCCCAATTCGCGCAACACGCCGCGCGACTCCTCATTCCGCGTAATCACAAATGAATTCCGGCAATAGCGCCCGCACATTTTTGCCACCACCGGATCCATGTGTCCGGCTTCCGCGCCGTATCCCACCGAAAGCTTATTCTGCGCCGCCGCAATTCCCAGCGACCCGATCATCATCGTGGTCAGCGCATTCGCGAACTTGCTCTTGAACATCGACCCTTCGCACGCCACCACTCCATCGTGCCGCGGCACTTCATTCGCCAAAAACGGCGGGAAAATATCCGGCAAGTGTACCTGCTTCGTACCCTCGAAATATCCGCGCGAGAAATCGAAGTTCTGGCTCATCACGCTGAACTCCACCCGCTCCGCGCCCAGAATATGCCGTATCTGCCGCAGCATCTCTTCCACCCGCACATCCGATCCCATGTTCCGCGTTCCGTTGTAACCCGCGAACAGCAGTTTCAGCTTGTCGCCCGGCTTCCAGCGCTTGCCCGCGCCCAGCATCCAGCCCGCCCGGGCGCGCTCAATCGAACTACTTACCCACGCTTCCAGAATGAAGTCCATCATGCGGCTGTACCTCCCGCTGCCGCCGGCCACGGCCGGTACTTGTATTCGAAATTATTCCCGCTGCTGAACTTCATCAGCGGATAAGAGTACTCGGAAAATGGCACCGGCTTCTTTCCCAGTTCAGCCGTCACGCGTGTGTTATCAAAAACCGTATTCCACGTTAGATACGGCATGAACACTTTCATCAACGAGGCGCCTTTCGCAATCGCCCCCTTGCGGTTCGCCAGAAAATTTACCGATCCCGTAAACGGACGCTCCGCCACCGGCACAAACACTGGCGCTCGCTTGTTCTGCGCCGCCGCCAATGCCTTCGTGATCTCTCGAAATGTCTGCGATCCGATTCCCGATGAGAGATGATACGTGTCGTATTGCGGACGCTCCTTCTGATGCAGCGTGGCAATCGCCTCCGCCACAAAATCCACATTCACAATGTCAATTTTGTCGGTCGCGCGAAACGGCAACACCGGCAGCCCCGCCAAAAACACAAAAGCTTTCACCATGTCGAACTGCGTCGTTTCCGCGTAGCGGCTGTCGCCCAGCACAATACTCGGACGGAAAATTGTCTTCGGCGTTTCCGGCAGCAGCACCCGCATCATGTGCTCGCAGAATTTTTTCGTCCGCGCATACGGATCGTAATCCGACCGCTCCCAATCAATCGACCGGTCCTCGCTCACCATTTCATTCTGCCGCTTCCCCGCCACCGCCACCGTGCTCACCTGGCTGAACCGCCTCAACCCGTGATAATGCTCCGCCTGCCTCGCCAGCGTCAGCACTTCCAACGTGCCGCGCAGATTCACGTTCAAACAACTCTTCTCCGACTTCCGGTTCAGCGACGCCGCGCAGTGAATCACCGAATCCGTCGTGTGCACCAGGCGGTCATATTCATCCCGCCCCAACCCAAAGCCCGGATCCGTCAGGTCTCCGCGAAACACGCGCACTCGCGTGTGCAGAAATTCGTAAAACTGCGGAAACTCCAAGTGCAACTGCAGCGCCTGCCACAACCGCCCTTCGGCTTCATTCACATCTCGCGCCCGCACCAGCACATTCAGCGCCGCCCCGTCCCGTAGCAGATTCGCTGCCACATGCGCCCCAATGTATCCCGTCGATCCCGTCAGAAATATCGCCATTCACCAATTCCGTTTCCTTAAGCTTTTGGGTGGCGCAGCGCTTCAGCGCTGCGCCAGTCTTCCTATAAGTAATCTGGGCTTCAGCCCCTGCACTCTTACCACTTTCCCCCATCCGTTCCCGTCTTCACTGTCTCCCCATTCTGCAAACTCCGCGCCGGACGCGCCTCCAGCGGCCGCCCTTCGATCAGCGGATAGGTCCACTTTCGCAGCGCCGGAATATGCACGTTGATCCAGTACTCCCACCAATCGAGCATTCGCGCCTTGTAGCCAAATGTTTCCCACTCGTCTTCCACCAGCGCGTGCGAAAGTTTCTCCACATTATCGGCTGCAAAATCGTGTTCGTTAAACAGGATGAACGGCTCAAACAGTTCGATCAATTTTTCCAGCCGTTCCAGATTCCTCTCTGCCTTCACCAGCGGAGTTTTCTTCAACGGCAATGGCGCCATGATCTTCTGAATCGACTTCACAATCGCCTTCTGCGCCGGCGCCGACATGCGCTGGTACCGCGTCTTCGAAACCGGAATCGCATCGAACCGCAGCCGCAACCACGACTCCAGCCCTTCCTGCGCCCGATAATGTTTCCGGTGCGCCAGCGACGTCAGTTCAATCGATCGTCCCATGTCGCAAGGGTTCGTCACCGACGTTGCCAGCTGATACAACTCGTCGTGCCGCCGCTCCACAATCGCCGCCGCGATCAGCGTCATCCCGTCGCACACCGCGTCCACCGGAATAATATCCAACCGCTTGCTCTCGTTCGAAGGCAGTTGCCGGAAATATGTCCCTAATAAATAGGAGAGCGATGCCGACGTATTAATCCCCTCATTCCATCCCAGAAACGGCTTCGCCACTGATGTTTCCACAATCGCCGGCCGCACCACCGCAATCGGTAGCCCGGCGCCGTATTTCACGATCAGCGACTCCGCCAGACTCTTCGTCAGGGTATAAGTATTCGGCCAGCCCAACTCCTTTGCCCGCCGTGTCCCTTCGTCAGTCAAATAAGTCTTCAACCAGCGAATCCGGTTCTTGCGGATCTGATTCTCCAGCGCCGCGCCCTGCAGGCCTTTCGCCGCATGTTCTTTCGCCAGCGACTGCGATCTCAGTCCCGCCGTCACTTCCTCGCCCTCAGCCTGCGCCTCCGCTTTCGCAATCACTTCATGCAGCGACCGCCACTCCTGCTCCGCATCGAAATTTGCCACGTGACGCGGCGTGTAATTCGGAATCAGCTTCTCCGTCACCCGTCCGTCGCGTTCCCCCGCCACATAGCAGGTGGAAAGATGCAGCAATCCCGCGTGATCCGTCCCCCGCAAAAACTCCAGGATGTTCATCGCCGCATCCGTATTCGTACTCAGCGCATCCCGCAAGTCAGGATTAAAATCGGTCAACCCCGAACTGTTCACAATCAAATCAAGATTTTTCTGCAGTCGCCGTGCGACCTCCGCGTCCAGCCCCAACCCCGCACGCGCCACGTCCCCCTCAACCACCTCCACCTTTTCCCTCAAATAGTCCCCAAGCCCAACTCCGTACTTTTCAAACAGAGGATCGAATACCGGCGACTCTTCCACGATCTTTTCAAACCGCCGCTGCGCCGGATTCGACTTCTGCCGCCGCACCAACAGATAAATCCGCCCGATCTTCGGCAGCTCCATGAGCGTGTTCGCCAGCCATACCTTGCCGATAAATCCGGTAACGCCGATAAGCATTACCTGTTTGTCGGCCAGCGCCCGCCGCACCGAAAATCCCGGCGCCTGCTGCCGTCCTTCGAAATGCACAATCGGATGTTCCTGCGCCGGCGATTCGCGCTCCGCTCCAATCACCGCCGCCCGCAACTCCTCCAGCGCGATATCCAACTGCCGCGCCAGCGTCTTCGGCGCACGCCGCCCATCCGGACTCTGCTCCTGTATCCGCGCAAACGCTCCCCGCGGCCGAATCACCGGCTCCAGCAGCCTTCCCGTGGCTACGCCATCGCGGAATTCCAGGCGGTTCGCCACCAGCCGTTTCACTCCCAGATGCTGCGCCAGCGGCTTCATCACGTGCTCCAGCCCCTGACTCACCAGCACCACTTCCGCCCCCGAGCGCACCAGTTCCTGCACCCGTTGCACGCCCCGCGCCTTCAACTGCGGCTTCAATTTGTATTGAAAATATTCTTCGCCCAGCAGAT
>PLUI01000239.1 GCA_003164855.1 Acidobacteriaceae bacterium
GGCCGAGGTGCCCGGCCAGCGACGCCGCCTCGTGCGAGATGCCCTCCATGAAGCAGCCGTCCCCGGCGATGACGAAGGTGCGATGGTCGCAGACATCGGAGCCGAAGCGCGCCCGCACGAAACGCTCGGCGATGGCCATACCGACCGCGTTGCCGACGCCTTGGCCAAGTGGCCCCGTCGTCACTTCGACACCGTCGGTGTGGCGGCGCTCGGGGTGCCCTGGTGTGCGGCTGCCACACTGGCGGAACGCTTTGATGTCGTCCAACGAGAGGTCGTAGCCGGTCAGGTACAGCAACGAATAGAGGAGGATGGAGGCGTGGCCGTTCGACAGGACAAACCGGTCGCGGTTCAGCCACTTGGGATCGTCCGGGTCGTAGCGCAGAAATTCCTGCCACAGGCAGTAAGTCACCGGCGCCAAGCCCATGGGCGCACCGGGATGTCCGCTGTTAGCCTGTTGCACGGCGTCAATCGCCAAGGTGCGGATTGTGTTAATGCACAGCGTATCCAACTGCTTGCCGGTTACCACCGCCTGTTCACTGGCTACCATGCGATGCACGCTCCTTTGAGGGGACAACTCTGTCCTTTTTTGGGTTGCTCCACTGGCCAGTCTTATTAGAGTTCCCAGGACAGAAAGGGTTGCAGATACGCATCGAGTGTACCAATTTCTTGCGGACCAATGTGACGGGATCTGTGAAAAACCGAGGAAGTCCGGTAGTGGTGCCGTCAGAACGGCACCAATATCGGAAAGTCCACCAAGCGTGGGAAAGGGAAGGGAACTAAACTATTTCAGCAACTGCAGGTAGCGGCTTTCGCTATTGCATGCTCGCGTAGTCTCCTGGACATACTTGAGAAATTGGCGGAGATTCTCTTTTTCGGCGGGATCCATTGCGCCGAAGCGGATTCTCATTCCAGCCGCGGGTGCGCTGCGAGTAACCACGCCATTTAGGGCTAGACCCTTGACCCAAATCTTGCCACTCGCAACCCAAAGTCCAATTTCGACTTTGGCGCCTCCGCTGATTTGGACTGCGGTCTCGACCTGGCATCCGCCCAGGCTCGTGTTAGAAAGATTGCCCCAAATGGGGGCGTCCGATGCATTTACACGCAGTTCTACGGCTACAAAACACTTAATCCTAGGATAACGTCTGCGGTCCTGCGCCCAGTTCGAGCTGAAAATGTCGGGTTCAAACGGAGGTATAGCCGAGGTTGCCGCAGGCACCGGCTGTTTTTGCTGCTCTGCTGGCGCGTTCATTGACGTCGAAGAACCGCTGGAAGCTTGCTTGATCTCCCGCATGGCCGCCAGCAGGGCCTGATCTCTACGGTCGGGCGGGGCATCGCGATAAATCTGCAGCAGCTTTCCGAGGTTCCGTGCCAGGTCCGGGTCGGCCAGCAATCCTGTCCAGTCTGTACCCGTTGCGCTAGATGTTGATTTACTCATGGAGGTGCGACCCCTGTCCGATATGGGAAACCAGGCCGCTTTAAGCTTGGACCACGAGGCACCGTTCAACAAGGTAACCTAAGTCATGGCGGAAATGTCCACCTGGTGAAGCCCGGCCCAAGTTGCCCTGAAGGGAAATAGACTCTTCTAGTAGGTTCCAAGCGGATGTGAATTTTCCGTTGTCAATTTACCGCCGCCGATCGTTCGGCATCCAAGGAAGGCTCTATGGTCCGAGTTTGAGCGCTCTGTCAGCGGAAGCTTTTTGCATCGCTAAGCACGATAAGTGAATCAACACGAAGGCGTTATGATGTGCAGGCAGTGAGAAAGATCATTTCGAAACTCTATAATGGAACGTTTCCCAGAACTGGAAATGCACCGACTCTTACTTTATCCATGCCGCAGTTTTTTTGCTTGGATGCTGGTCTCGCTCG
Organism: Acidobacteriaceae bacterium; assembly: GCA_003164855.1. Lineage (GTDB taxonomy): Bacteria > Acidobacteriota > Terriglobia > Terriglobales > Acidobacteriaceae > Sulfotelmatobacter. The sequence continues at coordinate 1,867 of PLUI01000239.1, forward strand.
TCTTTGCCCCCGGCTTGATGGCTCAGACCACCGCACCCTCCCCTTCCATCTCTCTGCCCGGGTCGCAGAGTCCCTTCACTGGGAGCGAACCTGAAGCCACAGCGACTCCGGAAGTGCTGCAACTGACTTTCCAGGACGCAATCGACCGGGGATTGCGCAACAATCTTGGTCTTCTTCTCTCCGGAGATCAGACCATCATGGCGCGCGGAGAGCGCTGGAAAGAACTCAGCAACCTACTGCCCGACCTGCAAGCCCGATTGCAGGAAGATGTCCAGACCCAGAGTCTGACTGCCTTAGGCTTCAAGGGCAATCTTTTCCCGTTTCCTCTCCCCCGTATACTTGGTCCCTTCAATTATTTCGACGCGCGCGCTTCGCTCAGTCAATCTCTGTTCAACTTCAAAGATCTCGAACAGGAACGGGCTGCGTCTGAGCGTTTGAAGTCAGCGCAGTACAGCTACAAAGATGCGAGAGAATTGGTAGTTCTTGCAGTGGGAAACGCCTACCTGCTCGCCATCTCCACCGCCGCCCGCATCGAGACTGCGGACGCCCAGGTTACCAATGCTCAGGCCCTGTACAAGAAAGCGGCCGACCAGCAGAAAGCCGGGTTAAGTCCCGCCATCGACACCCTGCGCTCGCAGGTCGAATTACAAACGCGGCAGCAGCAACTGATCGCGGCACGCAACGATTTTGCCAAGCAGAAGTTGTCATTAGCTCGGATCATCGGCCTGCCGCCCGGTCAGGAATTCGCGTTGACCGAGAAAGCTCCGTACCAGGCGCTGACTCCGTTGCCCGTCGAAGTTTACTTGCAGCGCGCTTATACTTCCCGGTCTGATTATCAGGCGGCGCAGGCGCAAGTTCGCGCGGCGGAACTCGCGCATCGTGGTGCGGCCGCGGGTCGCTATCCCACCCTGGGCGTGGACGCTAACTACGGCGACATCGGCGTTAACCCAGCCCATTCCAACGGAACCTGGCAGGTGGACGGCGGCATTAACATACCCATTTTTGCGGGAGGAAAAGTTCACAGCGACATTCTGGAAGCCGATTCTCAGCTAAAGCAGGCGCGCTCCCAGCTGGGCGATCTCCGCGGCCGCATCGATTATGAAGTCCGCAGCGCGCTATTGGATCTGAACTCTGCCGCAGACCAGGTCGAAGTCGCCCGCAGTTCCGTAGAACTGGCGGAGGAAGCGCTCACACAATCGCGCGATCGCTTCACCGCGGGCGTTACCGATAACCTGGAGGTTGTGCAGGCTCAAGAGGCCGTTGCCGGCGCTCATGAGAGTTATATCGAAAGCCTTTACGCGCACAATCTGGCCAAAGTGGAACTGGCACGTGCCATCGGCGATGCGGAACAGGGAGTTAAAAGATATCTGAAAGGTGAGCACTAACCGAAATTATGGAACCGACGACGCAAAGCCCGCCGGCCACTCCGCCGGATCAAACTGAATCCCGCACCAAACCGCTGCCGGCCACGGAACGAGATTTCCATACTCGTCCTTCCCGCACCTCCAGCCCCGGTTTCCGCATCGCCATCATCATCGGGGTGGTTGTGCTGCTGGTCGTTGGATTTTTCGTCTACCGTTACGTGACCAGTTACGAAGATACCGATGATGCTGAAGTCGACGGCTACATCAATTCCATCAGCGCCCGTGTATCAGGGCACGTCATAAAGCTCGATGTTCAGGATTATCAATACGTGCAGGCCGGGGCGCTGTTGTTGGAAATGGACCCCACCGACTATCAGGTTGCTTATGATCGAGCCAAGGCTGATTTCGACGACGCGCAGGCCGCGGCGGTCGCTGCTGGCGTCAACGTCCCCATCACTGACGTTAACACCAGCAGCCAGGTTTCCGTGGCCGAGGCTGATGTGACCAGTGCCCGCGCCGGAATCGCTGCCGCCAAGCAGCAGTTCGATGCAGCCCGCGCGCAGCGCGATGAAGCCGAAGCTAACAACGTCAAAGCCGAGAACGATCTCGTCCGCTACAAGCAACTGGTGGACAAACAGGAGATTTCGCAACAGCAATATGATCAAGCTGAGGCCGCCGCCAAGGCCAGCGCCGCTGCAGTGGTGGCCGCGCACGCCATGGCCGACGCGGCTCAGTCGCAGGTGACTCAAGCTCAGGGAAAATTGGCGCAGGCGGAAGCCAACCGGCGCTACGCCGAAACCGCACCGAGACAAATGCAGGTCAGCCGCTCCAAAGCCGCGTCGGCAGAGGCGCAAGTACTGCAAAAGAAAGCTGCCCTCGATCAGGCACAACTGAATCTGCAATACACCAGGATTACGGCCCCGGTTGCAGGCATCGTCAGCGACCGCACCGTCGAAGTCGGACAGAATGTGGCTCCCGGCCAGGAACTAATGAAGGTGATTCCTCTCAACGATGTCTGGATCACCGCCAACTTCAAGGAGACCCAGGTGGCGCGGATGACCGTCGGCCAGGCCGCTAGGATCAGGGTCGACGCCCTGCCGGGCGCGCCGCTGAAGGGTCATGTCGAGAGCTTCGCTCCCGGCTCGGGTTCGCAGTTCTCCCTGCTGCCCTTCGAGCCGGGTACCGGCAACTTCACCAAGATC
>PLUI01000132.1 GCA_003164855.1 Acidobacteriaceae bacterium
GCTGAAGCCGCGCCCTTTCAAATCGTCTACCGAAGGTCCACTTCCTGCGGCGCGATACCCGCTCACGATTTCAACTCCGGGTTTGGATTGCTCACTTCCGCCAGATACGTTGTTCTCGGCCGCGTGTTGAGTTCGCCCAGCAGACTATAGTTGCGCGATTGCGCTTTCAACTTTGAGACCTTGCTGTTGGGATCGTTGATGTTGCCAAAAATAATTGCGCCGGCCGGACAGGACTGCTGACACGCGGTCTGCAATTCATCGCCGACTTTGATCCGTTTGCCTTCGCGCACGGAAGCGGTTTCGGCGTCGATTTTGTGTTCGTTGATGCGCTGCACGCAGTAGGTGCACTTCTCCATCACGCCGCGGCTGCGCACGCTGACGTCGGGATTGCGCATCATCTTGTATTGCTGCGTGGTCCAATCCTGAAACAGCAGAAAGTTGAACCGTCGCACCTTATAAGGGCAGTTGTTTGAGCAATACCTCGTCCCCACGCAACGGTTGTAGACCATATCGTTCAGGCCTTCGGTCGAATGATTGGTCGCGCCCACCGGGCAGACCACTTCGCAGGGAGCGTTCTCGCACTGCTGGCACGGCACAGGCTGAAAGTAGGCTTTGGGATTGTCGCGGTCGCGTGCCGCTTCATCAGGATACTGGTAGTAAGTGTCGATGCGAATCCAATGCATGTGCCGGCCAATGGCGCACTGCTCCTTGCCCACGACCGCAATGTTATTTTCCGACTGGCAGGCGATCATGCAGTTGTTGCAGCCCACGCACGAGTTCAGATCAATCGCCATCCCCCATGCGTAGTCCTCTTCTTTATAGGGATAGGGCTTGTACAGCGTGAGTCCGGGGGCGGGTTCTTCGCCTTGCTCTTTGGCGAAGTCGGGATCCTTGCGGTATTCCTCAACCACGGTTTCGCGCACCAGGGGACGATGGTCGCCGTTAGGCGTGTCCATCGACTGGTAGCCCTGAGTTGAGGCGAGCACATATCTGTCGCCAGTCTTGCGAATCTGCAATCCGGCTGCGAACCACGGCGAGGCCGACGTGCGCAGCTTATAAGCGTCGAAGCCCTGCGCGGTTCCGACGCGGCCGGCGCGCGTGCGCCCGTAGCCGAGAGTTACAGTGACCGAATTGTCCGGAACCCCGGGCTGAATCCAGACGGGGCCAGTAACTTTCTTGCCGTTCAGCTCAAGCTCAACCACATCGCAGGTCTTGATCTGTAGCCGCTCGCCCATCACGGGACCGATAAGCACGGCGTTGTCCCAGACGAGCTTGTTCATCGGCTTGGGGAGTTCCTGCAACCAGCCGTTGTTGGAGAATTGTCCGTCGTAGATGGTGGGGTCGCGGCGGATGTTGAGCTCGATGGCCTCAGCCTTTACATCCGTAGCATTTGAGGTCGGAAAATTCGTACCCTTCGCCGTGAATGATTTCGGAGCGTAACTTGATCCCTCAATCCATCCGTCGTGAAGCGACTTCCGCCAGAAGGCTTCAAAGTCCGCGCCGGTGTGCTGCTTCTGCCAGTAGGCGCGAACGAGGTCGTACCCCGTAGCGTCGCTCTGGCCGGAAAGCAGTGCAACAAATTCGACAGCGCTCTTCCCCTGATAAAGCGGAGCGATCAGCGGCTGAATGATGCTCGCCGTCCCGTCATAAGCTCGGGCATCGCCCCAGGTTTCAAGTTCGTGCGATTGATTGATGTGCCACTGACAGAGCTCCGCGGTTTCGTTCTGATAAAGCCCGAGGTGCACGCGCAGAGGAACTTTGCCGTTTTTCAGGACGTTGGCGAAGTCGAGCTCGGCGGGCGCGTCGTAAGCAGGATTTCCGCCGAGGACGATGAGCAAATCAACTCTTCCGGCGTTGATATCGCCGACCAGTCCTTTGATCGATTCGCTTTGATTAACCGGATTCGCATCGACGGGATCGGTGTAGAACACGGTCTTGCCGATGCTGCCGCTGGCCTCATTGATTCTGTGCACGATCGCATGGACCGAAGGCGGCAGATGATCGCCTGCGATTACAACGGACGATCCGAGATCACGGCTCAACGCATTCAGAAACCGTTCCTCGTCAGCAGCCAGAACGGCGGGGTTACCAGAGAACCTATGCACCGAGCCCGCCATCACGAGGGCGAAGTTCTCGATCCGACTTCCCCGCAGTGGCAGCCGATGATCCGCCTTCGCCCCCGTCGTNNAAGTCGCGGATGTAGCGGACATTTCCCGGAAAACCCGCATACAGGAAGTCGGCGTCGAGCGAGACGATTACGTCGGCCTTTTCAAAATCGTAGCGCGTCTCGACCGGCTGTCCGAAGGCCAGCTTCGCGCCTTCGAGCACGTTGTCGCGATTGACCGGCTCATACACATGCCATTTGGCTTGTGGATAGATTTTCAGGAAGTTGCGCAGTTGATCGGCGAGCGTGGGCGAAGAAATGGTTGGCGTAAGAATGCGGATGCCCGCGCCCTGCAGCGCCTTTTGCGCGCTAAGCGGACCTCGAATCGCAGTAATAAACGACTGCCATGAGCGCTGATCGCCGAGCGACACGACGCTCTGCGAGCGGTCGGGATCGTACATGCCAAGGATAGACGCCTGGGCGAAAATATCCGTGCCGCCAAGGCTCGCGGGATGCCGGTCGTTGCCTTCAATCTTTGTCGGGCGACCGAGATGGCTCTCGACCAGCAGCGGGCTGGCGTAGCCGCCGAGCGTCATCGCCGTGGCGTAGAACATGGGGCGGCCGGGGATCACTTCCTCCGGCTGGCGAACATAGGGGACGATTGGTTCCTGCGGGAGTTTTACGCAGCCGGTCATGCCGGCCATGGCCATGGATGCGCCCATCACCTTAAGGAAACCGCGGCGCGAAACGGAATCGACCCATTCGGATGCGCCTTTGGGAAATTCGCGATGCAGCGCCTCCTGGAAAGCAGGGCTGCCGGCGAGTTCTTCGAGGCTACGCCAGTATTCCGGACCGCTAACCTTCGCCTCCGCATTTTCGACCTCGGCGCGCACCGCGGCCAAGTCAAGCTTGCCTTTTTGGCTGGGGCAAACGTCTTCGCGCTTGCCGTTTTCGTTCTTGGGATCGATCGTCATTCGTTCGTAATCCAGTACCGTCCCTACGGGACTTGTTACGTTTTATAGCTTCTAACCCGGCACTTCCGTGCCGGGCTATCTTCTGCCATCCCTACGGGACTTGAATCATCTATGACACGTATTGCAACTGGTAATGTCGCGCACGCTGCGGACGTTATATTTCTTGACCAGCGCTGTACCCAACTCGACTTGATCCGAATAACTTTGTCCATCCACGACAACTGGATGGGCGGTCGTGGGCGGCTGGTAACGCATATTGAAAACCTGATCGCGCGGTCGCAGGTTATTCTGCGGCGCGCGATGGCAGTCCAGGCACCACTCCATCTGCAACGATTCCTGCTGGTACATCAGGGGCATCTGGTCCACCGGTCCATGACAAGTGTTGCAGCCCACGCCCTTGGTCACGTGAATACTGTGATTGAAGAAAACGAAATCAGGCAACTGGTTCACGCGCGTCCATTGCAGAGACTGGCCGGAGCGGTAACTGGCGCGAACAGGCTCGAGCAACTGCGCATTCGTCCAGATCTGTGAGTGGCAGTTCATACAGGTTTTGGTGGGAGGAATGCCGGCGAAGCTCGAAGTCTCGACCGAGGTATGGCAGTAGCGGCAATCGATGCCAAGCCCGGCAACGTGATGCTGGTGGCTGAAGGGCACAGGCTGAGGCTTTCGCACCCCCGCATAAGTGACGTATGGAGAGCCCTGAACTTCGTATCCCACCCAGCCGAGGGCGGCAATCACAAAGACCGCGCCGAAAATCGTGGCCCGCGACAGAGTGTTCGCGCTGCGATGAAAAATCTGCGGCATGCTTACGTACGAATTCTAGAAAATACGAATGAGACCCAGCAGACTCCAAAGTTATAGAAGCGTCATGGTTGCGGCGCGAAAGAAAACCCACCGATTTTCTCGCGACATTTATAAGAAGTGGAGATTATAAATACTTCGCGCGCAGTTGTCGCGTATTTTCCCGCGGGAGAAGGAAAATACTACACCGGTTAGACGCCCCTGAAAAATAGTCTCGTCTTTTTTCTCAGCCGCACATCTAAGGCCCTACCGCACATTCATCACCAGCAGCTTGGGCTCAGTCATCTCCTCGATCGCGTAACGTAAACCTTCCCGGCCCAGGCCGGAGTCCTTCACGCCGCCATAAGGCATCTGGTCGATGCGGAACGAGGGAATATCGCCTGCGATCAGAGCGCCGACTTCCAGTTCGTCGTAAGCCTGGAACAGCAACTTCACATCACGGGTGAACAATCCTGCCTGCAGGCCGTAATTGGAATTATTGATTCGCCGCAGGGCTTCATCAAAATTCTGGTACGGTTCCACGGTTACGACGGGGCCAAAAATCTCCTGGCAGTTCACCTTCATATCGGGCTTGGTGCCGGTCAACACCGTCGGGTTGACGATGGAACCTTTGCGGCCACCTCCGCACAGCAAGTGGGCGCCGGAGCGCACCGCCTCCTCGATCCAACTGGTGACACGAATGGCATCGCTCTCGCGAATCAGCGGACCAACGTCAGTCGATTCTTCCATGGGATCGCCAGTTTTGAGTTTCTTCACGCCTTCCACCAGGAAATCGGTGAACTTGCCATAGACTGACTGCTCCACCAGAATGCGTTGCACGGAAATGCAAGTCTGCCCGGCGTAGCCGAAGCCGCCGGTCACGCAGCGGTCGGCGGCATATGCCAGATCGGCGTCGCTGTGCACGATGGCTCCGGCGTTGCCGCCGAGCTCCAGCGCGACTTTTTTCTTGCCAGCGCGGCGCTTGATATCCCAACCCACGGGCACGCTTCCGGTGAAGCTGATCAGCTTGATGCGCTCGTCAGTGACCAGAAGGCTGGCATCGTCATTCGAAAGCGGCAGCGCGTTAAGTCCGCCATCAGGCCATCCGGCCTGCTGAATGCACTCGGCTAACAATAGCGAGCACAGCGGAGTTTGCGGTGCCGGTTTCAACACCATCGAGCAACCCGCCGCAATTGCCGGCGCGACTTTGTGCGCGACCAGGTGCAGAGGAAAATTAAAAGGCGTGATGCCGGCAATGGGGCCGAGTGGATAGCGTTTCACAATGCCCCAGCGGCCGGCGGTGAACTCCTGCCAGTCGAGGGGAAGATATTCGCCGTAAATCCGCGTGGCTTCTTCGGCGGCGACGTTGAAAATAAAAACGGCACGGTCCACTTCAGTGCGCGCCAGCTTGATTGGCTTGCCGGCCTCGTGCACGATGGTGCGGGAGAATTCTTCGCGGCGCTCGGCAATGGCCTGAGCCGTGCGCCTGAGCACACGTTGCCGCTCGAAGGCAGGCAAACGGCGAGTGGTGCCGAAAGCCTTCACGGAGGCAGCAATCGCGGCTTCGGCATGCTCGCGCCGCGCCTGCGTAACTCGTCCGACCACGCTGCCATCGAATGGCGATCGCACTTCGACCACGTCGCCGTCTTGCATCCAACGGCCGTCGATGAAAAAACCGTGGGTCGCTACTGGCGTCTCCACTGGGACGATTGTCATTTCCGCCATGGTTGACCTCCGGAGTACAAACAGCGATTTTGATTATAGGCCTTGGCAGGTGGTTGCTTTTTTTGAGGGAGCAGAATCATTCAGCATGAGGGTAAATAATAGAGTCTGCCGATTCGTCCGCTACAATGAAGGCCGCCGACGCCATGCCTGGCCTCGAAACCATCGTCGAACTTGCCCCGCGCCTGCGGCGGAAGGAAGTATCTCCGCTGGAACTGACGCGGGACTGCCTGGATCGGATCGAGAAACTCAATCCTGCGCTGAATGCATTTATTACAGTGAGCACGGAGTCTGCGCTGGCGGAGGCGCGAGCCGCGGAAAACGAAATCGCTCGGGGGGATTGGCGCGGGCCTTTGCATGGCATTCCTGTTGGGTTGAAGGACTTGATCGATGCCGCGGGCACGCGCACAACGGCGGGCAGCGCACTTTACGAGAATCGCGTGCCGACTGAAGATGCGGAAGTGGTTCGGCGCTTGCGACGGGCAGGTGCAATAATTCTGGGCAAGAACAATCTGCACGAGTTCGCTTACGGAGGAAGCTCGCTGGTGAGTTTTTTCGGTGACGTTCACAATCCCCGGAACGCGGCGCATATCGCAGGAGGATCGTCCGGCGGATCGGCGGCCGCGGTTGCTGCCGGGCTTTGTTACGCGGCGATCGGGACTGATACGGCCGGCTCCATTCGTGAACCGGCTGCGCTGTGCGGGTGCGTTGGGCTCAAGCCGACGTATGGGCGCGTTTCTGCGCGGGGGGTGATTCCGCTTTCGTGGTCGCTCGATCACGTTGGTCCGCTGGCCGCGACCGTCGGCGACGCGGCGGTTGTGCTGCAGGCGGTTGCGGGATACGATCCGCTCGACCTATGCAGCGCGGATGTTCCTGTGGGCGATTATTCTTCTGCTCTGCGGGAGGGGACGAAGAATCTTCGAATCGGTATTCCGCGCTCACATTTTTATGACGATCTTCATGATGAAGTCCGCGTGGCGGTGGACGGGGCGCTTGCCGCGATCGGCACTTTGGTGGCGGAAGTTCACGATTTGCAGCTCGATATTCCTGCGGATCGCACGGTGCAAGCGGCGGAATCTTACGCTTATCACGCCGAGAATGTTGCGCGGACGCCAGAGTTGTACCAGGCGGAGACGGTGCGACGGATTCGCTCAGGCGAAAAGATTTCGGCGGCGGAATATATTTTGCGGCGGCAGGAATTGGATTGGGAACGACGTCGCGCTCGCGATTTCTTCGCCAAAGTGGATTTGCTGATCACGCCTACGACGCCCATCGCCGCGCCGGTGATTGCGGAGCTGAAGCAAGATCCGGCGGCGCTGCGTCCGGCGGAGCTTACTTTGCTGCGCAACACGCGGCCGTTTAACGTGTGGGGTCTGCCGGCGATCTCGGTGCCTTGCGGCTTTACCAACGGCGGGCTGCCTATCGGGCTGCAGATTGCGGGGCCGCACTGGCGCGAGGATCTGGTGCTGCGGCTGGCTTATGCGTATGAGCGGGCTGTGAATTTCTTAGCGAAATAATTCGCCGCTGCCGTCGATGCGAGAGGTGTGCTGGACGTTGGTGAGGCGTTGACCTGCGGTTTCGTCCCTACGGAACTTCTTCTATTTTTGGCAATTCTACCCGGCACTGCCGTGCCGGGCTATCATCGGCCGCCCCTACGGGGCTGATTCTCCTTCACTTCCTGACACGGCTTACGCCGTGTGGGCTATACTCTTTCGCGCTCCGCGGCTAGCGGTTCGACATCTTCTCTCAAAGTTCCGTTCACGCGATCTCTTTTAGTCCACCGTCCTCACATCATCGGGCAGCATGAGGACGAAGGAGCAGGTGCCGGTGGTGGTGGAGCAGGAGAGGATGCCGCGGCGGAGGATTTTTACCGGGGTGTCGTCGGGGAAGGTGACGCGGTATTCGGCGGTGCGGAGTGCGTCGGCGAAGCGTTTGAGTTTTTCGTCGCCGCTGGCGAATTTAACGCCTTCGACCGTGGCGGTTGCGTTGGGGCCACGGCTTAGGAGCACGAAAAAGTCTGCGGTGGCGTCTTCTTTGGCGACTTTGCCAAGGTCGATGGTGCGGGTGCGTTGCAGGTCTTCTTTGTATTTGGCGACGGCGGCGTCGGCTTTGGCATCGCCTCCGCTCAGGGAGGCGAGACGGCCGCGGGTTTCGGGGTCAGGGCGCAGGGCGCTAAGGGACAGGGCGTAGGTGCGCAGGGCTAAATCTTTGTCGCCGCGCTTTTCGTAGATCTGGGCCAGATGGTCGCCGACTTCGCCGTGGCCGCCGAGTCCCCAGGCGGCGGAGACGTATTTTTCGGCTTTGTCGAGGTTGCCTTCGCTGAAATAGACCCAGCCGAGCGTGTCCCAATAGGCGACGAGCGATGGGACCAGAGGCAGCTCCTGCGGGGTGAGACGGTCGAGCGACAGGTTGCGGAGGGCGGCGGTGGTGGCCGAGACGGCGGACTCGGCGTACTGCTGAGCGCGGTCGAGATGAGACTTTTTCAGCGAAAGCTGGTAGGCGATGTTGTTCCACACGAGCGGAGTGGCGGAGAGTTCGACGGCGTGGTCGAAGGTCGAGAGGGCTTTATCGTCCTGACCGAGGTTGAGGTAGGCATCGCCGAGGCTGACTTGCAGTTCGGGATTGTCGGGGGTGAGCGATGCGGCTTTCTCTAACTCCGGCGCAGCGAGGTCGTACTTGTGCCACTCGGAATACATTGAGCCCAGTCCGGCGTGAGCGAACTTGTCGAGGGGATTGATTTCGATCTGCTTGTTGAAGGCGGTGACGGCATCGTCGTATTTGCGCTCCTGCCAGTAGGCGCGACCGAGGGCGTTGTAGGCGTACTCGTCGTAGGGATTGATTTCGATCTGTTTCTTGAGAGCGGCGACGGCGTCGTCGTTCTGGCGAAGTCCGATATAGGCGGCGGCGAGGAGGTTCCAGGCATATTTGTTTTTGGGGTCGACCTCGGTGGCACGCTTGAGCAGTTGAACGCCCATGGTGAGATTGCCGCCGTTCATGGCGGCGCGTCCGCTTTCGACGAGGTCGTCGGCTTTCATGTCGGCGGGCGGAGTGGGGGAACCGGCGACGGTGTTTTCGACGGAAAGAAACTGGCCGAGGTCAGAGCCGACGGCGCGGCGAAAGGCTTCGTAATCCTCGGTGCGCGGAGCGGGGAGTTCATCCTCACGAAGGGTGAGAGTGCGGGCGGCGGTGAACGTGGTTCCTTCAAGCTTGTAGGTGGCTTGATATTCCGCGTAGTCGCGCTTCAGCGAAAATGGCAGTGGGGCGTGGGCGGTGTATTTAGCGGGAAGTTCGAGCCTGAGGTGGTAGATGTAGTCGGCCTTGGGGCCGAGCTTGAGCGGTTCGGAATCGGCGTCGCTGTCGTCATCGTTACTGCTGAGATCCGGCAGATTGAACTGGCAGAGCGGCAGAGCGAGGCTGGATTTTTTCTTGGACCAATCGAGGAAGTTGGGCTTGCTGACGTCGTAGGACATGGTGAAGGGCTCGCGAGTTGCGGCGGGATCGCTGATTTTCAGGTTGGTGACATCGCCGCCCATGCCGGAGTTGACGTTCTCGACGACGCGCTGCCATTGGGATTCGGGAACGCGGCGGAAAATGGAGCGCAGCAGAAGTTCTTCGTCGCCGCGGAAGGTGTAGTGAACGTGGGCTTCGAGTTTGCCGATGTCGTTGATTTTTCCATCGACTTCGGAAATTTCGCTGTCGGGCATGGGAGTATCGGCGGGCGTTTCTTCGAGGTGCGGTGTACCAGAGGCGGGGATGACCAGCGCCTGCTTTTTCCGCAGACTATAGGCGAGCAGGCGGAAGGGAGCCACTTCGGCGGTGGTGTCCATCCAGACTTCTTCTTTGCCCATGGGCAGCATAGTGATGACGTGATCGAACTGCGAGGGCGAGGGCATGTCAGGATCGAGCTTGCGGCTGGAGTTGATGAGGACGGAAGACGCGTGGAAGCCTTCGGCTTCGAGGAGCGAGGCCAGCAAGGTGTGCTTGTCTTTGCAGTCGCCGTATTGATTGTGTAGAACGTCGCCAGAGGCGTGCGGCTGGTAGCGGCCTAAGCCGAGAGACAGGCTGACGTAGCGGAAATTTAGGGCGACGAAGTCATAGAAGGCTTCAACTTTGTCTAGATCAGTGTTGAGGCCCTTGGTGAGTTCTTCGGCTTTGGCGCGAACTTCGGGCGAGGGGGCACGGCGGTCTTTCTCCAGGCCGGCGTACCAGAGGCCGATCTGTTCCCAACTGACGAAGGTGGTTAGTTGAATGTCGGGGCGTTCGTCGTCGGGATTTCTCTTCTTTTTCTTTTTGTCTTTGTCTTTGGCTTTATCTGAGTCCTTGTTTTTCTGGTCGTCTTCGCGTTCGAGGTGGGAGTTGGTCCAGTGGTAGAGGCGGCGTCCGTGGCTTTCGGAAATCTTCGGATCCATGCCCGCTTTGTTTTTTAACTTGAGCGGACGGTCAGAGGGAACGTCAACATCGACTTCTTCGTCGAGCGTGATGTTGCTTTTGTCGAATTCGTAGTCCGCCCAGAACTCGCCGGGAGCCAGCGCGGTGTGAATGACCGTCACAATGTGGTATTCGAGCACTTCGCCGGGACGCAGGCCGGGCACGGTAATGTGCTTCACTCGATAATCCGTGTACACCGGGGCTTGCTGCTCGAGGGGAGCGCCGAGGTCCTGCACGGCATCTTCGCCGGCTTTTACGATGCTGCCATCGGCCTTGATGACGCGGACGTAGTCCATTTCAACGCGTTCGTTGGCGGAGTTATAGCCGACTTGAATCTGGCCCCACTGCTGAACTCCAGCCTCACTTTGCACGCGGACGCGAGCGGTGGTTTCCTTGCGGCCGGTGCCGTCATTTTCAAAGCGGTAAAGCGATCGGTATTGCTCGACGACAAAGGCTTCCTGGGAGTAATCGTGCTTCGGTTCGTCGGGCTTGGAAGGCGCGGCTTCGGCGGCATTCTTCGCTTTGGCGGGAACGCTGGAGTCGGTCGGGACCTGGCTCGATTGGGCTGAGGTGAAGGGAACGGCCAGGGCGCACACCACAAGAACCGGCAGAAGGAAACTACGCATTAGGTAATAGTAAGGCTTTTGGTGAGGAAATCCCAAGGCGAGTGGCCGTTGTAATCGCTCAGATTGTCGACGGAAGACAAAAAGCAATGGACCACGAAGGACACTAAGGATCACGAAGGGAGGGCATCGAGCTTCGCTCGAAGGACAGCCGCGGGCGGCTGTCCCCACAGGCCGTGATCCAAGATCACATTTCTTCGGTTATTCGCCACAAAACCGTAGTAGAATGCGGCCCAGATAGTCTTGTCTGGCCATGTCGCCGGGCAGGCGTGACGCATAATGTACTTGCGCCACGATCTTTCCGTTCGGAGGTTTTCTGGCATGGAAGATCGGGCCCCAGCAGTCTCTGGTTCACAGGAGTCTTACCCTACACCGTCCACCACCGGCAAGCACCATGAAGGGCGCGGCGCGTGGGTTCTCACCGCTTACGGTATATCTGGACTGGCTCTTTTCGGCATTCTGGCATATTTCTTTTCCGACTTCATCGCCCACTAGTGAAGGGTCCGGCAGTGGCGAGCGGGCGTGCGCGTCCGCGGATGTGGTGGTAGTGTATGCGGAACTTCTGGTTTCCGGATGCGAGACTTCGCCGGCGGCCACTCTCTTCGAACGTGTTACAATGAGCGGCCTTAGAAGCTAAGGCTTCGCGAGCAATCCAGCGTTTCCCCACAACCGAAGCATTGAGACTGAGAACGAGATAGCGCAGGAACCCGTGGCCAAGAAACCCACGCCCGCAGGAACGCCCATCACCTACGCCGACGCGGGTGTGAACATCGACCGCGCCAACCGCACCAAGCAGCGCATCAAGTATCTGGCGCACAAGACCTTTACNNTGTTCGCGGTGGACAAAACAAAATATCTGGATCCCATCCTGGTCTCCAGTGTGGATGGAGTGGGGACGAAGCTGAAGATAGCCTTCGAAATGGGCCTGCACTCTACGGTGGGAGCGGACCTGGTGAACCACTGCGTCA
>PLUI01000198.1 GCA_003164855.1 Acidobacteriaceae bacterium
TGGGCTGCATTCTTGCGCCGCTCCGCGGCTGGGGCGTGGTGGCACGTTCTGCGCGGGCCCGCGCCTGCTTTCCTGGCCGCTGCGCGCCAGATCCCTCGCTTCGCCTGAAGCGTCAACGGGATCAAAAACCTGTGCCATCCGCCAGTCTAGCTAGTTTGCGAAGGTTCTCTTCGCCACGCGGTCAGGGCTGCGGCTCCTTGGGCCAAATGTCCCAGCGACGCGGGCGCATGGAACGGGGCGTTAAGATCGGCAGGGGGATTGGCGAGAGCATCGTCGCCGCTTTCTGCGCCGGCTGTGATTGGCTTGTTTGCTACGGTCTCGTAGGCATATCCAGTCAGGGACATCGTGCCGGTGTGATAGGAAAGGCGCGCCCATCCGAAGTGAGCTTCGCCGTGGATGAAAAACTTAAGGCCGAGGTAAAGATTGTGGGCGTCCCGCCAAGGGCCACGGCTGTTCAGTCCTCCCGAGGATACACTCCGGCCGGCCATGATCGTGGCCGCCTCGTCGGGAGCTCTGTGGGCAAGTGGGCCTGCTGGTCCAATGCTCGCCCCAGGTTCAAAAGCCGAGGCTAGAGTGCCTGTCCCAAACACACGATTGACGCGATTCGCGGGGTGGACTAGCGCAGCCCCTCCGTGGCCAAACGTGGAATTCACAAGCTTGAAGTCGGGAGTGCCATCGCCATTGAGATCGAGCGGGTAGCCAGCGCCTTCGGCAAATGCTTGCTTGGGAAGTGAGACGTAAGTCGGTGTGTAAACCACTTCGGCTTGCGCGGTCGTGGCTAACGCCAATGCGCCCAGGCTAGCGGCGCCTGCGGCAAGTGCGTAAGCAATGAGGCGTTGTTCGGACGATGGTGGAAGATTGGACGCTGGCTTGGGTTGACGCTTTTTCATAATATCCCTCCCCCCGAAGGTGAGGGAATGTTACGTCCGAATCTGAAGTTGCGGCAAGGAATGGCAGCCGGGGCTCCAGGCGTCAGTGGAGGAGCAGAAGCAGGGTCAAAACCAAGAACAGAAGCAGGGTCAAAAGCAAGAGCAGAAGCAAAGTCAAAGGCGTCGGACAGGAGTGTCCGACCCACATGAGCAAGGGCAACATCAGGGTCAAGGACTCCACAGGCGCTACATTTGCTGTGGTGGTGTCTCCCTGGGCAACTAGGTAGTGTCCTGTATTGATGCGGGCGGAAAGACGCTGTTACGGTTAAGGCTTATCGCGGGGTAGGTTCGCGGATGGTCATTTTGGGAGTGTGAGATATGAAGATTCTTATGAAGAGTTCTTTGTTGCTGGCGCCGGTTTTGTGGGCGGGGACGATGTTTGCACAGAGTAATGGCGCGCCGCTTTATCCGGCCGATCCGCATCCGGCGCAGGTGCCGAATACGGGGCAGGATCAGGCTCCGACGGAGATGAATCAGGGTACGGGGCAGAACGATCCGGGGCAGACTCAGCCGGGGCAGAACCAGTCTGGACAGAATCAGTCTGGGCAGAACGATGCTGGGCAGAATCTGCCGAACGATATGCCGGTGTTCCGGGTGACGGTGTCGGAGCGGACGACGAAGGCGGTGAATTACCGGAACCGGGGCGGGTCGACGGAGGTGGATTTTCGCGGGACGGATTTGATGCCGGCGGTGGGCGGGCACGCGAAGGTTGAGGGCAAGGGCGGACGGTTGACGATTGATGCGGAGTTCACGCATCTGGATCCGGCGCGGACGTTTGGGGGACAGTATCTTACTTACGTGTTGTGGGCGATTACGCCGGAGGGGCGGGCGGTGAATCTGGGGGAAGTGCTGCCGGGGGGGAATGGAAAAGACAAGCTGGATGTGACGACCGATCTGCAGGCGTTTGGCATGATTGTGACGGCGGAGCCTTATTTTTCGGTGACGCATCCGAGTAACAAGGTGATTGCGGAAAATATTGTGAAGCAGGGGACGAAGGGATTTGAAGAGCCGATCGATGCGCGGTTCGATGTGCTGGAGGGGCAGCAGTACACGATCGATATTCCGGTGGATCAGTTGCCGTCGAGCCGGGCGAGTGAGAAGGTTCCGCTGGATTTGCTGGAAGCGCGGAATGCGGTGGTGATTGCGAAGGCGGCGGGAGCGCAGCAGTATGCTCCGGATAGTTTGACGAAGGCGGAAGACATGCTGCAGAGGGCGGAGGATTATTACCAGCGAAAGCAGGGGCGGACTCCGATTGGGACGGCGGCGCGCGGGGCGACGCAGCAGGCGGAAGATGCGCGGGTGCTGACGTTGCGGCGTAAGGAGCAAGCAAGGATTGACGCGGACCGGCGGGCGCACGAAGAGGCGCAGGCGAAGGCTGAGGCGGATGCGGCGGCGGCGCAGCAAGCGGCAGCGCAGTCGCAAGCGCAGTCGGAAGAAGATGCGCGGCGGAGAGCGGACGCGGAAGCAGCGCAGGCAGCGGCGCAGCAGCAACAGGCAGCGGCTTTAGCGGCGCAGCAGCAGGCGCAGGCTGCAGCGGCGGCGGCACAGGCTGCGGCGGCGCAGGCGGATCAGCAGCGGCAGGAAGCGATCCAGCAAAGAGAGGCGATGCGGGCGCGATTGCTGGCGCAGTTGAATCAGGTGCTGCAGACGCGGGACACGGCGCGGGGTTTGATCGTGAGTATGCCGGATGTCTTGTTTGACTTTAATAAGTACACGCTGAAGCCGGAGGCGCGGGAGCGGTTGGCGAGGATATCGGGGATTGTGCTGGCTTATCCGGATTTGCGGTTGGAGATTGATGGGTATACGGATTCGGTGGGCAGCGATGAATACAATCAGACGCTCTCGGACAAGCGGGCGGAGGCGGTGAGAGATTACATCGTCACTTCGGGAGTGCCGATGAATAACGTGATGGCGCGGGGAATGGGGAAGGCTGATCCGGTGGCCGACAACACGACGGCGGCGGGGCGGCAATTGAATCGGCGGGTGGAGATGATCGTATCGGGCGACGTGATTGGGACGCAGGTGGGACCGGGGGGTGAGCAGGGACCGGGGACACCGAATCCGCAGTGATTTTGCGATTTAGGTGGTGAAGTTTGACACGGGAGGCTATAGTTGTGCGGGCGAAAGCAGGCCCATCGAATGGCGAGAAAGATTCGATTCATACCACACTCGACGAATATTTTGGATTATTCGTGTACGATGTCGGGCTACGAGAAAGAAAGCCTGGTGGCGGAGGCCAGGCTTGCGGCTGAGAGAAAAATTAAGAAGGTGAACGACGCCGCTGAAATTAAGAAGAGCGATTTTCCAGCGACTCCCGAGATTACATAAATCCGAAGGTGCGACTTAGCGGGGACTTCCCAAACTGTGTTTTCGCCTCGCAGCGCCTGAAGGCGCGATTGATAATCGGGCACTTACGGTATGCCTAAAGGCATACCCTGACACGAATCTTGAGTTTTTCCGCAGCCTCTGTAAGTCGTGCCTTCCCGAAACCATTTAGGGGACAGCCTTCAGTGTGTACGTTCGCGTACGTATGGATGTACGGTGTGGACCTGACATCGGCTTACGGAATTTGTGCTGACAGCATACGTTCGCTATGGTATGGACAGGGCGCAGCAGGAGTTGGAAGCTGGGGGCGAGTGCCCTCCCGAAGGTTAGAAGACCGCATCCGCGAGTTGTGCTGTAAGGCGCTGTCGGCGCAAGACTCCGAATTGGAGGCGGTTTTTTCCGAGCTAAAATCGGCGCTTCGAGAACATACGCAACGGCTCAGGAAATTGCTGGCCATCAAACTGGTAAACCGGAGTGAAGATCAACCGGCAGACCGACGGTCGGCGTGACAGGAGTGCTGTGTTCGATAGCGGACAGACAGGTGTTCGGTGGGATCTATATGCTTGCAGGCTTTAGAGGAGTATCGGTATGAATGATTCGCTTGCTCGACCGGCATCGTCTGGGGTGAGTTTCGGCGGTCAATCTTTCGGCGGTCGGTCCCTCGGCGATCAGTCCGGGGTTGCGCGTTGCGGTATCTGTGAGCTGCCGGTGAGCCTTGAGGCGGCCAAGACCGACGAATATGGCAGAGCGATTCATGAAGAGTGCTATGCGCGCAAGATGGGATTGAAGGCCGCCACCAGCCCGTCTGCGGCTTGACCGAAAAGGTAATTCCTCTGTGATGAGATCCCACTTCTTGCAAAAGAGGCGAGAAGTGGGGCACGCCCCTGGGTTCACCAACACCCCTCGGTTAACCAATTCGTAAACCGGCTTTGCTACAATTTCAACTTATGAGCCCACAAGCGTCATTCGTTGATGTTCCGGCGGCGATTGAGGAGATCCGCGCCGGCCGCATGATTGTGGTGGTGGACGATGAGGATCGCGAGAATGAGGGCGATCTGACACTGGCGGCGGAGAAAGTTACTCCGGAAGCGATCAACTTCATGGCGAAGTATGGACGCGGGCTGGTATGCCTGGCGATGACGGAGGAGCGACTGGATCATCTGCGGCTGGGGCCGATGACGGCGGAGAATACGTCGCAATATGGGACGGCGTTCTGCGAGGCGATCGATGCGCGGGTGGGGGTGACGACGGGAATATCGGCGTATGACCGGGCGCGCACGATACAGGTGGCGATCGATCCGGCGACGAAAGCGTCGGATTTGGCGAGGCCGGGACATGTTTTTCCGCTGCGGGCACGGAAGGGCGGAGTGCTGGTGCGGGCGGGGCAGACTGAGGCTTCAGTGGACTTGGCGCGGCTGGCGGGGATGGTTCCGGCGGGGATTATCTGCGAGATCATGAAGGATGACGGGACCATGGCGCGGGTTCCGGACCTGATGGAGTTTTGTCACGAGCATGGAATGAAGATGCTGACCGTGGCGGAGTTGATCCGGTACCGCATGGCGCATGAACGCTATGTGCATCGCGTGGGCGAGGCGCTGGTGGAGACGGAGTTTGGCGAGTTCCGGCTGATTGCTTATGAGAGTGAAATTGACGGAGGAGAATCGCACGTGGCGCTGATTAAAGGAGAGATGCCTCGCGGGGATGTGGAAGGCGTTACTGCGAAAACCGACGAGCCGGTGCTGGTGCGCATGCACGCGCACTGCCTGATGGGGGACGTTTTTGGATCGACCGGGTGCGAATGCCATGCCACGCTGCAAGGAGCTTTGCGGCGAATTGCGCAGGAAGGGCGCGGGGCGCTGATTTATCTGCATCAGACTTCGCAGGGATTTTCTAAAGAGAAGATTGGAGAGCGGACGGCGCTGACCTTTCATAAGGGAAGGAAATTGCCGTCGCTGCTGGATAACGAGCGGCAGACGCAGCGGGAGATTGGGATTGGGGCGCAGATTTTGTCGGATCTGAACTTGAGGCGGATTCGGCTGCTGACGAACCGTCCTAAGAAAGTTGCGGCGCTGGAGGGATTTGGGATTGAGATTGTGGATCAGGTGGGAGTGGAGCTGGTGGGGGCGTCAAAATTGATTGAGTGATCGGGTGATTGAGCGATTGAAAAGGCAGGGGCGATTGAAGAGGCTGGGCAGAATCACCTCGCACCCCTCTGGAGGCAAGGCTACGGGGTTACTTCATATATCACTCCGGCATCGTTGGCGCCGCCTAACACGGTGGTGCCGAACAGGTGCCCTGTCTGGTTCAGAATAATTGGTCCCTCCGGGCTATAACCGCCGTCGCCGTTGAATTGAAGGACTGGAATTTCAGCCCAATCGTTATCTGCCGACATGCTGAAAATCAGCCCTTGACCATAGCTCGGCCCTGCCCACCCATAAAGATTGCCAGCGCTGCCAAAAATAAGGCCGCCCGCTCCAAGGCCATCTTCGCCGTTGAAATAATGCAACACCGTTTCCTTCCACGGTCCGGACGAATTAGGGACCAGCCGGAACACCAACCCGCAGCCTCCAGGACAACGGAGAGTGTTTCCGCCCGAGGCCGTTCCGTACAGATTGCCGGAAGAATCGAATGTCAAGCTATACGGTATACTCCCGTCGAGCCCGCCCGAAAAATGACGCAGAACCGTTTCCTACCACGAATTGCCTGCCGCAGGCGCAAGCGAATACACCACGCCGCACGCGCAATCACCGGAAGCGGCGGACCCGTAAATGGTTCCCTTCGCATCCATCACCAGGCCGAAGGGATCGACGCCATCCAATCCTCCGGTGAAGGTGTGCAGCAAGGCTTCTTTCCATTCACCAGTGCTCGAAGGGGTGAGTTCGTAAACGGTGCGCTGTTGTAACTTCCTCCTATAAACGTGGCACCATAAACATTTCCCGACAAATCGAATACCAGCGACCCAAGCGGCCCGGAACCGTCCTCGCCTCCGGCGAAAGTATGCAATATCGAAAACCTCCAGGGACCGTTTGCGGATGGCGTCAGCTTGAAGACCGTTCCATTGCCGGAACCGCCGCCCGCGTAAGCAGTCCCGTACAAGCTACCGGCGGCATCGAAGATCAATGGCGAGTCGGGGTAATAGCCATCGTCCCCGCCGGTAAAAGCATAGATGGTGCTCTCTTTCCATTCGCCGCCGGCCGCAGGCGTTAGCTTGAAGACAAGCCCACATCCGTATCCGCCGCAGCTGGTGTTTCCGNNCCGCCCGTGTACGCTGCGCCATAGAGATTTCCCGCAGCATCGAGGATCACGCCGTTGCCGGGCTGTGCGCCGTCAGTGTACGAAAAGGTATGCAGGACGTTCTCGCTGCTCGCCCGAGAGATCGCACTGATAGACAAAAGGCTGATTGCAAGAACGACAAACCTGGCATGAGATTTTACGTAGGGTTTCAAGGGACCTCCTACTTCCAGACAAATCCGCGGGGGAGCGGCTGTTCGGCGGGGGATTATAGCACGGGAAAATTCCGTGATGCTAAAGGATGTTTACTGCGCGGGCTGCCAACAAAGCCACCGTCGTCAGCGAAATAAGCGCCTGAACCATCATGAGTAGTTTGGCCCACGTTGACAAGACGGGGCAGTCCGTCGGCGAGAACGCCGTACTGGTGTTGAAAGCGAGAAAAAGGTAATCCACAAAACCTGGACTCCAGCATTGCTCTCCCATCTCGCGCTTGGCTTGCTGATCGAGAGTCATCTGCGGAAAAAGGAATGCTCCATCGGTATGCACGCCGCGCAACTCACGTTCGCGCGGGCCGCCTGCATCTAAACGCCAGTACCACGAGGCGAAGACCAGGATGTTCGTAATCCACAAGGCAGCTGCGGAACGCAACAGATCCTTAGGAGACTGTCGATGCGCGGGAAGAGCCGCGACCAGCAGTCCGAGCGACCAGATCATGTCGACAGTCACGATGGAGCTCAGCAGATAGCCCAAAAACCTATTCAGGTCATCTTTACCACGCTGGCGTGCCCACGCTGTGGGAACCAGAAGCACTGCAATAACGACGATGATCAACCAGTCTGGGCCAGCTGACAGGGATTCGGGCAGAGAGAGACGCAATCCGCCCACGGCAAGCAGAGCCAGCATGGCAGGCCACCTTGGCTCTAAACGTTTGGAAGTATTTGTCATCTACTCCATAGTGCGACACCGACTTGAAAACGGCAAATTCAGCCCCGCCCTTTACGAAGATTGTCGCATGATGGGCTGCTTGTCCAGGTCGTCCTTGTGGTGAAAAGGAAAGCGGGCTGACTGGCAAGAACGCGAAATTCCTGGGGCGGAGGCGATGATGCTAGCAGAGGGTGTGGGAGAGTGTCAGGCAGGATGGGTGACACCAATTACG
>PLUI01000136.1 GCA_003164855.1 Acidobacteriaceae bacterium
CGCAACGCTCACTGCTGCACTTTAACATCGGACGAGACACCATGCCGCCGGAGTTGATTCGGGCGTTTGGCACCTTGAAGAAGGCGTGCGCGCTGGTAAACGAGGACCTCGGCAAACTGCCCGCGGACAAGGCAAAGTTGATCGTGCAGGCTGCCGACGAAGTGATCGCCGGATGGCTCGACGAGCATTTTCCGCTGCGCATCTGGCAGACCGGNNCGCAGTCGTCGAACGATACGTTCCCGGCGGCGATGCACATTGCGGCCGCGGATCGGGTAAAGAACACGCTTATTCCAGCGATCCGCAGCGTGCATGATGCGATCGCGGCCAAGGCCAAGGAATTCCATGACGTGGTGAAAATCGGACGCACGCACCTGCAGGATGCGGTGCCGCTGACGTTTGGCCAGGAATTCGGTGGCTGGGCGAGTCTGCTGGAGCGCGACATCAAGCGGCTGGAGCAGGCGCTGGACGGGCTTTATGACTTGGCCATTGGCGGAACCGCGGTGGGTACGGGGCTGAACACCCATCCCGAATTCGCCGAGCGCTCCGCGAAAAAGGTTGCCGAACTCACCGGACTTCCCTTCCGCTCGCATGCCAACAAATTCGCCGCGCTTTCGGCGCATGACGAGATCGTCTTCGCGCAGGGCGCGATGGAAACGCTAGCCGCGTCGCTGATGAAGATTTCCAACGACATCCGCTGGCTGGCTTCCGGGCCGCGCTGCGGGCTGGGTGAGCTTTCCATCCCGGAGAACGAGCCTGGCTCTTCGATCATGCCGGGCAAGGTGAATCCCACACAGTGCGAGGCGATGACCATGGTCTGCGTGCAGGTTCACGGGGCGACTGCGGCGGTGGGATTCGCCGGCTCGCAAGGGAACTTTGAACTCAACGTGTATAAGCCGGTGATGATTTACAACTTCCTGCACTCGGTCACGCTGATTGCCGACGCCTGCCACGGCTACGTTGAGTACATGATCAAGGGGATCGAGGTCGATCGCGCCAAGGTCGACTGGTACGTAAAGAACTCGCTGATGCTGGTGACGGCGCTGGCGCCAAAGGTGGGATACGACAAGGCCGCGCAGATCGCGCATACGGCGCACGTGGAACACAGCGGCCTGCGCGAGGCGGCGTTGAAGCTGGGATATCTTACGGGCGAGGAGTTTGATCAGTTGGTTAGGCCGGAGAGGATGACTCGGCCGTAGTGGGTTTCGGCCCGGAAGATGAAAGTTCGGGCGTGGTTGCGGCCGGCGTTGGATGGCTCGCTCCTGGGCTGTGCCGGGGTACCCCTCCCCCCTCCCCCCTCAATCTTTGGAATCATCGCGCTAGCGCGAAATTCTCCGCAAGGTCCGGCTGTCAAGAACTTAGATACTAAAATCCGTGAAATAAAGAACTTAGGGGCGCAACTAGATTGGCTTGTGCCGACCGTCACGGCCTCTACCATAATTGCGCGAGTCGCGGGGCGAGGACAAGGTTAGATGTCACAGTGGGCTTGTGGAGATTATTTGAGTGGGTGGGAAGTCCCCGTGCGCGGTGACCTTGCACAATGCAGTTACGGTGCCGCGACAGCGCCTAGGGAAACGTGTGGCCCAGCTTAGTTCCGCACGAATGAATGAGGTGTGTGCTGCTCTGCCGTTTTCTTTGGGTTGCGATGCAAGCTAGTTAAGGGGGCGGTCCGTTCGGACTCGAATTTCTCTGTCCAGCTCTGAACTGCCCCACTCAAGCCAAAGGACGGCTTGAATGGGCCACCCGCCACTTGGCGCTGGCATTCCCAACTCCCGCCCTTCGCAAAGTGCGCGAAGGACGGGGCACCCACTGCGTTGCTGATGCTAGCGAGATCAAAAACCCGGGCCACCCGCCGTCGTGGGTGCGTGGCCGGCGAAGATGGGGAGCGTCCCAGTTTGTCCCCGCATTTCTTGTCCCCACATTTCGTCCCCACATTTCCCCACATTTTGTCGTCCAGGTTGGCCCGGCCCGATTGTGGTGGTACACTTCCCGGCGTGTATGGTGAGAGTCAACAAAGATGGTTACTTGGTAATTCCCTGTCCGAAGTGCGGCGACCATCACACGATTGTTGGAGGATGGAATTTTCGTGAACATCTCCGTCGTATTCACAGTATGCGCAAGGCGGCTGCAACCAAGCTGTACAAGAACATCAAGGGTCAGGCCGGTGCGCCTCACAGGAGTCAAGTGCGCCAGCTAAAGGTTCGGTCCTCAAAAACCGCGCTACTAACGCTGACGCGGAGCCATCAGTGGACGGACAAGATGGTTTATATTCTGGCAGCTAATAAGTCCCACAAGTATGAAAACGGCCGGTCGCGGATCTTGTACATAGGCACAACGAAAAAAGGGGGCAACCGGCCCGCCGCATCGGCGGTGAACAAGGCGAGCGAGGCTTTCTACAAGCTGCGCGGGGTCAGGACGATTGATGTGCATATCGTGACATGCGCGCCGCGAAGGGCAATGCAAACTTGGAGACGACTTGAATCGGCGCTGCTAGATGTGTTTCGGAATAAGTACTTTGAGTTGCCGAGGTATAACAAAGTCAGGCCCACTACGAGGGAAGGGCTATTCAACACAGACGCTCTAGAGAAAATTATCAGCGGCTTTGATGTCTGAAGTGAGCGCTGCAACGCCTGGAAAAGAAGCCCCACTTCTCGCAAAGTGCGCGAGAAATGGGGCACCCGGCGTTGCTGATGCCAGCGAGATCAAAGGCCCGGGTCTTGTAGAGGGTCTTTACGAGGGAGCCGAGGTGCTCGTTTGGCATTTACAGGGAAATGGTTGGGGGCTTTCCTTAGTCGTATAAGAGATCCCAAGAATCGCAGGCGAGTGATATCCGTCGTTGGAGCAACGGTTATCCTTGGAACCTTTCTCGTGAAGGATGTGAAGAGGGACAATCTAAAGGACCTCGTTGGTTCCATCGACGCTGCCGAGAATACTTACCTCGTCAGAAAGGAAAATCGCCGGAACTATGATGAAGTCAAACGCTTCGAACGAGAATTTGCGGAGTTTAGAGAACACCCTACTACGCCTAGGACTAGCTCTCAGTTTGGCGGAGGCAGCAGCTCTTCGTCCTATAGTTACGCGGCAGATGGTGAGGTAGATTGGGAATCTTTTAACGCAACCGATGCAGAACAAACAGCCAACAATGAATTGCTCGACAACGTGGTTCGGCTGGGAGAAAAGGTGTCCCGTGGTCCTGGGAAGAAAGATATTGAGGACAACTACGCGAAGAATCAAATGTTCTCAGCCGAGATGCGGGACATTTGGGTTCTAGGCTGGGATCTGCAGCGTTCAGGCAAAGAACATGTAAAAGAAATAAAGGACCTCAATCGACGAATCTACGATCAGGCACATAAAATCGACGAGATCTCCGACGCGACTGATAAATTAAACTTAACGATTTTGCAAACCGCAGAGAACGAACGAAAAAAAGACGAGTTTTGGTTCTTCGTCTGGACATGGATATTCTATGGCCTATACCTTGTTGGATGGACGATCGGCGTCGCAGGTGTCCTGATGGGCGATGGAGGAGATAAGAAAGATGACGTTGTTGAAGAGATCACAGACATTATCGCGTAAATTCGCAGAGACTATCTTCTTCACCGCCTCCAACAGGTGGCCCAGGTTTAGGCCGCTTGTTCGTGGATGCCGGGCTCTGGGTGGCCGAGGAGATGCTGGCGGAGATGTTCGAGTTGTGCGGTTGCCTCTTTGATTTGCTGGGCGCAGGCGTAGCCGAGCGGGGGCAGGAATCCGTCGTATTTTTCGAGCAGGAGGCGGGCATTCTCTTCGATGAGTGCGATCTGGGCGCGAGTCTGATCGCCGGCGGAAGAGATCAGCCGGATAAGTTTTTCCAGCTGCGAATCGCGTTCGGCTAATGCTTGCCGGCTTTGTGCGGCTTGCCGTTCGAGGGCACGCGCGTGGAGGCGGATAAGCAGAAAGAGGTCTGCAGTTAGCACCAGCAAACACAGATTGGCGGCGATGGTTTGCGACATGGCCTGGCTGGAGTTGGCGTCCCTCTGTTTTTCGAGTGCGGCGAAGCGGCTGTTTTCCAGGGAAGACAAAGAAGACACGAGAGAGCGAGCCTGATCCGAGTATTGTTTGCCTTGGTTGGTTTGCACGAGTTGGAAGGCGCGGTGGCGGTATCCTTGCTGGCGCAGAGCGATGGTGCGCTCGATCTCGGCTTGCTGGGAGGCGGCGAGGGATTCGAGTTGGGTTTCGAGCGCATGCTCGGATTGGGCGCGATTGGCTAAGGCGGAGCGGAGATTGGCGAGGTGGGGTGCAATTGCGTTTTTCGCGTCGGTGTAAGGCTGCAGGTACGCGGGGTCGTCGGTGAGGAGGTAGCCGCGCTGCCCGGTCTCCATGTCGGTGAAATCCTGCCAGACGCGGGCAATGCCAGCCTGCATACCGGAGCTCTCGAGGCTGAGCGCGGCAGTTGCCTGAATTCGCTTTAAATGATCGATGGCGAGATAGGTGTTGAACGCCATCAGGATGAGCAACAGCACGGCTGCGATTTGCAAGGCAGCTTTGCGGATCGTCACATTGGGCTCCTAGGGCTTAGGTTGAGCCTATCCTAGCGCAAGTGGCTGGCGGGTGACCCACTCTAGAACGGTTTTGGCCTGAGGTCGCTCGACATGCTCGGGATTTCGGTGCATGGCTCGGACGCCGCGCTACTGCCTCAACTTGAGTGGGGATGTTCATGCGCCACGGACTTAGTCCGGCGAACAAAACTAGATTGTCCTCATGCCGTGGGGGCTAACGCGTTTTCACTAATGGCTGCTCGGTTGATTCTGTTTCGGTGACAGGCGCTGCCGTTACAGCTTTCTTCTTCGGCGTGGTCGTGATCACCACGACACTTACCAGCACGAGAAGTGTTCCCAGGATCGTCCGCGGTCCCAACGCTTCCCCGGCCAGGAAATATCCGAGCAGAACCGCGATCACTGGATTCACATACGCGTAGGTGCCGACCTTCGTGGGAGACTCGTGGTGGATGAGCCAGACATAGGCAGTGAATGCGACGATGGAACCGGCGACGATCAGGTATAGCAGCGCGAGCCATGCGCCGTCCGACACATTCCGTGCATGAAAGCCGCGGAACTCGCCGAACATGGCCGCGGCGAGTATGAGCAAAATTCCGCCGACCAGCATTTGAGCCCCTGAACTCATGACTTTCGATTCGGGCAAACTCAGCTTGCGGGAGAAAACCGAGGCCAGAGACCAGCTGATCGCGCCCACCACCAGAGCAAGCGCGCCCGATCTTTCGATCGGAGCGTCGCCAAAGCTTACGGAGCGACTGACCAGGACAGCTACTCCGGCTAGACCTACCACAAGCGCGATTCCCAGGCGCAAGGTGAGCCGCTGCGTGCGCAAGATCAGGATTTCGGCGAGAGCGGTGAAGGCCGGAATGGTGGCCAGCATGACCGCAGTAATCCCGGAGGGGACGCGCTGTTCGGCCCAGAAAACCAATCCGTAATCCACCAAAAAGATGAGTACCGCCAGCAATGTAACGGATGCCCACTCGCGGCGCGTGGGCGAGGCTGTGCCTTTCGCGCGCATCCACGCGTAGAGCGCGATGCCAGCGGCGAAGAAGCGCATTCCAGCGAGCAAGAACGGCGGCACCTGGCGCACACCGATGCGGATGGCGAGAAACGTCGAACCCCAAACCAGATAAATAATGGCGAAGGCCAACAGGATTTTCCATCGGGCTGGACGGGGCATCGCTTCCATGTCGAGTTTCCGTATGCGCGGACGATCGTTTCCTATCTTAGTCGAGCCGCTCTCTTGATTTGATTGGCAGGTCTCATCCCTGGAAGCCATTTCACGCATGAAAAGTTTCTATCGCAACAATCGTTTGAGGCAAGGTGTCGGGGTAGCAATTAGTCGCCCTTCGGGCGACGGACAGCCCGGGGCAGCTGTCCCCACATGAATTCGTTTTGCGGAATTACTTCTTCAGCAGGCTGGTGTGGCTGGCGGCGCACTGCCAGCGGCCTTCGGTGAATACCCATGTGTCGGTAAAGCGGCCGAAGTGCTCGTAGGGTTTTCCCTGGTAGATTCCTTTGGTGTGATAGATGCCGACCACTACGGCGGAGTCGCCGTACATGCTGACCTTCACATCCTGAATCGTCAAGCTGGTGGGTTTGAACTGAGGGTCTTTGATATCGGCGAGAAACTTCGACTTGTCGCTGACCTCGCCATCCCACTCGGTGTTGACGAAAGCGGAGCCAATCATGCCATCGAGCGCGCCAGAGTCGCGGTTCACCTGGGCTTCGTTCCACAGGCGCTCCATCACCAGCAGCTTGGTTTGCTGCGAGTCGTCTTTGGACTTTTGCGCAGCCGCGTGCCCCAGCGAAAGGACAGCTAACAAAAGGCAGCAGCTTGTGATACGCAGCATGGTCTTGCTCGTCCGCCGCATCCCCACGTGAGGCGGACGCTGCGAAAAGATAGCAGTGTATCGCGCGCCCGCGTTAATAAAAAATGTACGGGGCAGATTACGAACGTCATTTGGTGCTAGCCGCCGGAACCAGAACGCCTCGCTAAGCTCGGCGGCACAGCCGGGGCGGCTGTCCCCACAGGAGCGGGACGCCGGCGCTACGTTTTAGAATGCCCAGCGTAGCAGCGCGGCGCCTACGGTGAAGCCGGCCCCCACCGAGGCCATCAGAACGAGACTACCCTTCTTCAGCTTGCCTTCCTCGATGGCCGTGTTCATGGCTAATGGAATGGTTCCGGCGGTGGTGTTGCCGTAGCGCTCGATATTGACCATGACGCTTTCCGGGCGCAAGCCGAGG
>PLUI01000139.1 GCA_003164855.1 Acidobacteriaceae bacterium
CCTATAAGCTGGTGAGCCGCGACATTAAGGAAGACAACACGATCATCCGTTTTGCCGGGACGGCGGCCACCATTGGCGGGCCGGGGCTGGCGATTGTCGCCGGACCGTGCGCCATCGAGAGCCGCGAGCAGGCATTTGCCGTGGCCGAGCGCGTGCATCGCGCGGGGGCGCAGTTTTTTCGCGGTGGAGCTTACAAGCCGCGAACGTCTCCTTATTCGTTTCAGGGACTGGGCGAGGAAGGTCTGCGAATCATGGGAGAGATTCGCCAGCAGTATGGGATGAAGATTATTACCGAGGCCATCGATAATGAATCGCTTGATCTGGTGGAGGAGTATGCGGACGTGATTCAGATTGGGGCGCGGAACATGCAGAATTTCTCGCTGCTGAAGCGCGCTGGACGGGCGAAGAAGCCAGTGCTGCTGAAGCGTGGCATGGCGGCCACGCTGGAAGAGTTTCTGATGGCGGCGGAATACATTTTGAGTGAAGGCAATTACAACGTCGCGCTGTGTGAACGCGGGGTGCGGACTTTTGCCGACCACACGCGCAACACTTTGGACCTCAGTCTGATTCCGGCGGTGCAGCGGCTGAGCCATTTGCCGATTCTTGTAGATCCGAGCCACGGGACGGGAAAGCGAAATAAAGTTACGCCACTGTCTCGTGCAGCGGTCGCGGTGGGATCGGACGGATTGATGGTGGAAGTACACAACCATCCGGATCAGGCAATGTCAGATGGTCCGCAGTCACTGTTTCCCGATCAGTTTGATGACCTGATGACACAAGTGCGGCAGATCGCTGCGGTAGTGGGGAGAACCGTGCCGGCGATTGGGGTTAGGGAGACGGTGGGGATGAAGTAGGCCAGCAAGGCAATTCGATCCGGGATATTGGCTGCACACCAAGAAACCCGTAGCTTATGCAAAGAACTGTAAAGTTGGTGGCGTTTTTTTCGATACTGCGACAAGCTGGAGTCAGCAATTTAGGGGCTGGAGCCTTAAAGAAATGCCTGGGGCCGACAAGAAACTTTTTGACCGCACGGCTGCTAGGAAAGACAGCCATTCCGCTCCAAATCACAAATTAGGGGATTGCTCAACTTAGTGAGAGACTGGCTTATGTTTCATAGAGTGAGTTCAAGATCAAAAACAATCGTTTTGGGAGCGGCATTGCTGGCGTGTCCGTGCGGAATGTTTGCCCAGCATGGGGGCGGTGGTGGGCGTATTGGGGGTACCGCAGCCGGGGGTACGGGTCTGAGTACAGGCAACCATGCGACCGGGGTTGACGCGAAGGACGATTTGCGAGACTTTCACGAGATCATGGCGGTGCAGGCCAGCAATGAACAGAAAGCCGCTTATGCGGCGATGCTGAAGAGTACGGAAGCGGCTGACGCGCAGGTGCAAGGGTTTATCGCGCTGCTGGGTAAAGAAAACAAAGCGTCGGAGATCGCCAACCGCGATAAGAGTTTCGAGGAGGCGATCGAAACAGCGCTGACATTGAACAAAAGATTTCTGGAGGGATTTTCCGAAGCACAGAAATCGGGATTAAAAGAAATCACCAAGCGGGTAGGCAAGGCGGATTCTGAGGTCGGGCAACAGGCCAAAGCTTTGGACCAGGAAGTAGAAGCGAATGCAGCCAGGGCGCAGATGAGTGGCTCGGCGCAGAACCTGGAGCGCACACTAACGAGCTTCCAGCGCGCACAACTCGATCTGGGCGAGGAAATGAGCATCACGGCCAGCAACGGCCAGGACTCTGCTTTCAATCTTCCGGCGGTGAAAAACACGGTAACCCTCGCGGGGCAGGCGGTCGCGGTGACTACATCCGGAGCGGTTTCGAAGGGGGTGGCTGAAGGCGGCCAAAACACGTTTGCGGTGGAACTGACCGCGGACATGGGAGACCTGCAGCAAACGATTGCCGATGTGCTGCGCGCACAACTCGACAAAGCTGACCGCTGCGGCGAGCAGATTGGGCTGCAGACCGCGACTCTCACTCCGCAGGGGTCGACGGGCGTGGTGTTCGCGCAATTGCATTATGAGCGCTGGACCTGCACCACGATGTTCGGCAGAGAAAGCATGAACGAAATTGTGGAAGGCAACGGAACCATCGAGGTGAAGCTGACTCCGGCCGTTGCCGAAGACGGTACATTGCGATTGCTGGCGCAGATGGGGCGGATCGATGCAGTAGGACTGGTCGGCGAGACGCTTCGGTCGGGATCCCTGGGAGAATCGTTGCGCGACAAGATTGCAGAATCGGTTCTTTTCATCCTGCGCCAAGGGGGAGACTTCAAACCGGCGCTGCCTTCCGGGGCGCGGAGCTATGCAACCTTAAGGCAGGCGCGGTTTCAGGGAACGGGTTCGGGCAGGTTGATCGCAGTGCTCGACGGGGAGATTCAAGTTTCGAACGAGAATCTAGTTGCAGTGACCAGTGCGTTGAAAGAACGATCGTCGCAGTCGCAGGAAGGATCGTCGGTGCGGCCCGAACTGATGGCACGTTAGGCGGGCCCTCGAAAACCTGCGCTCTGGTAGTCTTATTGCTTCCAGATTTTTCCTGGGAAGCAGCCTTCATCTTGCGAAAACTCCTTTTCATTATTGTTCTGATTCCGCTGCTGGGTGCGGCGGGGTGGTGGTACTTCCGCGAGCAGGCCCTGCCGGACTATGGGCCGGCGTATCGCGAATACGCATACGTCAGTAATGGCAAGAGCAATACGGTGAGCGTGATCGATTTGCGGACGTTTGAGATAGCGAAAACCATTGCGGTGGGCTTGTCACCGACCGGAATTGCGGCCAACCGCGAAAAGAATGAAATCTACGTAGTGAACTCGGGGTCGAATAATGTCAGCGTAATCGACGCTGAGAAGAATGCCGTGGTGGCTACGATCGGAGTTCATGGACGGCCGTACTTCATCGATGTTGCACAAGATGGCAGGCGCGCCTATGTAGCGAACTCAGGGTCGGCGAATGTCTCGGTCATCGATCTGGAGAAGCGCACGGTGCTGGGTAATGTGCGGGTAGGCTCCGCGCCAGGGCTAGCGCGGGTTTCCCCCGACGGCGCCACCGTGGTGGTGTCAAATCGCGGCGACAATACGGTCTCGGTGATCGACACAAAATTGCTGCGGGTTCGGTCCACGTTGCCGGTTTGTCAGCAGCCGGAAGACATCGCCATTCTGCCCGATTCAAGCAAAGCATTTGTGGCGTGCTCGGGCTCGTCGCAGGTAGCATCGATTGCGTTGGCCGCAAACAAAAATAGCGGACCGCCGAGCGACCGGGTACTGGCGCTGCTGGATGTGGGACGGACGCCGGTAAGCCTGGCGCTGAAGCCGGACGGTGGCGAGATGACGGTTTGCGACTTCGATTCCGACAGCATTTCGATTATTGAGACGGCGAACGATGAGGTGGGCAGCAGCGTGCTGATCGGACAGCATCCGGCCCGTGGCTTGGTCACTCTTGATAACTCGCGGCTATATGTCAGCAATTTCGGATCCGATAGCGTGGCGGTTTACGACATTGAAGCAGGCAGGCGCATAGCTACCATGCCGGTGGGCAGCCATCCCGAGGGATTGGCAATGTCGCAGGATCAGAGATATTTGCTCGTGCTCGATACGCAGGCGGGCGACGTGACGGTGATTCAGAAGCGCACAGCACGGAAGCTGGAGCCCACGGAGTATTCTCTGCTAACCATGATTCCGGTCGGCTTGCAGCCAAATGGGATTACGGTCAAAGCGTTCATGGTAACTAGGCAAAAAACAAAATAGGGCGCCCTTCGGAATGGACGAAAGCAGGTTCCTCGGAGCCTCTCGGCTCCGAGGAACCACAAAATGTTCTAGACTTCTGCCGGTTTTGCGCAGAATTTGTCTAACGCTGCTTTCAGCTCGGCGGCAATGGCGGGGGCTTCACGGGATTCGATGTCGCGGCGCGGCATCATGTAGACAAGTTGGCCATCGCGAAGAATGGCTATCGAGGGCGAAGATGGCGGTTGTCCAGTGAAATAGCCGCGGGCGCGCTCGGTCGCTTCCGCGTCTTGTCCGGCGAACACGGTGAACGCTTTATCGGGATGCGCGGCCTTCTCCAGCGCCATGCGAACGGCGGGGCGCATGCGGCCAGCGGCGCATCCGCAGATGGAATTCACAATTACCAAGGCGGTACCGGACTGAGGCTTCAGGGCGAGATCGACAGCTTCGCCCGTGCGTAGTTCTTCGATCCCCAGTCGCGTCAATTCTTGGCGCATGGGGATGACCATGATTTCGGGATACATTGCTTGCGCTCCTCCTTTGAATACTTAAGCCGAATACTTAGTAAGTGCGTATACCTTGATTCTAACCCAGAACCCACTAAGACCTCGGGCTAAGATCCCGATTTCCGAAGCGCTTCTTGCGCGGACTGGGCATCGTCGGGGCTGAGGCCGGCTTGCAGGGCGGTCTGCAAGGTGGTGTGAGCTTGTGCAGGTTGTCCAACCGCCAGATAGGCCATTCCGAGATGGAACTGGAACTTAGCAACCTGAGGATTTCTTGCGACGGCGGCTTCGAGCGCGGGGACCGCTGAGTTGTATAGCCCCTGCTTATAGTAGACCCAGCCCAGCGTATCGTTGACGGCGGGGTCATCCGGTTGCTGTGCTTTAGCTTTCTGTGCGAGGTCGAGCGCGTCGCTAAGAGATCCGCCATGATCGGCGTAGAGTCGCGCGAGATTGCTCAACGACTGATAGGAATTGGGATCAACCCTTAACGCGTCCTGATAAGTTTGCCGCGCACGGTCGATGTTACCGACATATTCATAGACTTGGGCGAGCATAATATAAGTGGGAAGATATTCGGGGAACTTGCTGCGCGCCGCTTCGTATTCCTGGATCATGTTCTGAGCCCGATTGGTGGCGGCGTAGATGTGAGCCAGGGCGAGATACCCATTTACGTACNNCGTAATAAGGATTAAGCGCAAGCGTTTGCTGATAGTTATGCTCGGCGCACGGCCAGTCTTTTTGGGCAATGCAGAATTCGGCTTTGGCAACGTACAACTGAAAGGCCTTGGGCTGGGCGGCGATTTGGCGATCCAGGCGAAGGTCCGCCTGCTTGCTCTTCCCCTCTTTAGCAAGGATCTCGGCCAGGCCGCTTAGGGCTGGAGCGTAATCAGGCGTAATCGCCAGCGAGCTTTCGTAGGCCTTTTCGGCGTCCGCATAGTTACCTTTCATGCCCAAGACTCTACCCAGACGCTCCTCTGCGGCGGGACTGCGGGGATTCAATCCGGCCGCCAGTTCGAAGGCGCGCTGGGCCTGAGTCAGATCTCCCCGCAAAAGATAGGAGCTTCCGGCAAGAACGTGAGCATCCGCCACCCAAAAGCTGGTTGCGATCACCTGGCTGGCATAAGCCAGAGCGACGTTTGGATCGCTTTGCTTCAAGCCAATATTGCCAAGGCCCAGCAGAGCCGGCAAATATCCTGGCTGAACGCGGATGGCATTGGCCAGAGCCTGCTGCGCTTGCGTTGCTTGCTCCTGTGCGAAAGCAACTTGAGCCAGATAAAAATATACCGCCGGCAGATCGGGCGAATCTCTAACTAGACTCTCGAGTTCGGCGTCGGCTTCGCGAAGGCGAAAGGCTCCAAGATAGCTTCGTGCGCGCAGCAGACGGAAATCCGGATCCTTTCGATCTTGCTCTTTGTCTTTGTCGCGTTGATCAATCCATTGGTCGGCATCCTGCCAGCGACCCAGTTGCAGATAGCATTCGGCAACTTTTTTGGCGGCGGCCCCATCGTTATCGTTCTTATTTACCAGAGCGCGAAAGCGATCCAGTGCGGAAGCAGCGTCGCCATTTGTCAGATAGAAATCTGCGACGGCGCGATGGCCGTCAGGATAGTCCGCTTCATCGGCTTCGACCTGATCCAGCAGATGCTTCGCCTCAGGCTCCCGATTGCGCTCGAAATATAGCCCGGCCAAAGCCATTGGTAACTCAACGGCTTTGGGATCTTTGGCGATTCCCTGCTGCAAGACTTGCTCAGCCCGACCGGGAGCATTTTGACATTTGTAGAAGCTCGCCAGATTGATATAAGTCTGCGGGTCGTCAGGTTTGATATCGACCGCAGTCTGGAAACTTTTTTCCGCCGCACCGTATTCCGCATCGAGCAACTGGGCGAGACCCAAATCTTGATAGGTCTGAGGATCGTGAGGGTTGAAAGCAATAGCCTGGTTGAATTCGTTTTCAGCAGCGACGTATTGCATCTGATGCAGCGCGACCTGGCCAAGCACCCGGTGAGCGCCGGAATTTTTGCCGTCCTGCTGAAGCACGGCTTCGGCCTGCTGGCGGGCTTCGGCGTATTGAGTCGACGAGATGAGCAGATCGCCGAGATGTAAACGAGCATTCAGATTCTTGGAGTCGAGATCTACAGCGCGGGCCACCGACTGGCGCGCGGCAGTGGGATACTCCTGCTGAATCTGCAGTAGTCCCAGGCGGTAAAAGGCATCGGCAAAATCGGGATCAATCTGAATGGCCTGGCGGTATTCGTTCTCCGCCGAGCTGAAGTTTTTCTGCGCGAAGTATTGGTTGCCTTTTTCGACATGCCCCCGGGCGCGTGCGGTGCTGCGGCAGGCGGGAAGAACCGCAAGCATCGCCGCCAGGACAAAAACAGCAAGGCTGGCGTGGATAACGGGGGAAGAGAAGCTCCAGCGGAATCGAATCATTTTTATCTCAGGGTCCGTGGGAAACCGCGCGTCTCGATTCTAACGCAGAAGCCGGAACGAAATGGGTATTGGGTGTTACGGCTTTGAAACAGGAGCGATGGCGCAGATGCTGCCGACGGGGACGTTGCAAACGTCTATAACGCGGGGCCGGGCTGCCCTTGCCAGAATCCTAGTGCTTACCTTGCTTGTCGGCTTCGATCAGTTGCGCGACCTTGGAGCCAGTTCCTACGGGCTCGATCAAGACAACATGATGCTCGTTCAAGAACATGCGATCGGGACCGTGCCACTCATTGCCGCGCCGCACCAGAACGCTGGTTACGGCCTTGGTCTCCTGGTTGACCTGACTTTGGATGTAGTACACATCGGTCAGTTCGGGAAAATTCGCACCGGAGTTCACCAGCTTGCCGTAGTAAAGCTGGCCGTTGTCCAGCAGCACGGCCGCGTAGGGCGTGGTGATCTCCGGGCCTTTTTGCCGTTCGCTGCGATCACAAGCGGTTAGTGCGGCCAGGCACAACACAGCCATTGCCCCCAGTATTTGCGTCTTCAAAATAATCCCTCACTCTGCAAAGTAATTTCATCTCTTGCTTCTCGTCCCGACGATCCTGTCACCGCAACATTCGGGGCAGAGAGGGGGTCATTGTCTTGACTGGTGCGCGGCGATTGTTGTTGGTTCCCACTCCGTCGAGCGTGGAGGGGACGCCGTGGCCTTGTCCAACCCACAGGTTGGGGGAGGCCAGGTTGTTGTGCGGCGCGACGGAATTCGTCGGGCTGGCGACGTTTTTGAGCATCACCGGCTTGGCGATGGTGGAAACCAGCGGGGCCGCGGGTATCACGTGCTCCCAGCTGCGCAGGTCGTTCAGACCCGGACTTCGACTGAGGATCGCGTTGGAGTGTGCGGGGGATGCCGCGACCAGAATCGGTTTCGCCGTCTGGCTGGTTCCGTTCAGGTGCGGCCGCAGGCCGTTCACCGGCTTCGCGATGGTGCCGATAACCTGCGCCGGAGCTGCGGAACTGGAAGCCGGAGCCGATGGTGCAACATCCTCAACTTCGAGCACCACTCCCGTCGCGGTGTAGGTTACGTCGAACTGTAAGGTCGCGTTGATAGCGATGGTGGAGTTGGTGAACTTGGTGCCGTTCAGCGCGCTGGACGTGAGCACGGTAAATTTCTCACCCACAGTGAGGCTCGCTTGGAAACTGCTGGAGACCGTGAAGTTGATGGTCCCACCAAGCGACGCGCTGCCCGTTATTTTGAGCTGGCTGAATCCGGTGCCGGCCACGGTGCCGTTGATGAAGCCGGTCATGTTGCCGGTCGCGAGCTGGGTGTAGGTGCCGGTGATCGAGAGCAACCCAGCCACCCCGGTGTCGCCGACGTTGATGGTGGCGGCGGCTCCGGTCGCGTTTCCAACCGAGAGGTTGCCATGTACGCTGCCGCCGCCAAGTATGGTTCCGCCAGTAACGCTCGCTCCGCCCGCGATTCCAGCCAGGGTTCCATCGATTGTGGTTGTGCCGGCCGTCTGGGTGTAGGTGTTGCCCGTGCCCGAGACGGTTAAGGTGCTGCCCTTGGCAACATCCACTGTGCCGGTGTTAGCCAAGCTGCTGGACGTGGTGACTGCGGCGTCGCTGGCCAGGTTCAGGGTGCCGGTGTTGCTGCTGAGAGTGGCCAGGTCGTTGGTGGTGCCGGTCTGAATGGTGCCGCCTTCCAGAGTCAACACAGCCGAGTTGGTCGTGATGGTTGCTGCGGCGGTGGTATCCAGATTGCCTGCCAGGACGTAAGTCCCGGCCGTCAGCGTGTTGCCGCTGATCTGAGTGAGCGCGGGTGCGGTGAAGCTATCGCCTTTATCGATGGTCAGCGTGCCGGTGTTGCTGAAGCTGGCCGCCGTGGTGGAAACCGCGGTGGCGGTGCCTGCGATGGTGAGATTGGCGGTGTTCGCGGCGAGCGCGCTCAGCGCGTTCACCGAGTTGGAATTGATGGTGCCGCCTTCGAGAGTTAAGTTCGCCGAGTTGGTGGTCACGCTGATGCCGGCGGTGGTGAGATCCAGATTACCCGCCAGTACGTAATTGCCGCCGCTCAGGGTGCCGCTGCTGATCTGCGTCAGATTCCCTGCCGTGAAGCTGTCATTTTTATCGATGGTCAGCGTGCCGGTGTTGCTGAAGCTGGCTGCGGTGGTGGAAACGTTCTTGCCCGTGCCGGCGATGGTCAGGTTGGCGGTGTTATTGGCCAGAGCGGCGAGAGCATTCGCGCTGCCAGACTTAATGGTGCCGCCTTCGAGCGTCAAGTTCGCCGAGTTGGTGGTCACGCTGATGCCGGCGGTGGTCAGGTCGAGATTGCCGCCCAAGACATAAGTGCCAGCGGCGAGCGTCTTGCTGCTGTTGGAACCTGTCAGCTGGGTGAGGGCGTGAGCGGTGAAGCTGTCGCCCGCGTTGATGGTCAACGTGCCCGTGTTGCTGAAGCTGCTGGCTGTGGTGGAGACCGCATTGCTGGTGCCAGCGATGGTCAGCTTTCCGGTGTTGCTGGCGAGGCTGGCCAAGGCATTGGTGGTGTTCGATGTGTTCTCAATCGTCCCCCCCGCCAGAGTCAGGTTGGCCGCGTTCATGGTGATGGTCTGCGCTGTGCCCGACAGATCCAGATTGGCATCCAGCACGTAGGTGCCAGCCGTCAGCTTTCCGCTGACGATCTGCGCCAGCGAACCGACCGTGAAGCTCTCACCCGAGAGAATCGTCAGAGAACCGGCATTGCTGAAGCTACCCGCATCGGTGAAAGCCACGCCGCCGATGGTCAACGCCCCAGCGGAGGTGATGCTGGTCAGGTTTGACAAGGCGTTGGCATTACTGTTGCTGGTGTTCAGAATCTGGCCGCCGTTTTCTTCCGTTACGCTGGCCGCCAGGGTGGTGATGCCGGTGGTATTGCCCGCGGCGAAAGTGATGTCGCCAGCGTTCGCGATGTAGGTTCCGCCGGTGAGCGTGTTGTTGGAGCCGTTGTAGTTGGTGAAGCCGGAGCTGTTCACGTTGATGGCGAGATTTTGGCCGGCTACGTTGGCATCGAGAATGCCACTGTTGGTGAAGCCCATGTTGCTGGAGCCAATGTTTCCTGCGCCTTCGATGGTGTTGAAGCTGTTCAGGGTTGGAGCGGTGCCTGCGCCATAGATGAGATTCGAGTACTGTCCATTCGTGCTGCTCAGGTTAATGGTTCCCGCTCCGCTCAAGGTGACCGCGCCGTTGATGATCAGGTACGTACTGTTGCCGGATGCCTGGAGGGTGATGGTCCCAGTGTTGGTGATGGGGCCGGTCAGTTGCGTTTGAGTGTTGTTTTGGATGTTGAGCGTCCCGCTGTTGGTCAGGCTGGCGAGATTGGCATCGTTGTTGGCCAGGACAGTGATCGCGCCCGTGCCGGATGTGGTCAGGGTACCGCCGGTGATCGTAGTGTTGCCGGTCAGATTAACCCCGGAGCCGGTTTCGGCTTCGATTACTCCGCCCGTGTTGGTCCAGCTGGAGCCGTTGAACTCCATCGTGCCGCCGCCGGAGGCTTCCATCGTCTTGGTATTGGTGGCGGCGGTAAACGCCTGCAGAGTGAGAGTCGCGGCGCTGATGTTGGCGTTGATCGTTCCATTGTTGGTGAACGTGCCTTGATTAATCAGGCCCGCACCGGTAATGGTTTCGTCGTTGGTAAATCCGCCGGCACCGTCAAGGTTGCCGCTGTACTGACCGTTGGAGCTGGTCAACACCAGGGTACCCGTGCCTGTCAGCGTGGTCGCAACCGGAGCATAGTAGTAGGTAGCGTTGCCAGTAGCCTGTAGCGTGATGGTGCCGTTGTTGGTGATCGTCCCGGAGGCATCGATCTGCCCGTTATTCTGCACGTTCAGGGTGCCGTTGTTGGTGAGGGTCGTCAGATTGGCAATATTGTTGGCTTCGACGTAAATCTGCGACCCCGTCCCCGACGTATTCAACGTTCCACCTGTGATGGTGGTGTTGCCGGTTAATTCGACGGAGGAGTTGGCCTGGGCCGTAATCGTGCCACCGGCGTTGTTCCAGGAGGATCCATTAAATTCCAGCGTGCCGCCGCCTGAAGCTTCCAGCGTCTTGGTATTGGTGGCGGAGGTAAAGCCTGACATATTCAGAGTCTGGCCATTGACGTTGGCGTTGACCGTCCCGTTGTTGGTGAATGGGCCGCTACCAAGCGCGCCCGCGCCCGTAATGGTTGAGTCGTTGGTAAGTCCGCCTGGCATGTCAACGAAGCCGGAGTACTGGCCGTTGGTGCTGCTCAACACCAGCGTGCCCGTACCCGTCAACGTGGTGGCGTTCGGAGAGTAGAAGTACGTTGTGTTGCCCGCGGCTTGCAGCGTGATCGTGCCGTTGTTGGTGATGGTGCCAGTCGAATCGATCTGTCCATTATTCTGCACGTTCAAGGTGCCGGAATTGGTGAGGGTGGTCAGATAGGCGGTATTGTTGGCCTCGACTGCGATGACTCCAGCACCGGTTGTGGTCAGGGTTCCGCCCGAAACCGTCACGCCACTGGTAAGAATTACGGTGGAGGCGTTGCCACTGCTGTCGCTGCCCACGGCTTCGATGACGCCGCCGCTTGAGTTGGTGATGGTGCTGCCGATCAAAGTCAGGTTGCCGCCGTTGGTGGCTTCCAGAATTCCATTGTTGGCCATGCCGCCTCCGCCGGCCTGAATGTAAAGCGGTGCGGTGGAGACGGTGGGACTGATGTTGGCATTGATGGTGGAATTGTTGGTCAGCGTGAGTGCGCCGGCACCGACGTTGCCCACTCCGGAGACGTTTTGATCGATAATGAGCGATGTGCCGCCCGGCCCACTGATCTGATTTCCACCGCCGGTGCCTAAAACGACGGACCCGGTACCGGCCAACGTCGCGGTGCCCGTGCCCGCGGTAGTCACATAAAGCTCGGTGGTGTTGCCTGTGCCTTGCAGGTTGATGACGCCGTTGTTGGTAATCGTCCCGTTGATCTCGGTGGCGTTGTTGTTTTGAATGTCGAAGGTGCCGGCCAGAGTAAGGCCGGTGAGGAATACATCCTGGTTGGCAGCGCTGATGACGGTGCCGGTTCCGGTGGACTCCAACGTTCCGCCCGTGATGTTCACATTGCTGGTCAAAACCACGGATGAGCCGGCCGCAGCCTGGATGGTGCCGGTGTTGGTCCAGGTGCCGTTATTCATGGTCAAGGTGCCGCCGTTGGTCGCTTCCATGAGGCCGGCGTTGGTGGAGGCGGCGGAACTGGTGTACGGATTCAGCGTAATGTTGCCGCCGCTTACGTTCGAGTTAATGACGCCGTTAGAGGCGTTGGCGAGTACCAGGGTGCCGTTCCCGATCGTGCCCCAGCCGGTGATGGTCGACTCATTCGTGAGTACGGCGCCCGAAACCCCGTCAATATAGCCTGTCCACTGATTGTCGGTGCTGGTCAAGACCACTGTGCCGCTACCCGACAAAGTGGTATTCCCGGTCAAATAGAGTTGCGTGCTATTGCCCCCTGCGTTCACCGTGATTGTACCGGTGTTGGTGAGGGTTCCGTTGACCTCCGTGATCGCGTTATTCTGGATCACGTAGGTGCCGGTGTTGGTGACGTTGGTCAGGAGTGCGGTTTGGTTGGCTGCATCGTTAATCACGCCGGTGCCTGCGGTCGACAGGGTCCCGCCCGTGATGCTTACACCGGAAGTCAGATTCACGGTGGAACCCGTCCCCGCGGTAATCTTTCCGGCTCCGGTCTGTGTCCAGGTTCCGTTATCGAGAGTGAGGATTCCACCGCCGGTAGCTTCGAGCGTGCCCGTGTTGGTACTCGTGCAACCTGTGCATGTATCGGGATTGACGTTCAGGTTCTGGCCGCTGATGTTGCCGTTGATCGTGCCCGAGTTGACGAGGTTCAATTGCCCATTGCCCACCGTACCGGCACCTGTGATGTTCGACGAAGTCGTGAGCACTGAACCTGACACGCCATCGATGTAACCTGTGTACTGCCCGTTGCCGCTATTCAGGTTGACCGTGCCGCTACCGCTCAAGGTAAGCGAATTTTGCAGAGACAACTGGGTACTGTTGCCATCGGCGCTCATGGTGATGGTCCCGGCATTGCTGATGTTGCCGGACGCCTCGAGAAGAGCGTTGTTGTCAACCGTAACCGTGTCGCCGCTGGTGCTCAGAGTCAGCGTTCCGAAACTGCCGGTCTGATTGTTGGCCAGAGTTACCGCTGCCGTCCCGCCAATGGTCACGGCATCGCTACTGGTCGGCACACCCGCGCTCCAGTTGCCGGCCGTGGTCCACTGATCGTCACCAGCCGAGCCGTTCCAGGTGTCAGTCGTCAGTGGAGGCGGAGCATGACGATTTCCCGCGCGCGCTACGCTTACGCTGCCGGCGACGGGCGCCTGTTTCAATAGCTTATGCTTCCCCGTGGTTTGTGCCAGGACGAGACCGTCAAGGCTGAAAAGAATTGCGAGAAGGCAAAGGATGGAAACCCACGAAGCGGCTAGACGAACGGACACTGGGCGCATGGAAAACTCCATAAGACAAATTTTCAGTCGCAACGATTGCAAACCCTAGTTTTGTTCCCCCGAAGCTAGAAACACACTACGTTGAAAGACTGTACGAACCCGGACGGGCTCGTAGAGAGGGCACACGGATAATAGCCAAGAAAAAACAATTGTCAAGATGAAAAATCTTGCAACCGCATCTTGCCCGCGATCGAACCCCTACTTCCAGCCCTGGGAGCTAATTTCTACTTAAGTGCGTGAACTCTGATTCATGAAACGCCCCAACAATTACTATCCGCTGAGGCGTGCGAAGCGCAGATTTCGACTTCACCATTTGTTTGATAAGCCAGACAGATGAGACAAGGCAAGGG
This sequence comes from Acidobacteriaceae bacterium, assembly GCA_003164855.1. GTDB lineage: Bacteria > Acidobacteriota > Terriglobia > Terriglobales > Acidobacteriaceae > Sulfotelmatobacter. The sequence continues at coordinate 13,493 of PLUI01000139.1, forward strand.
ACATGACGGGACAACTCGGGACATTTCAGGACATTGGCTGCCAGATCGAGCTGAAATGAAATTTATTCCGAAGAAATCAAACGGTTTCACGGGAAAGGCTGCCATAGCAACCGGCAATTTTCTGAAGAGGAATTCCTGGTCTCAAATTGGATTCGTGGGTTCAATTTGCCAAACCATCCTTGGCTAAAGGTTTGTAGGACCATTTTGGGAACAGCAACCCGGTGAGGCACGGCAGCAACGAAGTCAAGACCAGGGCGAAACCTGGGTGCAGTGTTATTGTAATGAATCGTACAAATATCAGAGGAGGCCATATCGGATGCATAAACGGTCGAGATTTCTCAGTTCATTATTCCTGGCTGGCGCGCTGACTTTTTCTGTCATGGGCACTGCTTGCGCACACCATTACCGGGTCTATGACCCCTATTACAGCGACTACCACGTCTGGGACAATGTGGAGGTCGGTTACTATCATCAGTGGGCTCGCGACAACCACCGCGACGAGCACCGAGACTTCCGCAGTCTGCCGCCTGGCGAACAGAAGGAATATTGGACCTGGCGGCACAGCCACGGCGATCACGACCATCACTAGATCTCGATAGGTTTTCCATCTCCATCGGCCANNATGACACGCTCGCCTGTTTCCAATCGGCGTCGGTCGAGTCGACGTCCGGCGAGTCACTCAAGATACTCTTTGTGTTCTAATGCTTCCTCTTGGATCGTTCAGGGGGAAACTCATGCTCAGACTGCACCGTTCCGTCCTTGGAATTGTCACTGTTTTACTCGCTTCCGCCGCTTCACTCTGCGCCCAGGCCGGGGCGCCACCCGACTTGGATTCCTACGTAGCCAATTCAATGAAGGCGTTCGATGTCCCGGGGATGGCCGTGGCCATTGTCAAAGACGGCAAGATCGTCGTCGCAAAAGGGTACGGCGTGCGCAAGCTGGGTGATCCTACTCCGGTCGACGAGCACACCATGTTTGGGATTGGTTCGAATACCAAGGCATTCACCACCGCCGCTTTGGCCGGATTGGTGGACGCGGGCAAGCTCTCGTGGGACGATCCAGTCTATCAGCGGCTTCCCGGCTTCGTGATGTACGACCCATACGTCTCTCACGAGATGACCATCCGCGATCTGCTCACTCACCGCAGCGGCATGGGACTGGGCGAAGGCGATCTGCTGTTCTGGCCGCACTCGACCTACACTCGCGACGAGATCATTTACAAACTGCGCTTCATGAAGCCGGCATCGAGCTTTCGCAGCCACTACGCGTATGACAACTTGCTGTATATGACGGCGGGGCAAATTATTCCCGCCGTGACTGGCACATCGTGGGACGATTACATCCGCCAGCATATTTTTGAGCCGCTGGGCATGAATCATTCAACCGTCAGCAATACCGCCTTCAAACCGGGCGACGATTATGCCTTCCCGCATGAGCGTGTGGATGGCCGGCTGCAGGTCATTTCGTTGGAAGTACTCGACAACGTAGGTCCGGCCGGATCGATCAACTCCTGCGCGGCCGATATGGCGAAGTGGGTGCAGCTGCAGCTGAACCACGGCAAATTTGTTGACCGGGATGGAAGCCTGTTCAGCGAACGGCAGTCAAAAGAAATGTGGACCCCGCAAACTATTTTGCCGATCGGTGAACCCTCGCCTGCCTTGGCAACCTTGAAGCCGAACTTTGCGGACTATGCCTTGGGATGGGGAGTGCGCGACTATCGTGGGCGCAAACTCGTCGGCCATACCGGCGGGGTCGCGGGCTTCGTTTCCCGCGTGATGTTGGTGCCGCAAGAAAATCTCGGCGTCGTAGTTCTGACTAATGCGGAGGAGGGCGGCGCCTTCGATTCCGTCCTCTATCATGTGTTGGATCATTACTTCGGCCTGCCACCGACCGACTGGGTTGCCGCGTTTAAGTCCGTCAAAGATCGCGAGGTAGAGGAGGCGGCTGAGACCATTAAGCACGCGGAAGCGGCCCGCGCCGCCGATTCCAAACCTTCCCTGCCGCTCGAGAAATACGCCGGTCTCTACAACGACGCCTGGTATGGGCCGATCACGATCCGCATGGAGAACAGTGGCTTGGTCATCACTTTCGATCACACGCCAAGCATGATCGGCGATCTGCAGCACTGGCAATTCGATACGTTCAAGGCGCACTGGCGCGACCGCACCATCGAAGATGCGTTCCTGACTTTTTCTTTAAACCCGGACGGCAGCATCGACAGCGCGCGNNCGCAAAGAACTTGGGCTGTTCGACCTCGTATTGGCGCAAGTTCTGCTTGTCATTGTGCTGGATTTCTTCGGTACCGCTGCCAAGGCTGGGCCCGCGCATGTGGTTTTCTGGCTGGTTGCCTTCGTTCTGTTCTTCATCCCGCTCGCGATGGTGGTCGCTCATCTCAATCGGCTGATGCCGCTGGAAGGGGGTCTGTACGAGTGGGCCCGGCTGGCGTTCGGCGATCAGATCGGATTCTTAGTGGCGTGGAATCTGTGGCTCTTTGTGATGTTGTACGTGGCAGTGATCGGGCTGGTGACCACGACTTTTGTGGCGTACGCTCTGGGTCCCGCCGCCGCATGGATCGCCTCCAGCAGGTGGCTGATCCTCGCCGTTTCCTTCGGGCTGATTCTTGCGATGATGTTGATGGCCGCTCTCGGGCTGCGCATCGGCAAGTGGCTGAGCAACGCGGGCAGCATCGCTACCCTAATCACGCTCGCGCTGCTCATCGCTACTCCGCTGCTCAACCGGTTGCGCGGAACACTTCCGGAATATCACCCCCTTCGGCTGGCCATGCCGCCGCTGACGGTCTTTAGTCTCAGCGTGTTCGCCAAGATGATGTTCGGCGCGTTGAGCGGCTTCGAGTATGTCGCAATTTTTGCGGGAGAGTGCCGCAATCCGGCGCGGAATCTCACTCGCTCGGTCCTGATAACGGCGCCTTTCATCGCGCTCATCTACATCTTCGCCACCAGTTCGATACTTGCGTTCGTTTCTCGCGACGCGGTGGACGTGGTTGGCCCCATCCCCCAGGCTCTCCGCCTGGGGTTGCGCGGCTTCGGGTTCGCGGGCTTCATTGTGCCGTTGGCGATTGTTCTGCTTTTCGTGAACTACCCTACATCTTTCAGCGTCTACTTCAGCGCCAGTGCGCGGCTGCCCATGGTAGCGGGTTGGGACAAACTTGTGCCCGACTGGTTTACCAGGTTGCACCCCCGGTACAAGACTCCGGTCAATTCAATTCTGTTTCTGGGAGCAATCACGCTGGCCGGCAGCGTGGTTGCGTTAATCGGAGTCGGCCCGCAGGAAGCTTATGAACTTTTGCTGACCTGGGGCTTCACGTTCTACGCCATCGCTTATCTGGCGCTGTTCGCTATCCCGTTCCTGTCGCCGAAAGAGCGAGGACTGCGTCCGGGATTATGGCTGCGCGCCGCGGCTCTCTCGGGGTTTCTGATGACGCTGCTTTACGTCGTGCTCTCGATTTTTCCTATTGTTGACGTGGAAAGTTCGTGGGCTTATTCGGTGAAGATCGTGACAGTTGTGCTGGGGGCAAACTTGCTCGGGTGGATGATTTATCGCGCGGGGAGGGGCAGGAGCAGATCGAGATCAGATGACTGTCTCAGCAATTCTTAGCTAGTGAAATGCCCTGGTTTCCTCAGTAAAATATTACCGCGCTAAAGGAGGCGGCTACGCACTCACTTACCGCGGCGTTCAAGGCCGGGAAGGGAGGGCCTTTTGGCACGATCTTTGTCAGGGAGCCCGCCGCGCTCTGGAGGCGGTTCCGGAGCCTTATTGGCGCGGGCATTTGGATTCTTGGACACCAAAGTCGCGGTCTCTCCGTCATCGTCGTGAAGAACGACGTTTAGGAGCGAACTGTGGACATGTAAGTTATCTCCGGCGTCGTAATTGATAAAGCCGAGCTTTCTGAATCGGTTCATGAAGAAGCTGACCCGCGAACGTGTGGTTCCCACCATTTCGGCCAGAGTCTCCTGACTCAATCTCGGGACCGACATTTCGGATACTCCTTCTTTGCCGAACTGCGCCATCAACAGAAGAACTCGCGCCAGCCGCTTTTCGCTCGAATTGAAAAGTTGGTCGACCAAATCATCCTGATACCGGATGTTCCGCTTCAGCAGGTATTTGACAAACATGGCCGACAATTTTGGTTGCACGCTCATGGCATGCATCATTGCCTTCTTCCCAACATGCAGCAGAACACAGTCTGTCATTGCAACTGCAGAGGACATGCGGAGGGGCTGGCCGGCAAGACCGCCTTCGCCAAAGAAATCTCCTTCGCTCAAAATGCCAAGAGTCGCTTCTTTCCCAGCCTCCGACACGACGGTGAGTTGCACCTTCCCTTCCTGGATGAAAAACAGTCCGTCGGTCGAATCGCCTTGCGCGAATATCGTATTTTTCTTTTGAAAAGACAACATATCCCTACCCTTCCCAATGGTGGAGAGAAAGATGTGGGGATTGAAGTCTTTTTTTCTTTTTGCGGTCGTAACCTGGTTTAGCAAAGGCCGTCCTAACTGGAGACTGTGTCACTGTCAATTATGGCGGACTAGGGAAGCTTAAAGGTGGTCTGTAATGCTCACATTCGCCGAAATAAAAAAGGCCGAACCTGGTGAGTTCGGCCCAAGTAACAGTGAAGTAACTGCGGTCGTGAGGGTCTGAACGTCGGTTTTCCCGGCACTAACCCATGATCGCGTTCCGATTCGGGAACTGAAACACAATACCTGCTGGTGGCTTCCCCGAGTGTTCACTTTTATACACCCGTGAAAATAAATTCAGCAGTTGCACTCCGATTCACCGGCGTAGCCTCCGTCCAAGCTTTATTCATGATTTCCGGCCCGTATGTGTAGGTATCGGCAAGACATACCTTCTACAGGGGCGTGTTCAATATTGATCAGACTTCTGAATCCCACAATGGGACAATCACACACTTGCACTAGAGATCCTGATTGTCTCCCCTAACCGCTCCCTTAAGGAGGACTTATGTGGATTCTGTCAAAGCACCTGAAGCTGTCGCACACGCACTCCGAACTTGAAACGTTGATTCTGGAACGCACAGCCGAGCTGCAGAAACTTTCTCAGCGTCTGCTTAAGGTCCAGGATGAAGAGAGGCGAAAGATAGCCCGCGACCTGCACGACAGCACTGGCCAAACACTAACCGCACTGAAAATAAGCGTTTCTCTCCTTCAAGAGGATTGCAAGGCAGAACCGGCGAGGCTGGCGCTTCTTTCCGACGTTGCGCACTTGACGGATCAGGCACTGGAAGAAATTCGAACCATGTCGTACCTGCTGCATCCGCCATTATTGGACGAGGTGGGTTTTGCGTGCGCGGCCGAGTGGTTTATTGAAGGATTCGCCAAGCGAAGCGGAATTAACGTAAAAGCGGAGATTGCGAACTCGCGTGCACGCTTACCGAAAAGGGTGGAGATCGCTCTATTCCGTGTGTTACAGGAAAGCTTAACCAACGTGCTTCGCCACTCCGGAGCTTCGGAGGCGAGCATCCGTTTTCAACATGAAGCCGAAGCCGTGGTTCTGGAGGTACGAGATTTTGGGAAAGGTATAACCGAAGAGCGCTTGCAGTTGCTGAGCGGTGTGAGTGCCGAGACCGGCGTTGGGTTGGCTGGGATGCGCGAGAGATTGCACGAACTGGACGGCAGTCTGGAAATAGAATCCGATGGTAGCGGGACGAGCATGCGAGCAACCGTTCCACTTTGTCAAACCTCTCTAGCCGTTCAGATGGGAGGTCGCGGCGGAGTAGGCATATCCGCACAAGCCTGACCGGCTTCACGAGGCTTCAGATGGCAAAAAAGTTCAGGGAAAGATTCCGCCTTGCGATTCATCTGAACTGGGATGCAGCCTGGGTTGGAATTGCGATCCAATTTCTAAGTTCACCTCAACTTTACGGGAAGCGCACATCCAAACTGTAGATTTCCTGTGTGCTTTTGTCCCGCATCAGCAGCGGCGAGTCATCTGGCGCAAGGCCGACCCAGAACTCCCAGGGATCGAAACCACGCGGAACTTCCTTCAGGCTGAGTAAGCGTTCCACTTTGCCGTTGGCTACATTCACCCGCACAATGTCGTCAGTTTTATCGGGATAGTCTTCCGCATAAATAAACCTTCCATCGTTTGACCAGTTTTCGAAAGCAAAGCGGGAGACGGCGAGCTGCCGCCAATTCTTTTTTTCGGTGTCATAGAGCATCAGCCCGGTCGAGTCGGCGGAGAGCGCCGCTACGTAGTGCCCGTCCTGCGAACAGCGGGGACTGAAAAGGTTTTGCGAATCCGGAACATCCGAGACTTGCGATGTTGTCACATCGGCTATGTGGATGTTGGGCCCGGTCGCATTTCCATACTCCAGCCAGGGCATTCCCGCGAAAACAATCGCATCCCCTTGGGGCGTCCAGGTGGGATCGCCCTGGTTGCGGTCCCCGGCGGTCACTTCATGTGGCGTTCCACCATCAGATGGTATAACGAAAATCTTCCACGGCTTTCCGGGACGCGATGCCATGAATGCGATCTGAGTTCCATCCGGCGACCAGCGCGGCATGTGCGCGAGGATCGGCGCATACGTGAGCTGCTGGCGTGAAGTTCCGTCCGGCTTGCTGCGCCACAGCGTGAGATCGGGATGCGACACGTAGGTGACCCACTCGCCGTCGCGCGTGAGATCGGCCTCGCCCGCGGACACTCCCGGAAGATCGATGGAGAATTGTTGCGACTTGCCATCCAGCCGGATCAAATCGAAACGGCGCTGTTGGCCGATGACGAATAGCTTTTTCCCATCCGGGCTCGGAGTGGGATTACTGAACATGAGCGGACTTACGGTCAGCTGCTTGGGTTCCGTGTGGGATTTGCGAAACCATTTGCGCAACCATGACGAATCCTCGCGAATAGACCAGATGTCCTGCGTGTGGTCGTGAGTGGATTCGAACAGGAAGTATTCTCCGTCCGGAGTCCAAGTCCCGCCAAACTCTTGCGCGGGCTTGTTCCACTCCGGCAACACCGCATGCAAACCTTTTCCGTCCGGCGAAACTTCCCACAAGGAAGAGGTTCGCTGGTTGGGGTCACGGATGGTGAAGCGCAAGCGGCGGCCGTCGGGAGAAAATCGAGGTGCGAACGGGATTCCTGTCACCGTGACAAGTTCATGCGAATCGGTGCCATCCGCGTTGCAAACGTATAACCTTGATTTGGTAGCGTACACGATGCGTTGGCCGCCGGGAACCCAAGCCGCCGCGTGCGCGAGGATGTTTCCCACGGGGCGGAGAGAGCCCGCGGGTAGCGGCAATATCCAAACCGGCCATTCCGTGTCGGAACCTTCCGCTGAGCCTTTCACTAGTAGTTCAGAACGGCCGGGAAAGAAATCATAAACATCGGCACTCGCCAGCGAGATCGGGAGAGGTGCGGTTTCTCCTCCGGAAGTGGAAACCTGCATTAACACCGAGTGGCCGCTCACGTATTCGGAAAAGTACAGGCGAGTTCCATCCGTGACCAGGGAACGCTTTGAAGTTCCGTCGCTTGTAATCTGCAACGACGAGATCACGGTGGGCGGTGATGCTGACGGCCTCAGGAGCAAAATTACTGCAGCCAGGGTTGCGAGCGCAACCACGCCGCCTGCGACCAGCCACGGCACCTTACTTGTCTTGAGTTGAGGCGCAGCAGTGTGAGCCGTGGCGAACAGGGCGCGGATTCTGTCTTTGGAATCGGGAACGGGCTGCGCGGCGGGCGCGGCGGTCAAGGCTTGCCCGGATTCGACCTCGCGGCGCAATCGCTGCAGATCTGCGCGCAGCTCGGCCGCGCTTTGATAACGGTCCCCTGGGTCTTTCTCCAGAGCCTTCTTCACAATGCGTTCAAGTTCGGCTGGGACGGCGGAGGAAAATCGCAACGGCCACTCCGGCGCGCTATGAATCAGCGAGTCGAAGAATGCGGCGGTTGTCTGTCCCGTAAAAGGCAGAACTCCGGTCGCCATCTCATAGAGGACGACGCCGAAAGAGAAAAGGTCGGTGCGGGAATCCAGCGGCCGGCCCAGAGCCTGCTCCGGCGACATGTAAGGGATGGTTCCTAAGGCGAAGCCCGGGCGCGCCGGATCAATGGGCGATTGCGTCACTTCCCCGAAAGTATTCCCACTAAGCACCGCCTCATCACCCTCGGTAAGCTTGGCGAGACCGAAGTCGAGGATCTTGGCGTGACCGCGTTTGGTGACAAAAATATTTACCGGGTTAATATCGCGATGGATGATGCCGTGGGTATGAGCGGCGTCGAGAGCGTCGGCGATTTCGACTGCCAGGGACAATAGGGTTTTTATGTCCAGTGGGCGGCCCGCGATGCGGTGCTTCAGGGGCAGGCCATCCAGAAACTCCATGGCGATGAAGGCTTGCCCGTCCTGCTCGCCAATGTCGTAAATCGTGCAAATATTTGGATGGTTCAGTGCGGAGGCGGCCTGAGCTTCGCGTTCAAAACGGGCCAGCGCATGCGGGTCGCCGGCAACCTTATCGGGCAGGAATTTGAGCGCGACAAAACGATGCAGGCGCGAGTCTTCCGCTTTGTAGACCACACCCATCCCGCCGCCGCCGACTTTCTCGATAATGCGGTAGTGCGAAATAGTCCGCCCGATCACGTGGAAAAAATCCTACGTCGGTAGGGCCGGCAAGTCAATGAACGCCATCACGTTGGTCTTTAACAAGGTGTCTTTAAAGGCTGGGAGACCGGTCGCAATTTCGCGAGACGTCGAGAGCTGTTCAGCGCAGAAAGACATGCTCGAAATCTTCCACGTGAACATTTGATTTTCGGCGGCTCCCACTCGCAATGTTGTACGCCACCAGCACATGATCCTCTACGATGAGGATTTCTTTGTCGCTGATCCAGCCGACCAGCGTGGCATGCGGCAGAAACGCGAGCTGACGCGGAGAATCCTCAACGCTCTTTACCTCAACTGCCGGTAGATCCAGCAAAGCCTTGCGAATGCGCTGCGACTCTTCAGGGTTCGCTTGCCCCTCGTCGGCCAGTTGGATTGGTGTGTTCGGCTTAGCGGTGGCAACAATTGCCAAGGCCACTGATCCAAGGCCGGGGGACAGCTTGCCGTTTTCTGTGTAGAAGCTCACATCGTAGTCCGGATTCTGGTAGGTGGACCGTTCATCGAACATGGTTAATGTTTTGCCGTGAAGATGCAGCAGGGTCTGATCATCGCTCTCATTGGACCATCCGCAGCAGCCCGTGTCCGGAACTGCTTCAAGGATTTCCCCGGCATTCGCTGCGTCCAGGACTTGCCGCAACGGTGATTCGAGAGGCGTCGCTGTCCATTTGCCCGCGCTCTCTTGATAGACGGACGTCGATTCATAAGTCGCTTGTGTCTGTCCCTCCACAAACAGGGTTAACAGAAAAAAGCTCCCCACTCCTTCGTCCGGAACCCACGCATCGGCGGAAGGGCAGGATTCTTCGCAGGCTCCGGTCGGGCACGAACACTCGGGCAACGTGATCGAGGCAAGATCCTCACGGTTCGCTCCGGCGAGGTCGGTCCGCCAGCTTGTCCAGGTCGTCTTGATGGAAAGATCCACACCATCGCGCTGCAGCCGGCGTGCCTGGTTCGAGAACCAGTACAGGTGCGTGCCATCCTCCGAGAGAAATGGCGCCGGCGCCGACTCAGTGATAGCCAGGTTTGATCCGGTTGTGGAGGTGCTCCGCGAGACGTCGCGCGTCAGCGTGGTAGCCGTACGGCCATTCCAGAACCACATCTTTCGCTCGGCCGAGAGGTCGCTATCTGCGAGCGGCAAAACCGCAAGCGGGGCAAACCACATTTGCCCAAGATGATTGATCGAGAATCTCAACGGCGCCGCAACCGCTTCCGGAGGAATCTTCACCGCCTGCTTCTCCCCGAAGGTTGCGGGATCGTACTCCCCTGCCTCGCCAGGCGCGCGCAAAACCCATAGGCGCTTATTTTGCGCCGCGAGCGAAAGCGTCAGGGACAAAACAGGAACAACTATTAAAATGAGTCTTCGCATGACGTTGCCTATGAATGCCAGATTGTAAATCCCAGGATGATTGTAAATCGTAGATTCGCTGGTGCTGTTACTCTTGCGTACAATAGGGGATGGAAAAAGATGAGCACACATCCTGAGAACCCCATGACAACGACCACTACTCCTCACGTCCGTCCGCAAGCCCCATCGGCAGAGACTCCTGAGGTGCCGCTCACTACCGAGGGTTACAGTGTGCTGCACCAAATGATGCGGTTCCGCAGGACGGCCTGGCGAGCGCTGGCCGACGGAACAAGGTCGACAATCGCTCAGGAAGCCGCGGCAGTATTGGGCGAAATGGAACAAAGACCCCAGGGGCAATCCGCGCTTTTTTCCTTGATCGGTCACAAGGGGGATCTGATGCTCCTGCACTTCCGCAATTCGTTTGCCGAGCTCAACCAGGCGGAACTGGACCTGGCCGGATTGCGCCTGAGTGAATACCTTGAGCCCACATCGTCTTATCTTTCCATCATTGAACTCGGGCTGTATGACTCCACGCTGAAGATTTATAAAGAACTCACCGCGCAAGGCATCCAACCGCACTCCGACCAGTGGAAGGCTGAGATCGAATGCAAACTTGGCCGGCATCGTGAGGCGATGCATCCGCGGCTGTTCCCTGAGATTCCGCCGAACCGTTACCTCTGCTTTTATCCCATGGACCGGCGGCGCGGTGAAGATAAGAATTGGTACACGCTTCCCATCGAGGAACGCGCCCGGCAGATGAGTGAACATGGTCTTGTGGGCCGCCGCTACGCGGGTGAAGTGAAGCAGATCATCACCGGCTCAATTGGCTTCGATGATTGGGAGTGGGGCGTCGACCTGTTTGCCGACGACCCGCTGGTCTTCAAGAAATTAATTTACGAGATGCGCTTCGATCACGTCAGCGCCGTGTACGCGCTGTTTGGCCAGTTCTATGTAGGAGTACGCTGCCCCGCCGCGGCATTGGAAAAATTGCTGAGCGGAGAACTGCCGAAGTAGCCATGTCCGGAAATCTTACTCACCACAGAGACACAGAGAAGAGCCTTCTTAAAAGAGCGTTGCCTTTCTCTGTGACTCTGTGACTCTGTGGTGAAATTACTGCAGTGATGGAGAACTCATGGCAACACTCGGACTCATCGAATACAAAGACGCCAGCCCTGAAGTACGCGCCGTTTACGACGACATCATGGCCACGCGCAAAACCGACTGGATCAACAATTTCTGGAAGGCGATCGCGCACGATCCCGCTACGCTGAAACGCACGTGGGAAGACATCAAGCAAATTATGGCTCCGGGCGCGCTCGATCCGTTGACCAAGGAAATGATTTATGTGGCCGTCAGCGTTACCAATCAATGCCATTATTGCATCGCGTCGCATACCGTCTCGGCACAGAAAAAAGGCATGACCGATGCCATGTTCAAGGAGTTAATGGCAGTTGTCGGCATGGCGAACGAAACCAACAAGATGGTCACGGGATATCAGGTCGAGATCGACGAGCAGTTCAAGAAGTAGTGGCCCGCAGTGAAGGAACTTAGCCCTGTTTCAGCGCTTCTTCGCCACGCTCGCTCGCGTGAATTTAAACTCACACTGTTTCATATCCACCTTCCGCCCGCGGAAGCGTACGCCTTCGGCTTCCAGCCGCAGCCGCTGCTCGATAGCAGAATCGCCGCGCAGCTTGATTTCTCCGCCCGCGCCTAACACGCGCTGCCAGGGCAGTTCGAAACCGCGATGCAATATTTTCGCAACCTGCCGTGCCGCGCCAGCAAATCCCGCCGCGCGTGCAACCGCTCCGTACGTCGAAACTTTACCCTGGGGAATACGTCGAATGGCAGCTTCGATGCGCATCCGCATCTTAGACGATTGATCGGGAGACGCTTCGTTCGAACGCTTGATCCTGCCACGCTTTGGCGAGTTTTTTCTTTTTTGCTTCACAGCGCAATCCATCCGATGCGAATTAGCCATAGCGATCCCACGGAAACCAGCAGCCACAGGATAATTCCCTGCAGCAGTGGCCGAGGTCCAACTTGTTTGACTGTTGCCACCGAGATCCCGCTGCCGATCAGGAACAGAGTAGCGGTTAATCCAATTTTGGCGACTCGTACCGCGATAGCGTAGGCGTGCGCTCCAGAGGGGAAATAAGTGTTGCACACCGCCGCGAGGCAGAACATGCCGATGAACCACGGCCACTGAATCTTCGCCTTGGCGCCGCGCACCATAGCCGTCGCCACCGAGAGAGGGACAATCCACAATGCGCGCGCCAGTTTTACCGTGGTTGCAAT
>PLUI01000147.1 GCA_003164855.1 Acidobacteriaceae bacterium
AAAGCGCTTGCAGATCGCGGAACTTGGAATCAAGGTGGCGGCGGTTTGCGTTTACCACCGCTTCGTTGAAACTGCGGTCCGGGCGCTCGCGGGCAGTGGCGTTCGAGTGGCCGCGGTCTCGGCCGGATTTCCGGCAGGCCTGTCCCCCGTGGAGGAACGTGTGGCAGAGATTCGCCGCTCGGTGGAAGCAGGAGCGGATGAAATCGACATCGTAATCACGCGTGCCCACGTCTTCGGTGGAAAATGGCAGGAACTGTATGACGAGGTTGCCGAATTCAAGCGGGCGTCCGGACATTGCCACATGAAAGCGATCCTGGGTACGGGCGACTTGCTCACACTGCGCAACGTGGCCCGCGCCAGCTTTGTGGCGATGATGGCAGGCGCGGACTTCATCAAGACTTCAACCGGCAAAGAATCTATCAACGCCACCCTTCCCGTTGGGTTTGTGATGACGCGCGCTATTCGCGAATATGCGCAGGAAACGGGGATGGCTGTTGGCTTCAAACCGGCCGGCGGGATTCGTACCGCGAAGCAATCCACGGAATGGCTGGCGCTGATGAAAGAAGAACTGGGAACAGATTGGATGAAGGCTGAGCTTTTTCGTTTCGGGGCGAGCGGGCTCTTGAATGACATTGAACGGCAACTGGAACACTACGCGACTGGGCGGTATTCGGCAGACTACCGCCATCCGATTGCATAGTGGGCGAGCGAGGGAGCGTAACCATTCAAATGAGCATAGCTGAGAAGTTCCTCACCATGGAATATGGCCCGGCTCCCGAGGACCCGAAGGATGCGCTGCTGTGGCTCGACGGGCATAAGCGACGCTTCGGTCACTTCATCGATGGCGAATGGCGGCAGCCAGTCGAGGGCGCATTCTTCGATACCACCGATCCTGCTACGGGAGAAAAGATTGCAGAGGTCGCGCAGGGATCGGCCGCAGATATCGACGCTGCTGTCCAGGCTGCGCGAAATGCGTTTCCACAATGGCAATCTCTCGCGCCGCATGCGCGAGCTCGGCATTTGTACGCGATGGCTCGAGCCGTTCAGCGGCATTCACGCCGGCTCGCGGTGCTGGAAACAATCGACAATGGCAAACCAATTCGCGAGAGCCGCGACATTGACATTCCGCTCGTCGCTCGCCACTTCTACTATCACGCCGGATGGGCGCAGCTATTAGACGCTGAGTTTCCAGGCTACACCGCTTGCGGGGTTGTCGGGCAGATCATCCCGTGGAATTTCCCGCTGCTGATGCTGGCATGGAAAATTGCGCCGGCAATTGCGACAGGAAATACCGTTGTGCTCAAGCCCGCTGAGTTCACGCCGCTAACCGCACTTGCGTTTGCCGAGATTTGCCAGGAGATTGGCCTGCCGCGGGGCGTCGTCAACATCGTAACTGGAGATGGTTCCACTGGCGAGGCGCTGGTAAAACATACCGGCGTCGACAAAATTGCGTTCACTGGATCGACTGAGGTTGGGCGCTCCATCCGTCGCGCCACGGCACAGAGTCACAAGCGGCTTTCACTGGAGCTTGGTGGAAAATCTCCCTTTGTTGTTTTTGAGGATGCCGATCTCGACAGTGCAGTGGAGGGCTTGGTCGATGGAATCTGGCTGAACCAGGGACAAGTTTGCTGCGCCGGCTCTCGTCTGCTGATGCAGGAAAGCATCACCGAAACGCTCATAGAAAAGATTCGCAATCGCATGAGCAGTCTTCGCGTGGGGTCGCCGCTGGATAAAGCCATCGACATCGGCGCCATCGTCGCCCCCGTTCAACTGGAGCGCATTCGTCGTCTCGTTGACCAGGGAATTGCGGACGGTGCAAGTTGTTGGCAGCCGCAAATTGAAATGCCATCGCGAGGACTTTACTTTCTTCCTACGTTGCTAAGCAACGTGCATCCCACGTCAGTGGTTGCACAGCAGGAGATTTTCGGTCCCGTACTCGTCGCCATGACATTTCGAACGCCAGCCGAGGCGGTAGAGCTCGCCAACAACACCGTCTACGGCCTGGCGGCGTGTGTGTGGAGCGAGAGTATCAACGTATCTCTGCAAGTGGCGGCGCAGATCAAGGCAGGCGTGGTGTGGGTGAACTGCACGAATATGTTCGACGCCGCGTGTGGGTTCGGCGGCTATCGCGAGAGCGGTTACGGACGCGAGGGAGGACGAGAAGGCTTGCTTGAATATCTCGAACCGTCATGGTTCAAGCGCGCTCCGGTGCTTTCCGCAGGAGAGCGGAAACCCGAAGCCTCAACCGAGGAACACCGGCGAGATCCAGCAATCGACCGTACAGTAAAACTCTACATCGGGGGAAAGCAGGCAAGACCCGATTCTGGCTACAGCTTTGAGGTGCGCGGCCAGCGCGGCGAACTGCTGGGGGAGGCGCCGCTCGGAAATCGAAAGGATATTCGTAACGCTGTCGAAGCCGCGCGCAAAGCGGCGGGGTGGGCTAAGACCACCGCTCACAATCGCGCGCAGGTTCTTTATTACATGGCGGAAAACCTTTCTCTGCGTCAGGAAGAAATCTCTCGCCGCTTGGCGGCAGTCGTGGGCGAAACGCGGGCAGCCAGGGAAGTGGGAGCCAGCATCGAGCGAATTTTCTCCTATGCGGCGTGGGCCGATAAGTTCGAAGGTGCGGTACACAATCCGCCATCCCGAACCATCGCCATCGCTATGAATGAGCCGATCGGTACGATTGGAATCATTTGTCCGAACGATGCACCGCTTTTGGGTTTGGTGTCTCTTCTCCTCCCCGTTTTGTCGAGTGGCAATACTGCAATCGTTGTCCCCTCGGAAGCGTATCCGCTTATCGTCGGAGATCTCTATCAGGTCTTCGACACAAGTGATTTGCCGGATGGCGCCGTCAACACCGTCACCGGATAAAGCTCTCAACTCCTCAAGACTATTGCCGAACATGACGACGTGGATGCGATCTGGTGTTTCTCGGANNCAACGAAGGTCGCGCCATCGACTGGTTTGACCCGAAGCAAGGCGAAGGCCGGTGGTTTTTGCAACACGCCACTCAAGTGAAGAACATCTGGGTTCCTTACGGTGAATAGATCCGCTAGTTGCCGCAATGTCCATTGACACAATCAACGACGCCAAATAAACTCGCCGGTCGCAAGATTCTTTGAACAACCATGGCTCGTCGACCTCGAGTTGCGGTAGTTGGCAGTGCCAACATCGATCTAACCACGTTCGCAGACCGGTTTCCGAAGCCCGGAGAAACCATTTTCGGCCAGAGATTCGATCTGGGATTTGGCGGAAAGGGTGCGAATCAGGCGGTCGCTGCCCGTCTTTGTGGGGCGGATGTATTTATGGTGGCGCGCGTGGGCAGCGATCTTTTCGGCCCCGCCACCGTCGAGAACTTCCAGAAGTTAGGTATCGACACCAGCCACGTCAAGCAGGTGGAAGGCTTATCCAGTGGGGTCGCGCCCATCTTCGTCGAGCCCGACGGACAAAACCGCATCCTCGTAGTGAAGGGAGCGAACGACGCGTTGAACCCCGCCGATGTGGATGCAGCGGCCGATATGTTAAAAGCCGCAGACTGCATCGTGCTCCAGTTTGAAATTCCTCTAGCAACGGTTTACTACACAATCGCATTCGCGCGAAAGCACGAAATTCGATGCATCCTAAATCCAGCTCCGGGGCAGCCGGTAGACATGCGCGAACTGACCGGCCTAGACTATTTCGTTCCCAATGAGAGTGAAGCCGAAACCATCACGGGGATTGCGGTGCGAAATATCGACGACGCGAAAAGATGCGCGGCAAAATTGGTGGGAGATGGAATTCGCCGCGTCATTATTACCCTGGGATCCAAAGGATCGCTCCTCGCAGGGCGTGACTTAAGCCAACACGTTCCCGCGTTTCCGCTCAAAGCCATCGACAGCACCGGCGCGGGCGACGCATTCATCGGCAGCTTTGCCGTGTTTCTCGCGGAAGGCTTGCCGGAACTAGAGGCCGTGCGGCGCGCCAATTTGTATGCCGGACTCTCGACCACAGGGGTGGGAACTCAAAAATCTTTCTATGATCGCCAGCGCTTCGATGCGCAATGGGCTGGCCGTTCCGGGCAATAAGTGTGTTTGCTAGCTTTTAATAAACATGCTGCGGAAATTCTGGTGTGCCAGTTCGGAAATTTGGTGGAGAAGTGACCCGCCCCAGTGCCGAAAATTCTTGACTTCGTAAGTACTTGCCATTTATAAGGCCTTTCTACGGTCCAAGACCTGCAAACTTTTCACCTGCGGAAGAGTCTCTATTCCATTCGGTGTGGGGCCGCCGACAAGGAGTTTTGATGCTGGATAAGAGGGCGCTGCTGGCAGCAGTTTTCTGTTCGCTTGTGTTCTTGGTTTGTCCGCACCTGCACGGGCAGGCCACGGGCAGTTTTTCCGGCACCGTTTCGGACAAGGCGGGCGCAGTAATCTCTGGTGCGACGGTGAAGGTGACCTCGCAGGATACAGGCCTTTCCCGCGACGCAAGAACCGACGACTTCGGTCACTATCTGGTCCCCTTGCTGCCGGTAGCGCATTACACGATTCGGGTGGAGTCGCAAGGCTTCCAAACCAACGAACAGAAGGATATCCGGCTGCAGGTCGATGAGCATCGCGAAGTGGATTTCGCCCTCGCGCCCGCGTCGGTGACCTCGACTGTGGAAGTAAATGCAACCGAAGTAGCCGTGGAAACTGCGAACGCAACTCTTGGCCAGGTAATCACGTCGGAGCAAGTCGCCGACCTTCCGCTAAACGGCCGCAACTTCGTTCAACTGGCCACGCTCACCCCGGGCACAACCTCATCGACCAGCCCCGTCAGCTTCTTCACCAGCGCCGCCAGCAGCGAGGCTGCTACGCGCGGATCTTTTTCGCTTTCCTCCGGCGGTTCGCGCGAACAGGAAACCGACTGGCTGCTTGATGGCAACGACAACAACCAGCTGGATGAGGGCGGAATTGCGATTTTCTCTTCGATCGACGACATCCAGGAATTTAAGGTATTGACCTACAACTACTCCGCCGAATACGGAGAGCGCGCGGGTCCCACAGTATTGGTGACCACGAAATCGGGATCAAACCAGTGGCACGGCTCGCTGTTTGAGTTCTTCCGCAACACAGACCTGGATGCCACTCGTTATTTCTTTTCGTCTAAGCAAAAATTCAACTTGAATCAGTTTGGAGGTTCGCTGGGCGGCCCCATCCAGAAGAACAAAACGTTTTTCTTTCTCGATTATCAGGCCAAAATGCAGCGTGAGGGCGTGCCGTTCACAGGATTCGTTCCGACAACTGGAATGACGACGCCCTTCGACGCAGCCGGGGACTACGATTTCAGTAGCGATCCGCTGGACATCACGCCTATAAATCCTTACTCGGGAATGCCCTTTCAATGTATAGGTGCCACCAACTTACCCGAGCCGGTAAATCTAGCCAACGGAAGCCAGACTGCCGGCACACCGTGCGCCACAATACCCGGCGCACTGGTGAATCCCATTGGTGCAAAGGTAGTTCAGCTTTATCCAGCGCCCAATGCCAACCCCGCCGGTGGATTCAACTACGAAAACCAACCGACGAGGAAGCTCAACGAAGGGACTTGGGACGTACGGCTGGATCACAATTTTTCCAGCAAGGATTCTATCTACGGCCGCTTCAGCTACGATCAGGCCACGAACTTTGTTCCCGGAGGCTCGCCGACGTGGTCGGAAGCCAACGCCTTTGGCAGCAACCAACACATTGAAAATCACGGGCGGAATGCAGTGGTGAGTGAAACCCACGTTTTCTCCCCGAACATGATTAACCAGTTCACTGCCGGGTACAACCGGATTTTCAACCACATTCTCTCGTACGGCACGGGGTCGTGCGAAGCGGCGCTCCTGGGCATCCCGGGTGCGGACCTCGCCAGCTCGTGCGATTACGCAACCGGCTATCCCGCAAGCCTGAATCAGGCACCGCAGGAGTGCGAGAGCTGTGGCATGACCTCGTTCGATATGTCCGCGTACTTTTCTGTCGGTGATCGTGGATACGCGCCCTACCAGGGCGGGACCAACGTTTATTCGCTTTCCGATACGCTCGATGTGATTCGCGGAAAACATGAGATCCGAACTGGACTTGTGTTTCGCGCCGAGGAAATGAACGTTAGAAATAATGCATTCCAGGATGGTTTTGCGGTAGAAACCGGCGACGAAACCGGCGACGACGTGGCCGATGTATTGCTGGGTGGAATGGGTGTTTTTGCCGCCCACGATCAGACATTTTTGGGAGCGACCACGGGCCGCCGCTGGAAACTGTTTCGTCCCTTCGTACAGGACAATTGGAGGGTAAGCAGCAATTTGACCTTGAACCTTGGCTTCGCATGGGCGCTGGCAACGCCGGAAACCGAGGAGGCCAATCGGCAGGCAAATTTCGACGTTCAGAACCTCACGTGGTACGTACCGAAGGGCAGCCCGGGAATCGGTGGGTGCACCACTTGTGTCACCACCGATGGACGAGTGGGTATCCAATTTGACAAAACTGCACTAGAACCGCGCATTGGATTCGCCTGGAAGCCCAACGGTAGCGAGAAAACCTCCATTCGCGGCGGCTATGGCATCGTTCACGATTCGGCGTGGAATCAGGGTGGACAGGGTCTGTGGCAGAATCCGCCGTATTATGCGGAAGTCGATCCCTGCACTTTTTGCTTCGCCTATGGCAGTGCCGTGGGTTCGCTGACGGATGGCTTCCTGGTCACGGCTGGCACCCCTTCCTCAACGCCCGTGCCGGGCGGCGCGGTCTTGAACTCGCCGGTGAATCCTCTACTCTACACCGGAACCATTCAGTCGGAGAACCGCAACTTCAAACAGGGGATCATTCAGCAATTCAATCTGAACGTAGAGCGTCAGATGCCCGGGAATGTTGTGCTGACGGTGGGCTATGCCGGCTCCCGCACCGCGCACGTTCTGGTAGGCCAGTTAAACGAGAATTTGAATTCACCCAGCGCCTGCCCGGGCAATGGCGCATCTACCGTTCCAGGCTACACTCTGGGCTGCGACTTCGGATACTTCCCTTACACAGTGAACCAGCCTGGCGGAGGAGCGTACCAAGCCGTCGATACCAATAACAGCATCGGCGCGGCCCGCTATGATTCTCTTCAAGTCAAGGCCGAAACCAAGAGCGCGAGGCATGGCATCTACGCGCTGATCGGTTATACCTATTCCCGCAACTTTGATACCGGCCTGACGGATGGCTTGGGCACCAACCCCGGCGCGCTCTATTACCCGCTGCCCGGCACCGCGAAACTCGATTGGGGCTTGTCTCAACTGAACCTCAACGACAGTTTTACAGCCAGTGTCCTCTATGACTTGCCCTTCGGCAAGGGCAAGAAGTATGGCAGCAGCTGGAGCGGAACCACCAACGCCATCCTCGGACATTGGCAGGTAGATGTAATCGAGAGAGCAACCTCCGGTTTTCCGCTGTTCGTAGTCGATAGCGCCGATGAGTCAGGCACCTACTTTTCCTATAACGGAAACACCTTCCAGCGTCCCAACCAAATAAGTGATCCTCTGAAGCCCGGCGTGGTCCTGAATAACCCAAATATCCAGTGCCAATACCTTGCCGGACAGCCGATCCCGGGAAGTGCGCTCCTGGGCATCGCTCCGGCCCAGGTTCACATGGTGTCAGCCTGGTTCAATGGGTGCGCGTTCGCGCAGGCTCCGGCCGGAGAACTCGGTACGGCCGCTCGCGCCCCGGTTTACGGCCCACGGTTTGTCAACACGGATTTCTCCATCATCAAGGACTTTCCTTTACCTTGGCGCGAGGCAACGAATCTGCAATTCCGGGCTGAGTTCTTTAATCTCTTCAACCATGCCCAGTTCTACATGAACGGTTACGCCGACAGCGGAGAACAGGATATCAATACTCCCTCTAGTTTCGGAGTGGTCAATAACACGGTAAATAACCCGCGCCTGATCCAGTTTGCTCTCAGACTTAATTTCTAGGGCGGGCAGAAGTGTGGTCTCAACTCAGGGCAGACTGGACTCAGTCTGCCCANNTGCCCATTATCTTTTATCTTTGCAGCCGAGAAATCTGCGGAGGAACAATGAAGCGGCCCACGCGCAAGCTCGCGCTGGTATTACTGTTGGTCAGTCTGCTTGGCCATTCTTTCGGATCGGCGCCGACCCGGCGCAAGATAATCATCAACGAGGATTTCTCCGGCCCCGGCGGAAGCAATATGCAAACGCTGCTGGTGCTGGTTCAGTCTCCACTGGTGGAGGTGCTGGGAGCGACGGTAGTCAGCGGAGACCAGTGGCGCGACGAAGAAGTGGCGCACACGCTTCGCCTGCTGGAAATTATCGGCCGCAGCGACATTCCCGTCGTGCCGGGAGCTGTTTTTCCTTTGGTGCGGCGCCGCGGCGAAGCCCAACTTTGGCAGGAACTTTACGGGAAAGTGGCTTACGCTGGCGCATGGGACGATCGGTGGTGGCACGAGCCCTTCGTGATGCCGGCCCTTCCCGAAGGCGCGCCCACCACCAAGCCTAGCGACGAAGATGCCGCCCATTTTATGATCCGGATGGTGCGCAAGTATCCTCACGAGGTAACAATCTACGAGGGCGGACCCATGACGAATCTGGCGCTCGCGATCTCAATCGATCCACAGTTCCCCGAACTGGCGCAGGAACTGGTGTTCATGGGTGGGAGCCTGAATCCGAACACAGACAACCCCGAGTTCGCGAACAATCCGCGGCACGAGTTTAATTTTTGGTTTGATCCCGAGGCGGCGGAAATCGTGCTGCGCGCTCCCTGGAAAAAAATCGTCTGTACGCCGACCGATATTTCCGTCAAGACTCGTTTAACGCCAGCCCTGGTCAAGCAGATCGAATTGAGCGCGACGCCGCTGGCCCGTTATATCTCGCGCTTCGCCCTGTACTCTCCTGGAGCCGACATCATGTGGGACGAACTGGCAGCGGCGGCGTGGCTCGATCCGACTTTGATTACCAAGCGGGAGACTCGCTACATGGCTGTAGATCTTGATCGCGGAGCGGCGTACGGAAATACGCTGACCTGGACTGAGACGGACAAGCCGGCGCTTGCTGCAGGTCGGGTCGAAATTCAAGTGGACTTGGATCTGGAAAAGTTCTACGGAATGTTCGTCAAATTAATGAGCGCGCCCACGCCCGCTGCACAGTGAACGATAAGTCTGTTACTGCTGCGAAGGCAGGGCTCGATCTCTCAGTTCATATACAAATTGCTGGAGCTCGTGCCGCTGGCGTTCGATCTCCTGCGTTTTTTCCTTCGAAATCTGTTCGTACAGTTGGAGTTCGGTATGTGCTTTCGCGGTCTCGCCCATCTGCTTGTAGGCTTGTGCCAGTCGATAGTGTGCCTCTTCCAGACCTGGAGTTGCCTCGATCGCTCGTTGCAAGGCGGAGACAGCTTTCGGAAAATCCTTCTGCTCCGAATAAATAATCCCTAGTTCCAGGTAGGCGAGCCCGAGCTTCGGATCAAGATGGACCGCCGTCTGCAACAGAGATGTTGCTCGACCGAGATTTCCGACGTCCTGGGGAGACTTTCGCCGTTTCTGAAGGCTAACGGCGTAATAAAAATTAGCCCAAGCATTCTGAGGTTGAAGTCTTACAAACCGTGCCAGCCGTTCCTCAATTGCTTCTGACTGCGTGCTCTCGACAGCTTGCATTTTTCCCATGAACAGGTAGGGATTCGGATCGTCGGGATCCAAGTCGGAAGCTTCACAGAGGCGCTGCGCCGCCTGATCGAAAGATCCCAGCGCGTACAACGACGCTCCCAGACCGGCCAACATCCGCACAGAATGAGGGAAGAGACGATTGCCTTTTGTGAAAACTTCAACCGCGGGCTCAGCCGCATGGTGCACCAACAGTTCAGTTCCCCAATCGAATAGATACGATTCGCTCGGGTTCAGTTCGGCCGAACGCTGATATTCGTGAACCGCCTCCAAAGGATCGCCCCGTCTCTCGTCTGCGTCGGCCCGCGAGTGATGCAGTCCAGCCTCGACCTCGTCAGTATTACCCGGGGGTTCCTTCTTCAATGATGCGGTCGCCTGTGCCAGCGCTTCTCGGTTTCGCACCATCGTATCGGAACCATGGCCGCCGAGACTCGTGGTATCGGTAACGCCAGCGATGGTGAAATGCGGCTCGTCGAAAAACTCAGGTTGTGCGGCCGAGGAGTTCGACTCGCCCGTTCTTGCAGAGTAGAGCATAAGGTCTACCGTTTTACTTTTCAGTCCGAGAACGAGTGGACCCGACGTAGCGCTACCATCCCCGGCTATTTCCGCGCTGAGGGTGTAGACGCCTTCGCGAACCGCAGAAAAAAGATAAGCTCCGGCTGAATCGGTATGCACGGTGAGATGTGCTTCCTTAGACTGCAGCGAAACCGTGGCTCCGGCAACAGGGTGGTTGTGGAAATCCCGCACGATACCCCGCAAAGTCGCCGCTGCGGCTGCTTCCGGTTGTACATCGACGGCCGCTGGCCGTTGATCGGATTGCCCGCGCGCCATCGACGAAGCCAAAAGCATGGTCAGCGCGAGACCACAAGCTGCATTGATACGGGAGCGGTGCATAAGACGAGCGTGCAGCGGGAAAAGCAAAGAGCTTAGTTGCGCGCGTAGTCCGAGATTTTAACCGCTCGAACGTCGATCCGCAATCGGCCCAAAGTAATTTCTCAGTCTGCAATTGGCGACACGCGTTGGGTCAAGAGATCGATGTCAGCTTCCGACCGCTGACTTGATCGATTGCATCAAATCAGCCGACACGCCGGCGGCGACCATATCCGCAAATATGCGCACTTGCGTGGCAACTACAACTATTTGTGGGATGAACTGGCGGCAGCAGCGCGGCTCGATCCGAGCCTGATTACGAAGCACGAAACGCCCTCTATGGATGTCGACCTGGAACGCGCAGGATACGGTGATCGCATGCGGGGTTGATAAGACTGTACAATACCGAGCGAACGCAAAGAGTGTGGAGAACAAGAGGAACTATGCTTCCCAAAAAGATCAACGGCTGGTTTTCAATTTTCGGCATTCTCATTATGCTTACTGCAGCGATGCAAGGGAAGACTAGCGTCACCAAGCAGGCCTTCGGACAAACCTCGGACGGGACGGCCGTTGATGTGTATACGTTGGCCGACGGCAAGGTCGAAGCCCGTATTACGAATTATGGGGGAATCATCGTTTCGCTGCGCACGCCGGATCGCGAGGGAAAACTCGACGACGTGGTGCTGGGTTATGACACGTTCGAGGGCTACCGTACCAATCCTGCTTATTTTGGCGCCATCATTGGCCGTTACGCGAATCGCATCGCACATGGCAGCTTCCAACTTGACGGCAAGACCTATTCCGTCCCCAAGAACGACGGCGATAATGCACTTCACGGTGGAATCCGCGGGTTCAACAAAGTCGTGTGGACGGCCCGCGAAGTAAAGGACGGAATCGAACTCACGTATGTGTGCAAGAACGGAGATCAAGGCTTCCCGGGGACACTGACCACGACGGTTCGCTATACGCTGGATGGAGGTGCGCTGCGGATCGAATATTCGGCGACCACCGACAAAGACACCGTGCTTAACCTGACCAATCATTCTTATTTCAACCTTGCAGGCCAAGGCAAAGGGGAAGTTCTAGGCCACATCGTGAAGATCGATGCTGCACGGTTCACACCGGTGGACGCGACGCTGATTCCAACGGGAGAGTTGAAGTCGGTACGGGGCACGCCATTCGATTTTCGAACGCCCCATGCCATCGGAGAGCGAATCGATGCGAACGACGAGCAGTTGCGGCTCGGCTTGGGGTACGATCACAACTTCGTATTGGATCATCCCGAGGGCCAGTTAGCCGAGGCTGCATTGGTCTATGAGCCAACTACGGGGCGGACGCTGCGCGTGCTCACGACTGAGCCGGGAGTGCAGCTCTATACCGGCAACCATCTTGATGGGTCGATTACCGGCAAGCAGGGCATTGTCTACAAACCCCGGTTCGCATTTTGCCTGGAAACACAGCATTTTCCGGACTCTCC
The DNA here is from genome assembly GCA_003164855.1 of Acidobacteriaceae bacterium. Classification (GTDB taxonomy): domain Bacteria; phylum Acidobacteriota; class Terriglobia; order Terriglobales; family Acidobacteriaceae; genus Sulfotelmatobacter. The sequence continues at coordinate 11,990 of PLUI01000147.1, forward strand.
CAACCATCCCAGCTTCCCCACGACTGAGTTGAAGCCGGGACAAGAATTTCATAGCGTGACGGTGTTTGAGTTCAGCGCTGGCTCACGCTGACGCGATCCTGCAGACGCGACTCGGTGCGGGAGCTATGGCTGCGGCAAGGCTTTGGCCGTAGTTACGTGCGCAATGGCGATTCGTTGCGATAAGGTTTTGCGCGAAGCCGGGATCACCGCGCAGCTAAACATTGAGGCCGACGTTACGGCAAACTTCCACGATGGAGAGACGATCCGGCGCCCCCACCTTTCGCAGGATGCGATGCACGTGGTTCTTAACCGTCTGCTCGGAGAGGTTAAGCTGGCTTGCCATTTCTTTATTGGTCAAACCCTGCTGGATCAGCCCAACCAGTTGCTGCTCCCTGCGGCTAAGCCCCAGGCTGGTCTTAAGGTACAAACTGGGAATGGCGGGCTTGTGCTGGGTCACCCATTGAAACAGAGCTCCGGAAAGTGAACCGGGGCATACTCCCTCGCCAGCCGCCACTGCCCGAATGGTGCGCGCCACTTCCATCGCCGAAGCGTCTTTGAGTATGTAACCCACCGCTCCCGCCTGTACCACGCGAAGAAAAATAGATTCCTCGGCTTCCATGCCAACCATTACAACTTTGATCGAAGAGTTGAGCTGCCGCAGTTCCGGGAGCACTCCAGGTTCCGACAAGACCGAAGAGACAGAATCGAGCACCACTACATTAGCCCTGGTCGCGAGGATATCCTCAAACGTTTCGGGACCATACGATCCGGCTCCAACCACCTGGATGTCGTCCTTCTTCGACAAAACACGCAGCAAAGCTTCCCGCAGCAGCCGATTTTCCGCCAACAGAAAGACTGCAGCCACCGCCCCTGAAATTCCTGCTCCTGCACTTCCCATCTGCTAACTAACCTCGTTCAGAACTCGAACTCTGTCTCGATTACTGCACTGCTCTCAGAAAGCACTTTTCTGCTCGTTGCTCTTTCTCTTCTTCCACTTGATCGTCGTAATGAATCCGCACGTCTACTTTGAAACGCTAGCCGCCTATCAAACCTGGGTCAAGCAAAAAGCAGGCTCTTAAGAGCTGCAGCGTCCCGCTCCGAAAAGATTCTCTTAATTTCCGCAAATGGTCCCTCCAATCGCCGCCTTGACGGGTTCCGGCGTCACTGGTAGATTCCGGTCCTGAGCGCGAATGTCAGGAGGCCATCTCTCTGAGCCGGCTAAGCCGTCGCAATTTTCTTGTCCGCTGCTGCCAGGGAGCGTCAGCGGCGATGGTTCCGGCAAGCTTGCGTGGTCTCGCCTTCCCGTCGAACCCTTCGTTCGATTCCAGCATGCTTTCATCCGATGGCGAGTTCCGCCTGCAGCCGCATTATGTTACCCAGAGGCCGCTGGATGCCATCTTGCTCAAGGCCGATGCCGGCCTCGACGACTTTGTCAGCGAAAAATATCATGACAAGATTGCCGCGATTCTTGCGAAGTGGAGTTCGGGTCTGCTTCGCTCTCCCAAGGAAGTGGGAGCGGTTGAAAACACTCTGACTGCCGACTTTGCCGCTTCCTCCTTGCTTCCGGTTGACTCGCGATTAGTGCGTCCCGGCCCCGCGGTAGAAGTCCATCAAAATCGATTTGCCTCCCAGACTAGTCTCGGGCGAGACGCGTTTCTTCGGGAATTGCGTTCCCGCATGAACGGCTTTTCGAAGCTCGTAACCGTGGAATTCCAGGTGACGAACATTGCAGCGAGCCCGGGGTTTAATTCCCAGCCTCCACCGCGGGTGCACACTCGCGTGCGTTACGAGTTGGCTGGGACGGGCCATGGTTTCCATCGAGAGCAGCTCGTGGGTTACTGGGACCTGGAGTGGGAAAGCCAATCGTCTTCGCCTGCGCTCGGCGAATTCGAACTTCGGCGTTGGCAAGCTCTGGATGAGACACAAAGCCGCTCCTCGTCGCCGATTTTTAGGGACATGACCGCAACCGCCCTGGGAGGCAATTCTTCATACTCAGCCCAAATGCTGCGCGGCGTCGACCACTGGCGCACGGTTCTCGATGGAGCGTGCGGCATCGATATCTACGGACACAATGGAGTCTCGGTCGCCGACATTGATAACGATGGCTTCGACGACCTCTATATTTGCCAACCCGCGGGTCTTCCCAACCGCCTTTATCGAAATCGCGGGGATGGTACTTTTGAAGACGTCACCGAAGCGTCCGGCCTTGGTATCCTCGACAACACGGCTTGTGCGCTCTTTGCAGACTTCGACAATGACGGGCTTCAGGATGTTGTAGTCGTGCGTGCGAGCGGCCCGCTTTTGTTCTTGAACCAGGGCGGAGGGAAGTTTCGCCAGAAACCTGGAGCGTTTCAGTTCGCCAATGCTCCACAGGGAACCTTCACCGGCGCGGCCGTTGCCGATTATGACCGCGACGGCTGGTTGGATATTTATTTTTGTCTCTACGTTTACTATCAGGGCACCGATCAATACAAATATCCTGTCCCCTATCATGACGCCGAGAATGGCCCTCCAAATTTCATGATGCGAAACAACCGCGACGGAGCTTTCCGTGACGTGACTGCGCAATCCGGCCTCGATCAAAACAACACGCGTTACAGTTTCTGCTGCG
>PLUI01000141.1:0-2282 GCA_003164855.1 Acidobacteriaceae bacterium
TGCCGGCGGCCTGTTCGCGGGTTTTCCTGCACCCAGCACGCTGCTCCGGACCGGCTCAACGGCAATGCTGCGCGACACTGGCGCCGCAGTTAGTTCTCGCACTGGCACCGTCACCACATTCCGCGCCACCGGCCGCGCATTCACAAACGTGTCGCGCGATACCACCGTCACTCCTCCGTTCACATTGCGATTCGCATACCTGATATTGTTCACGGTTGTGCTGCGGTTAATAACCACGGTGTTGTAAACGTTGGTGACCGTCGCGACATTCACCCGTGTATTGCTGAAGTTCACGTTGTTCACGTAAACGCGGCTCACGTGGTAGCCAGGAATAAATACTTCTCCCGGAGCCAGTGGGAACCACCCCACTCCTGCTCCAAACGAGAAGTTAAATCCTGGCCCGCCGCCGACCCATCCCACCAGCGCTGGCGCATACATCGGCCGCACCAGGCTCGGTCCCGGAACCCACATCCACGCACCGCCGGCAAAGGCCCAGCGGCCATAGTGGAAAGGAGCGAATCCCCAAGGTTCATCTTCCACCCACGTCCATCCCCAAGGTCCCACCCAAGCCCAATGACCGAAGCGATACGGCGCCCATCCCACCGCTACTCCTGTCGGCTGCCAGGCCATACCGTAGCCGGCAACGTAAGTCCAATTCCCATTGCCGTCGAGGTCTTCGTACCCTGTCATGTCGCGCGAAACATAATTCGCGGAATCAGACTGATCCTCGACTCGATCCCGATCAGAAGCCCAGCTATCGAATCCGTCCTGGTCAGGAATCTGGCCTTGGTCGTAGTCCAGATGGTCGGCAACGTTGCCGCTGCCGGTGAATGAAGCGAATTGGCCCGCGACAACGGTGTACGAAGAGCCGCCGCCCGTGACCTCGCCTCGTCCGCGCCACACCGTTACTTCCGTTCGGCTGCCGTCCTCATTCACATCAATGCGATAATCNNCCCGGCTGCGCGACCACGAAGGCCACATTCGGCGTGTCGATCTCATAAGAGTCTTTGTCATCCACGTGCCGCACCTGAGCGATCAGCGATCCCTGCGCCAGACGAATCTGCGCCGCGCGGTCGCTCAATTCGAGCAATGTAATCCCAGTCTTCGGGCCGAGCCGCAGCGCGGTCGATCCAATGTGAACTTCGGCGCGCGAGTCTTGGTCCGCCCAAAAATTATCGCCCGTTACCAGAGGACGATTGAGCACGGCATCAACCCAATCGTTTTCGCCGCCGGGCTGGAANNGCGGATTCTGCGCGTCGGGCACTGCTTGCGAATCCTGCACAACCTGCGCGTCCTGTGCCTTTGCTATGAGCGAAGCTTGCAGCATGAATGCCAAGCCCGCAACAGCCACTGCCCAACTCCACCACTGCTTTTGTGTCTTCATGTCTTTCTCCATGGCGGATTGGAACTCCCGGGGTGGAGAATCGCCATCCTAGAAATCCTATGCCCACCTCTATAAACACCAAAGAGCACTTTAGTTTCTTCTCAAGAGATGGCTGATTTCGGCCAGGGTGGCCGAGATTGGGCGGTTACGATTGGTTCATTTCGTGAGGGACTTAGCGGTTCACTGGCTTCGGCGCGATCTCATCCAACGTAAGATTCAATTGCAGTACATTGACCCGCGGCTCGCCTAGAAATCCAAACTGCCGCGCTTCTGTATGCTGGCGCACCGCTTCGCGAACTACGTCTTCACTCACACCACGTTCTCGCGCGATGCGCGGCACTTGAAATTCGGCCGCCTCGGGCGAAATATGCGGATCCAGCCCCGAACCGGAACTCGTCAGCAAATCCATCGGAATCGCCGCGCCAGGATTCTCCGCCTGCAAGCGATCGGCATCTCCCTGCACACGTGCAACCAAAGACTGATTGGTTGGCCCAAGATTCGATCCACCGGAATTGGTCGCNNTCGTAGCCCGTTCCCGCACTGGACGGCCGCGAGCGGAAATACCCCGGCGAAGAAAAAGATTGCCCTATCCATCGCGATCCCACAACCCTGCCGTTCTTGGTTAACAGTTCTCCGTTCGCCTGTCTCGGAAACAAAACCTGCGCTAGCCCCGTAATCAGCATCGGAAACACTAAACCAAACAATACCGTCGTCACCAACGTCATCAGCACAGCCGTGATCAGATTCTTCTTCATAGTCGCCTCTACGCCAACCCAGCCCGCACTATCAGCAAGTCTATAATCTTGATTCCGATAAACGGTACGATCACGCCGCCCAGGCCATAGACCAGCAAGTTCCGCCGCAGCAGCACCGCTGCTCCCTGCGGAACATATTTCAC
>PLUI01000141.1:2307-3085 GCA_003164855.1 Acidobacteriaceae bacterium
TGATGGCGAAATATTTCGCCACATCATTCGCGATCGAGAACGTGGTCAGAGCGCCCCGTGTCATCAGCAACTGTTTCCCGATCTCTACGATCTCAATCAACTTCGTCGGATTCGAATCCAGATCCACCATGTTGCCGGCTTCCTTCGCTGCCTGGGTGCCCGTATTCATGGCGACTCCGACATCGGCCTGAGCCAGCGCCGGTGCATCGTTCGTGCCATCGCCCGTCATCGCAACCAGCTTCCCTTGCCCTTGCTCCTTTCGAATCAGATCGAGCTTGTCCTTCGGTGTGGCCTGCGCCAGAAAATCATCCACTCCAGCTTCCGTTGCGATGGCCGCCGCCGTTAGCGGATTGTCCCCGGTAATCATCACAGTCTTGATTCCCATTGCGCGCAGCTGATCAAAACGCTGCCGCATGCCGCCTTTCACGATGTCTTTGAGGTGGATCACTCCTAACGCCCGGCCATTCTCGGCGACCACCAACGGCGTTCCACCAGAACGCGAAATCGCCTCGACTTCAGCGCGAACTTCCCCGGGCAACGAACTGCCCTGTTCTTCCAGATATTTCGCGATGGCATCGGTCGCGCCTTTGCGGANNTCGTGCGAACTCATCTCGCGCCCACGCAGTCCGTATTTTTCTTTCGCCAACACCACAATCGATCGCCCCTCGGGAGTTTCGTCGGCCAGCGACGAAAGTTGAGCCGAGTCCGCCAGCATAGCCTCGCTCACACCCGGCGCCGTCACGAACTCCGTAGCCTCGCGATTGCCCAGCGTGATGGT
>PLUI01000169.1 GCA_003164855.1 Acidobacteriaceae bacterium
GCATCAAGATTTCTCCCAAGGCTTTCGGGTACGGACGCCGTTTCCCCATCGCTGCGAAGAGTGAGGTTTGACGTATCCGACGAGCGGTACGGTGTGCCTGCTGCAAAAATTATTTCTTACTTTGAATTGAAAGGAAATCATGCGCAGTTCTATCAACGCGATTCTTATTCTATTGTTCACTTGCGGTCTGGCGGCCGCGCAATCGGCAAACGCGAAAGCTGGGGATAAATCTGCGGCGGGGGTAAATCTNNCCCTCGGAAGCAACCGTGAATTCTTTTATGCAACAGACATTTGGCTATGAGCCGAACCTGACCTGGAAAATCTCGAGCATTAAGCCGGCGCCGGTCCCGGGACTGGCAGAGGTCAACGTTGTGCTGGCCAACGGCCAGGGCCAGCAGATCAGCCGCTTCTACGTTACCGCGGATGGTGAGCATGCAGTGGTGGGCGACATCATTCCGTTCGGCCCCAAGCCGTTCGATCCGATGAGAAAAATTTTGGAGAGGGGAATCACCGGCCCTGCGCGCGGACCGAAAAATGCACCGGTCACGATTGTTGAGTTCGGCGATCTGCAATGCCCGGCCTGCAAGGCGGCGCAACCGGCGATCGAGGCGCTGATTGCGGCCGAGCCCAACGCGCGGTTCGTCTTCCAGAACTTTCCTCTCGAGATGCATAACTGGGCGGCAANNCCGAAAACGCGGATGAAAAGCTAACCGCGCTGGCGGATGCCTCCGGGGTGAAGGGTGCGGACATCGCAGGTTGCGCCACCACGCCCGTAACCAAGGCTCAGGTGGACGCTTCGGTTGCGTTGGGCAAGTCGGTGAATGTAACCGGCACGCCTACGCTTTTTATCAATGGACGCGTGATCGGAAACGTCAGCCAGGTTCCCGCCGACGCTCTGAAGGGATTGGTGGACTTTGCGGCGAAGCAAGGGAAGTGAAAGTGGGCTTCGGGTTTCGGCCCTCGGGCTTCGGCTGTAAATCTTAACTAAGAACGTCTACGCGAAGGACAGGCCGGCCTCAGGCCCGAAGCCGCTAGTTCTCCGTCACCCAAATCTCATCGGTTATTCGATTGCGATTGGCCACTANNCTTCGTATTCGCGGTTGGCAATTACGGGTACTCCGTTCGAGCTGTCCCCGGTGAGCGAGCGGACTTGTAGTTCCAGTTTCAGGCTGACCTCGGAGTTGCCGTTAATCACGGTTGTTGTCTTGAGATTCAATCCCAAATCTTCATAGCTGACTGAAGGGAACGGCGGAACATAGCTTTGGTTCCCCAGCACCGCAGAAATCTGCGGCGAATTGTAAATGGGAGCGTAAGAAGCGTTCAGGATGGGGTAACGTTCTCCGACGTGAAAAGTGGCTTCTTTACCTTGACCGGCGCGCAAGGTAACGCGGCTTACGGCGCGAGACCAAGATTCGTTCAGAGAGAGAGCGGCGGCAATCTGATCCAGGCTTACTCCGGAGAATGTGAGTCCGTTCCCAAAGGTCGCCAGGGGCTGGCTGAATATGGAATTCGGCTGGCTTTGCAGTTGCGCGAGCAGGCCGGAAAGTCCTGAACTCCCGGCCGCGTTGATGCCGCCGGAAGAAATCAGTTGGTTGACCAGAGACTGAATGCTTTGTCCTCCTAATCCCGCGAGCGCGGCTACCGGGATGTTGTAAAGATTGAAAGTGTCGGGAATGTGCACGCCAATGTTTCGAGTCAGATCGTGGCTGATCTGGTAGACCTCGATATCGAGCGAGACTTGCGGGCGCTCGCCGGTCAACTGCTGCAAAAGCGTGGTGCATGCTCGCAGCGTGGCCTGGGGCGCGCGTACTTCCACGGTTCCGCTTTGGCCAGGACTTATTTTCTGGAAATCGCAGATGTTGCGGAGCGAAGTGACGAGTTCGGTGGCCTCTTGCGGAGTGCTGGCTCCGGGCACGGAGAACGTCAAAAGCGACATGCGGTCGAACTGTTTGTGATTATCCGGAGTGTTTGCCGCGATCAACAGTTGGTGCGTGTCGAGGGCTGTCCACATGGTTTTGCTGACGCGGCATGCCAGGTTGAGGGCAGTGAAGAAGTCAACGTCATCCACGTAGAAGCGAACGGTTTTGGCTTGGACTGAATCGTCAAACTGAGCGGCAACGCCGTAGGCCGAAGCCAGTTCGGTGAAGAGACCGCGAACGTCGCCACGATAGTGAAATGTTGCCCGATCGGTTTTGGGCAGCAGATGGATTTCAGCGGAATCGGAGAGGATGGCTGGCAGCGCGCTGGAGTTTGCGGCGGCCTCGTTCTGCAGCGCATCTGCCAGGCGACCCTGAATATAGTCATTGTCGGGATCGAGTTTAAGGGCGGCGCGGAACTCGGCTGCAGCGGGGTCGCGATGACCATCGGCTAGCAAGGCGTCGCCACGCTCGGTGTGCTGAAACACTAACTGCGACTTGGCCACTTCGCGCGCCGAAAAGAATTGCGTATCCCGCGGAACCAGGCGCGAGGCTTCGTCAAACTTCATGAAGGCCTGGTCAAAATCTCTGCGGTCCTCCAATTTGAGTCCGCGAGAGTAGGCGTTGCGCGCTTCTTTCAGATCCTTCCTGGAGGGGATGCAACTGATGCCGCCGGGCACACCGTTGCCGCAGGAGATGATTGGGGTGTCGACGGCTTCGTCGCTGCCGGCGAACGAGGGAAGCGCGGCGACAGCACCGAGGAGGCCGATCGCAAGGCTGAATTTCAGACAACGCATTCGAATGATTTTACCTTGCCTCGCAGCTTCCCGGAGAACGCCAGTAGTGCCGGGTACCTTTGGCTTCACCGGGGCGGAAGCGGTTAGAACGGGCAAGGTTAGAACGGGACACCGGAGCTTTCTTGCGCCGGGGCGATCAACTTAGCATCAACCGCTCGATGCCGCGGGCCTTGCCCGTGTTCTCGTCGCAGTCGACGACAACGGCGCAGAGCCGGACATCCCCCGTGGCGGGCTCGAAACGGACGGGCATGCCGTTCAGGAACTTGTTGACGACCAGTTCTTTTTTCACGCCGATGACGCCATCGTAAGGGCCGGTCATGCCGACGTCGGTGACGTAGGCAGTTCCTTTTGGCAGAATACGTTCGTCTGCGGTGGGAACATGGGTGTGCGTGCCGACTACGGCGGTGACCCGGCCATCGAGATACCAGCCGAGAGAAATCTTTTCGGAAGTGGCTTCGGCGTGGAAATCCACGAAGATGATTTTGGCTTCAATTTTTGGCAAGAGCTGGTCGGCGGTGCGAAACGGATCGTCGTTGGAAGCCATGAACACGCGTCCCTGCAGGTTGATTACGGCGTACGGGATCTTTCCCTTTCGGCCTTGATACACGCCCCAGCCGGGCATGTCTGAGGGATAGTTTGCCGGGCGAAGGACGCGACGCGCCGGACTGTGGCCATTGCCCTCGACCATCTGGAAAAAATCGATGATTTCGCGTTTGTCCCAGACGTGATTGCCGGTGGTGATGACGTCGATATTCAGCTCGAAGAGTTCTTCGGCGAGCGCGGGAGTGATTCCGAAACCGGCGGCAGAATTTTCGCCGTTGGCGATGATCAGGTCGATCGCCTGATCGCGGACGATGCCGGGCAGACGGTCTTTTACGATGTTGCGTCCGGGACGTCCGAAAATGTCGCCGATGAAGAGAATTCGCATGGGAAAGACAGAGTTCGATGGTAACACGCGGAGATTGCGCCGAGACCTTGCGAAGGGCCAGTTATTCGGTGCCTGGAGCGATCTCTGCGGTGCGCAGGAAGTCGTAGTTGCCTGCGGGATTCAATTGCAGATTATGGACGCGTTTGTTGTGAACGAGAACGTTATCGAGATACCAGAGATCGATGTAGGGCAGTTCGTCGGCCAGAATGCTCTGGACTTTGGCGTAGATCGGCTTGCGAACGGCCGGATCGACCTGGCGGCGCGCCTGGTCGATCAGCGCGTCTACTTGTGCATTCAAATAATGGCCGCGGTTATATCCATTCGGCGGGAACCTCGATGAATGAAATACGTAGAAAATGTCGGGATCCTGGTTGCCACCGATCCAGCGTAATCCGTAGAGCTGAAATATTCCGTGAGTCACGTCGGCAAGAAATGTAGCGGATTCAAAGCTGCGAATATCGAGCGCAATGCCCACCTCGCGCAACTGTTGCTGAATTACGGCGACCATCAAACGGGTGCTTTCGGTGGTGGAAGTCTTCATGGTGATGTGGAAGCGAACGCCGTTGGTTGCCGGGTAGCCAGCCGCGTCGAGCAGGGTTCGGGCTTTTTCGGGATCGTGATCGTAGGCGGGAACGTTTCCGTTGTAGGCCCAGCTTTGCGGAGGAAGCACGCTGCGCGCCGGTTCTGCCCATCCTCCCCAGAGATATTGGATCATGGGGCGGCGGTCGATGGCGTAGGCGATGGCTTGGCGGACGCGCACATCTTTCAATATGGGATCGCGCAGGTTGAAGCCGAGATATTGTATTTCGGTGCCGGGGGCGTGTTCGACGGCGAGAAAGGGTTCGCGCTCCAGAGTGTGCACGGTGTCGGGCGTCAGAAAGTTGATGGTTACGTCGCCAGTGCCTTTGCGGAGTTCGAGCGCCGCGGTGGTCGCATCCGGCACAACCGCGAAGCGCACGCGAGCGAGTTTGGCCTTCTCGCCCCAGTAATCGTTATTGCGTTCGATGATGACTTCTTTGTCCGTCTCCGAGCTGACAAACTTAAAGGGCCCGGAACCGACGGGGTGGGTTGCCACCTCACTCCCGCTGTCGAACGGCACGATGCCGATAGCACCGTCGGACATANNAGTATAGCACCGTCGGACATATTCCACAGCAGGGCGGCGTCTGGCTCTTTCATGTGAAAAACAACGGTGAAGTCATCCGGCGCATCGATGCGATCGACAAAGCGATAGGTGGAGGTTTTGGCGCTGCGAATTTTTCCAGTGAGCAGGGAATCGAAAGTCCACTTTACATCGCGCGAAGTCATTGGCCGGCCATCATGGAACTTGACGCCGTGATGCAGATGAAAGATGTAGGTGAGCGGATCGGGAATTTCCCAGCGCTCGGCCAAGCCAGGCGCAACGTCGAGATTGTCGCCCCGGGAGAGCAGGTCGTCAAAGATTAGATTGTCGATGCGTTCCGACTGCGCGTCGACTCCGATTCGCGGGTCAAGATTTGCGGGGCTCGATTCGATCAGCATTACCAGGGTGTTGGGATCGGGCTTACCGGAGCAGGAGAGGAGCGAAAGCGACAGAGCAAACGCGGTTGCGGCTGCGAAAGATGACCGGCGGCGCATCAGTGGCAGTCCAGGCACATTTGGTGGAGGGCGTTGACGGTTTTCCAGTTGCGCATGGTGGCCTCGACAGATAACACGCGGTCCAGAGGATGCTTCCACAGGCTGCTGCCGGATACACCATTTGGAAAATAAAAATAGACTTCTTTGCCAAGGGAGCGAGAACGGTCGGGTGCAAGCGTTAGTTCGGCCAACTTTTTTAGAGCTGCCGGGGTGGGGGCCTCAGACAGGAAGGCGACATGAAGCTTTTCGAGATCGATACCAGGCTGGTTCAAGAAGGGATTGTTGGCGATCGTGTTCTGTATTTCATCGACTGTTCTTGAGATAACAGAAACAGAAAAGCCAAAGTCTCCTAGAATGCGTTCTTCAAGTTTCCTGGAAAGCGCCACCGGAGAAATTTTGGCGGTTTTGAAGACCACGTTTCCGCTTTGGATGTAGGTTTTCACCTGCTCCAGTCCAAGGGCTTCGAAGGAAGACCGGAGCTTATCCATCTTTATTTTCTTGTTTCCGCCTACGTTAATTCCGCGGAGCATGGCTACGTAAATCGGCATAGTCGACGGTTCTCTGTTTTAAGGATACGAGATTTTACCGAGGACTGCCGAGCGTTTTGCGCCCGTTGCCGAAGGCACGTTGGAGGCTTGCCGATGCCAGGTTTCATGGGCCAGAACGGCGAAGGCCACGGCTTCTTTCGCCGCCGAGGGCAGGCCGAATTCGTCGGAGAATCGAAGCTGCAATCCGAGTGGGGCGAGCTCGGCGGTCAACATCATTACAAGCGTGGAGTTTTTCGCGCCTCCTCCGGAGAGAACCATTTCCTGAAATTGGCGCTTTCGTGCGGAGTTTGTGACGGTATAGCGCTGGATCGCCTCGGCGATCGACTTGGCGGTGAGTGCTGTGGCAGTGGCGACAACATCTTGTTTGCGGCAGCGTCCGCAGCTTCGCAAGAATTCGCGAACAAACTCGCGGCCGAATTCTTCGCGGCCCGCCGTCTTGGGAGGGGCTTTGCGGAAAAAATCGCGATGCAACATTTGGCGGATTACTTTCTCCAGCACTTTCCCGGAGGCTGCGATCCTGCCCCCGCGATCGAACGGCTGGCGGAATAGCTTGTCGGTGACAGCGTCGATCACCATATTGCCGGGGCCGGTATCGAAGGCTACCACTTCGCGCGCGGTCGCGCCCGCGGGGATTGCGGTGAGATTTGCGATGCCGCCGATGTTTTGCACGATTCTTCCGATATGCGAATCTCGAAAGAGCAAATAGTCGAGGAAGGGAACCAGGGGCGCTCCCTTGCCGCCGGCCGCCATGTCTGCGGGGCGAAAATCCGAAACCACGGGCGCGGCGACTCTGGCCGCAATGACCGCGGCTTCTCCGGTTTGCCACGTGGCCGCGATTTTGCGGCCGAGAAAACGCGCCGGCTCGCCCTGATGGTAGAGGGTTTGTCCGTGGCAGCCGACGAGATCAGCCTGCACGCGGAACTGCCGCTCCGTAGAGAGAACGGCATCGGAATACAGTTCGCCAAGGAGAAAATTCAGGCGTGCCAAGCCGGCTACGCTGGCTCGGGAAGCGTTCATGGCGGCGAGCACGGCTGCTCGAACTTTTTTCGGGTAGGAGTATTCCGCGTGGCCGATTAACTCGAGGGTAGTATGAACAGGGATCGCGCGGGCGACTCGTCCGTGCGATTCGGAAGCCGCAGAGTCTCGGGGTGAGCCTTGCGGACGCATGCGCACCATGGCCACATTTATGCCGTCGGCGGAGGTTCCGCTCATCACCCCGGCTACGATCATGCCTTTCTTTTTCATACTCACGGTCATGGTCATGGCCGCTGGCGCCGCACATTTTTATTTCGATGTGTTTCCGCGCGGGCTAAAGCTTCCAGGCGCACCTGCTCGCCGAATTCCCACAGCTTGCGCGAAAGCTTTTCGACGTTTGGTTCGGAGGGCGGTTTCGTCATCCGCAGAATCCTCGCCGACTTCTTTTTGAAGGCGAGAATGCGCCGCACGGATTCGGCGACGCGCTTGGCGAACTTCGGGTCACTCTCAACCGTGTGCGCGAGCGTTTCGTAGGCCTGAGTAATGTAATCTTCACGGTGGCAGATCAAACAAAGATCTCCACCGGCGCGAATGTGCGCGACGGCGGCTTCACCCACTGGAGCTGCCGACAGCACTCCGCCCATTTCTAAGTCGTCCGATACGACCAGCTTGCGGTAGCCGATACGCTTGCGGAGGATGTCGGTGATCCAAACTTTTGAGAGCGATGCCGGGGTACGATCATGAGTGACTTGGGGATACGCCGCGTGGGAGATCATGACGAGCGGCAGGGAAGCGCGGAGCAGGCGATAGGGCAGAAGGTCTTCAGCCAGAAGATTTTTCAGCGGTTTCTCAATTGCTGGGAGTTCGTGATGGCTGTCGAGCTTGCCTTCACCCAGGCCGGGGAAGTGCTTGCCGCATCCCAGGACACCTGCGACGCGAAGGCCTGCGAGAAATTCGCGGGCGTAGGAAACGGTTTCGCGAGCATTTGCGGAGACGGTTCGCGAACTCATTACGCTGCGTGAGGCTTCGAACGCGAGATCGAGAACGGGCGCGAAGTCGACATTGAATCCGAGGGCACGGCAGTTTTCTCCCAGCAGTTGGCCGTGCTTGCGGAAAAGTTTGCGGTCGCCGGTGACGAAGACCTCGGCGGGCGAAGGTGAGGGGCCGAGCACGTCGCGGAAGCGGTCCACGAGGCCACCTTCGAGATCGACGCAGGTGAATAGTGGCGTGGGAACGCATTTCTGGCAATTGTGCAGCAAGTGCCAGGTCTGCTCGGGGTTTTTTATATTGCGCGCGAAGAGGATTACGCCGGCGGGCTGGAGCCGCGTGAGCAGGGAAGCGAGACGCGGGGTTATCTCTGTGGCGTCGAAGCCGACGATGAGGAGTTGGCCCAGATTGTCAGTCGAACTGGATTTATTTTCGCCGACGTCCATCTCAGATTTCTTTCTTCAACTCCGCGATTAGATTCAGCGCTTCCAGCGGTGTGAGGCGGTTCAAATCTACTTCACGTAGCTTTTCCAGCACGGGCTGGGAGATCGGCGTAAAAATCGTCAACTGCGTGGGTGGAGGTGACGCTCCCGGCGAGAGATGACCGGTCAGTTCTCGTTCTGCCGACTCGTGCTCGGCCAGCACTTCGCGGGCGCGCGTGATGACTTCGTTTGGCAGGCCTGCGAGTTTGGCGACTTCGATGCCGTAGCTACGGTCGGCTGCGCCGGGCTCAACTTTGCGCAGGAAGGCGATGCCGCCTCCGGTCTCTTTTACTGAGACGTGATAGTTCTTTACTCCTGAAAGTTGTTCGGCTAATTCTGTCAGCTCGAAATAGTGAGTGGCGAAAAGAGTTTTGGCGTGCACGCGGGCGTGGAGATATTCGATGGCAGCCCATGCGATCGCGAGGCCGTCGTAGGTGGAGGTGCCGCGGCCGACTTCGTCGAGCAGAATGAGCGAGCGCTCCGTGGCGGTGTGCAGAATTGCCGCCGTCTCCGTCATCTCGACCATAAAGGTGGAGCGTCCGCGCGCCAGATTATCGCTGGCGCCGATGCGGGTAAAGACGCGGTCGACGATGCTGAGGCGCGCGGAGCGCGCGGGGACGAACGAGCCCATCTGGGCCAGGATCACGATGAGCGCGGTTTGCCGCAGGTAAGTGGACTTGCCGCCCATGTTCGGTCCCGTCAGGAGCAGAATGGTGTGGGTGGATGCATTCAAATAGAGACCGTTGGGGACGAAGCGCTCGCTGCCGCCAGCCATTTCCTGTTGTTCGATGACGGGATGGCGGCCTTCGACGATTTCCAGGTCGCCAGCGGAGCCTTCGACAGGAGCAACGAAGTTTGGCCGGCAGTAATTTCTCAACGCGGCAACGTGAGCCAAGGACGCCAGTACGTCGACTTCGGCCAGTGCCAGCGCCGTTTGGCGGATTCGCTTGGCTTCGGCAGCGATGGCGATACGCAACTCAGTGAACAGGCGCCGCTCGATCTCGACGATCTTTTCCTGCGCGTCGAGAATTTTGGCTTCGTATTCCTTCAACTCGGGCGTGGTGAAGCGCTCGGCGCCGACCAGGGTTTGTTTACGTTCATAGTCCTGCGGGACGAGGTGAAGATTCGATTTCGAAACCTCGATGTAATAGCCGAAGATGGAATTGAATTTGACCTTGAGCGAACCGATGCCAGTGCGGCCGCGTTCGCGTTGCTCGATCTGGGCGAGCACTTGCTTGCTGTTGCGGGAGAGTTCGCGCAATTCGTCGAGATCGCGGTCGAGGCCAGGCGCGATGACGCCGCCGTCGGCAAAGCTAAGCGGGGGCTCGGGGACGATCGTCTTGTCGATTCGGTTACGCAGATCGGCTAACTCATCGAGCAATCCGTGCAGAGTTTTCAGGCGGTCGGACGCTAAGCGCGAGGCAGCGGTTTTGATTGCCGGAATTTTCGCGAGCGAAGATGCAAGGGCCAGCACGTCGCGGGGATTAGCGGTTTCCAGGGTCACGCGGCTCAAGAGGCGTTCAAGATCGAGGACGCCATCGAGGGCGCGGCGCAGTTCTTCGCGCGCGATGGTTTCTTTTACGCCGGCTTCTACCGCGTCCAGGCGGGCGTTGATTTCGGCGAGATCGAGCGAGGGGCGCAACAGCCACGCCCGCAAGAGGCGCTTGCCCATGGGAGTGACCGCGGCATCGATGGAGCGAAACAGGGTGATGCCGGCGTCAGTACCGGCGAACAACGGCTCAATCAGTTCCAGATTGCGGACCGTGACTGCGTCCAGAACCAGGCAGTTCTGGCGTTCGTACCATCCGATGCGGTCGACATGATCGAGCGATCCACGCTGAGTAGAGCGCACGTAGTAAAGAATCGCTCCGGCGGCCGCGGCTGCGGCGGTGCGGCCGGCAAGCCCGAATCCTTCGAGCGATAGAACTCCGAAATGATTTTCGAGCAGCGGAATGGCATGGTCGGGGGCGAAGATCCAATCGTCGAGGGGAGTCTCCGTGCAGGTTGCACCGGAGGCGCGGGGCTGCGGCGATGGAGAACGTTGCGTCCTGGCGTCGAACAGCGGGGCGGCCGATCCGTATAGCAATTCTTTCGGCCGGAGTTGCTCTAATTCTTCCTGGACACGGCGCAGCGCGCTTTCACCGGAAAATTCGGTGGCGCGAAATTCTCCGGTGGAAAGGTCCAGGGCGGCGAAACCTACACGCTCGCCAGCTTGCGCTAAAGCGGCCAGGAAATTATTTTCGTCGGAGCCGAGAGACGAATCGGCGGCGGTTCCAGGGGTGACGACGCGCGTGACTTCGCGACGCACCAGTTTCTTGGCGAACTTGGCATCTTCCATCTGCTCGCAGATGGCGACTTTGAAGCCTTTGCGAATGAGCTTCCCGATATAGCCTTCGGCGGCGTGATGCGGCACTCCGCACATGGGCACGGCGATGCCTTTTTCTTTATTGCGCGAGGTCAGCGTGATCTGCAATTCCTTCGAGGCCACGATTGCGTCATCGAAGAAGAGCTCGTAGAAATCTCCCAGGCGAAAAAACAGCAACGCGGTGGGATGTTCTTTCTTGACGGCGGCATATTGCCGCATCAGCGGAGTGGAGGGCTCGGTCATCGCGTATTTCGTCGCTTCAGTTGGAACAGGGGCTTGGCGCGGATTATAACAAAGGCGGATTCCCACTTTTGAGCCGACACGAGGGCGGGTTATGGAAATGGCAGTTGACGCCGCTTCTCCTACAGTGTTTACCTAATGCATGGAACTCCGCAAAGATCCCATCACTCGTTCCTGGGTCATGACGGGAGACGAGCTTGGCGTGAACGCGCCTCGTCCTGAGACGGCCTGTCGTTTCTGTCCGGATTCTCCTGAGGCTACGCAAGTCATTTCGGCAGTGCCGAGTGCGGTGGGCTGGTCGGCGCGATCGATGGTGCATCCCGCACCGCTCTATCACATTGAAGGCGAGCCGGGGCGGCGCGGCGACGGGATTTACGATCGCATGAGTTCGGTGGGGGCGCATGAGGTTCTAGTGGAGAATCCCAGGCACGACCGCCACTTGTGGAATGCCAGCGACGATGAGATTGGGCAGTTTCTGCGGCTGGCGGCGGAGCGCATTCTGGATCTCAAGCGTGATCCGCGAATCAAGTACGTAAGTCTGTTTAAGGATTACGGAACGAACTCCGGACAAGAGTTCAGCCATCCTACGTCGCAGATCACCGCGACGATGTTCGTGCCGCGGCGCGTGCTTTACGAGTTGCGGGCCGGGCGTGAATATTTCGTTTCCAAAGAACGCTGCGTCTTCTGCGACATTCTTAATCAGGAGGAGCGGCAGGCGTCGCGCGTAATCGAGGCGCGGGGTGATTATGTGGCGATTGGGCCTTACGCACCGCGGGTCCCTTACGAGACATGGATTCTGTCGCGCAACCATGAAGCGTCGTTCGAGCGTACGGGCCTATCGAAGCCTGGACTGAGGACCAACCTCGCCGCTCTTCTCCGGCGCACTCTGCAGCGGATTCGCGCCCTCACGGAAGGCTTTCATCTTGTGCTCCACACGTCGCCGAACAGCCTGCATCCTTCGAGGACCCTGGGTTACTGGAAGACGATCGATGAGGATTATCACTGGCACATTGAGATTATGCCGGTCCTGGCCACGAAGGCGCGGTCTTACACTTTTAAAGAGATTTACTATTCGCCGGTGAGTTCCGAGACCGCCGTCAAGCAACTGCGGGAGGCGAAGATCGATGGATAAGGCGGGACTATTTGAAGCCAACGTGACGGTTTGATCCCCGTAAGGCTTTGCAATCTTGAGCCTGTATCTTCAGGCGGAGCACGGGAAGCTGAAGCTCACGGATCTTTGTATCGCCAGGCAGGATGCCGGCGCTAACAGCGGCAGCTACGGTCGGCCGCCGGCACGGCGGAGGATTCGGCTGACTTCGGTGTTGTTGCGGGTATTTGCCCAGGTTAGGGCGGTATAGCCGTTGCGGCTGCGGAGGTTTACGTTTGCGCCTGCTGCGAGCAGCGCCTTAACGACTTCGGGGTTTGTTCTGGGATTTTGGCAGGCGAGGATGAGAGCGGATTGCCCGCCTTGGTCCAGTGAGTTCACGTTGGCAACCGCTGCGTCTGCCAGCAGCTGCTTCACAGCTTTCAGGTCACCTTCAACGGCGGCCCGCATCAAGGCGGTTTCATCGGGATCCTCGAGGGTTTCGCCGCCGCTTCCCAAGTCGACGGGCCAGGCGATGGGAATGATTCTGGCCAATTTGACGTTGACGTCGCCATTCATTTTCGGCCAGTCGTTGAGTCTGAAATAGCCTCGTAACAGCGGCTGTAGCTGGATTTCGACCATCCACCGCAATGCTGAATTGTCCACAGGACGCCAGGTTCCAGTGCCTTGGTCCCAAGTTTGCAGGCGGAAAACACTGAAACCGTCAGCCGTGTTCCACTCGAAGTGAGCGTCCACGTCATGAACGAATCCAGAAGGGATGACCCAGACAACCGCGCAGAAGACCAGGAGAGCCGCCAGCGCGTAAGGCCAGGATCGGCGACCGGCGGCGCGGGACACGATCACTGCCAGGGAGGCGAGCAAGGCCAATGCCTCAGTCAACAGGCCGGCAGCGATCAGGACTTCACCGACGACATTCCACCAGTGCCCGCGCCAATCCAAGAATCCGGACTCATCAAAATGCCAAAAGGGATTGAGATAGAGAAGCGTGATACCCCCGGCAAACAGCACGGCGCCCGCTTCCAGGCCAGTGACGGCCCAGCTCGCGCGACGAATGTGGCTGGCGGTTGGATTGAGCATGAATCTCTAGCAGATCAGTGTTTGCCAGACAGAAGAGTATAGACACTGTGGGAGAAATGGGGAATGGAATCCGAATGGCGCTGGCGGAGGACCCTAATTACGCTCCCGCTGTGTTGGCATGCGGGAGGTGACCGCGCAGGCTAAGGAGCTTGCCTGCGGCTGCGGGGTCAACTGGTTGTGAGAAGAAAGATCCCTGCCCCAGGTCGCAACCGAACTCACGCAGGCGCTCCCAATGCTTCGCGGATTCAATACCTTCCGCAATTACTTTCAGCTTCAACTTGTGAGCCAACAGAATGATGAGTTCGACCATGTCGCAGGTTCCGCGGTCAACCAGCATTTCGCTTACCAGGGAGCGGTCGATCTTTAGGGCTTCCACGGGAAATAGCCGCAATCCGCTTAACGAGGAATTTCCGGTTCCAAAGTGATCGAGGATGACTCCGATTCCGAGGTGTTTGAGAGAGGAGAGGACGGTGACGGTGAGTTTGGGATCGCTCGCGGCCACCGTTTCCATCATCTCCAATTGCAGGCGCGAGGGCTCGACTCCGGTCTCGCGGATCGCCGCTTGCAGTTCGGTAACGAAGCGGGCGTCGGCAAACTGCTTGGCTGAGATGTTGACGCTGATGGCTACAGGCGCGCTGGCGGGATGCTCATTCTTCCAGATTTGCGATTGCATGCAGGCTTCGAGAATGAGCCAGTGACCGGTGGCAAACAGCAAGCCGGAGTCCTCAGCGGCAGCGATGAAATGGGATGGCGAAATCAGGCCCTGCTGGGGATGAAGCCAGCGCAGGAGAGCTTCGAATCCAATAATTTGTCTGGTCGCAAGTTGGACGATGGGTTGGTAATACACGCGGAACTGGCGCTGGGCAATGGCTTCGCGCAATTCAACTTCCAGCTTAAGACGGTTGACGGCGCGGGTGTGCATGGCCTCGTCATAGACTTCGCAACGGGATCCTCCGAGAGCCTTGGCGCGTCGCATGGCAACGTCGGCATCTTGCAGCAGATCTTCGGCGCGGGTGTGGGTGGTGGCGCTCACGGCGATGCCCACGCTGGCCGATGTGCGCACCTCGCGGCTATCCCCCAGAAACGGCTCGGCCACCACCGAGAGAATGCGTTCCGCCACTCGCATCGCATCGCTGGGATCGGTGACACCTTCCAACAGGACGGTGAATTCATCTCCGCCCATTCTGGAGAGAACCGCATTTTTTGCCGCGATTTGATTTTTCGGCCGCGAAACCGTGTCTTCGTTTCTGAGAACGGCATCGATACGACGGCCCATCTCAACAATCACCTGGTCGCCTGCCGCAGGGCCCATGGTGTCGTTGAACGTCTTGAAGCCATCCAGATCAACGAACAACACGCCATATTGGCATTCCGGATTGCGCTGGGCGCGTTCAAATAATTGCTGCAAGCGATCGAGGAAGAGACGGCGGTTGGGCAATCCCGTCAGTCCGTCGTGAAAAGAATTGTGTTCGGCTTGCTGTTCGGCTCGTTTACGCTCGGTGATGTCGCGATTCACGATGACAAGTTTGGCGACCTCGCCCTTTTCGTTTCGGATGGTGCCGGCGATCGATTCGAGGATGCGCCAGGTGCCATCTTTGTGGCGGATACGGTAATCGAGTTTCTTTCCAATGCCCGTGCTGCGCGCTTCGCGGGCCGCGTCCAGCACTTTGAAGCGATCGTCGACGTGGATCTGGTCAAATGCCGACGTTTCTCCCAGTTCCGCGGCGGAATACCCGAGGACGCGTTTGTAGGCGGGGCTGTTGTAAAGGCGCTTGCCTTTCACATCGACCAAGGCGATCATGTCGGCGGCATTTTCGGTTACGATTTGGAATAGCTCTTCGCGTTTTTTCGACTCGCGGTGAATGCGGTAAATACGGATTTCCTCATAGATACCGAGGAGGCTCAGTGTGCCGAGAGCAATCCATTGCCAATGGTCAATCATTTGGATTTGCGATGGAGGAAGACATTCAAGGAAGATATCGGCTGATCGCAGGAAAAAACTTAGTCTGCCGGGGAATTCAAGAGACACCTTCGTACCGAAACATCCGCCCTTTGTTCTCAGGCAGATGGGCGGCAGCGACAAACGTTGGTCGAACGTTCATAATGTCGGCATGACGGTTCGCCGCCTCAAGACCTACGCGGGCACTCAGGGATACGTCTACCAGTATTATTTCGTGGGGAAACGAGCTGCGCTGGCCAACGATCCCGAGGCTCCGGCCACCGAGTTCGTGTTTGACGTCACTTCCGACCGGAAGGTGACTTATGCGGTGAGCGTGTTCCTGCCCGAAAAATCAGTGAGAGCATGGGTTAAAGCCCACGGGCGAGCACTCACCGATGCGGAGCAGTATGCCGGCGCCAAATTACGTCTGTTCCGCGCCTTCGATGAACTGGAAGACTTGAAGGCAGAGGGACGGCGGCTGGTGATTGATGCGGCGGTACTGGAAGAAGCGCTGGCTAGCTTAGGCGTGGATTAGCTTTTGAGTTAAATCGAAACCGAGCCCTGCAATTGAACCGGCTGAGTGGAGCAAATGCGCAAGGAGTTCCGAGAGTGCGAAAACTAAAGTACGGTTTCATGGCGCTGACATTTATCGCGCTTGCCTGCTTTACGGGTTCGGCGTCTCCACAAACGGTGCGCTGGTCAGAGGAGAAGGCGAACGCATGGTATGCGCTGCAGTCCTGGTTGGTCGGAAGCAACTACATTCCCAAGTCGGCAATCAATCAACTCGAGATGTGGCAGGAGCCGACTTTCGATCCCGCTGAAATCGAGAAAGAGTTGACCTGGGCCGAGGCCATGGGCATGAATACCATGCGAGTGTTTTTGCATGACCTTTTATGGCAACAGGATGCAGGCGGCTTTACGAAACGTATCGACCAGTTCCTGACGATTGCTTCGAGGCACCACATCCGTCCGATGTTCGTGCTCTTCGATTCCTGCTGGGACCCATTGCCGCACCTGGGCCTGCAGCATCCACCTATCCCTGGCGTCCACAACTCAGGCTGGGTGCAGAGTCCGGGGGCGACTGCGCTTGCGGACCCAAATCAGTATCCGCGTCTAAAAGCATACGTGCTTGGAGTGATCGGAACTTATGCCAGCGATAACCGCATTCTTGCCTGGGATCTGTGGAATGAGCCCGGCGGCGTCAGCAGCGATACCTATCCTAATGAGGAGCTGAAGGAAAAAGACAAGATTGCTCTTGTAGCAGCGCTTCTGCCACGGGTATTCGAGTGGGCGCGAGAGGCCAATCCCGCGCAGCCCCTCACCAGCGGCGTGTGGGATGTCGACCCTTCGTCGGACGGCGGAAATCTTGGCGAAGTGCAGTCCATTCAGCTGCGCGAGTCCGACATTATCACCTTTCATAACTACAGCTGGCCGGAGTCCTTCAAGAAGGAAGTGGAATGGCTCAAACAAAAATACAACCGGCCGGTAATTTGCACTGAATACATGGCTCGTTCGCGCGGCAGCACTTTTGACACAGTGTTGCCGCTGGCAAAGCAGGAGCGGGTTGGGGCGATCAACTGGGGCTTCGTGGCCGGCAAGACGCAGACCTATTTGCCTTGGGATTCGTGGCGACGTCCCTACATTCTGGAACAGCCCTCGGTATGGTTTCACGAAGTGCTGCGCTCGGATGGCACGCCCTACCGGCAGGCTGAGGTCGATCTGATCCGGCAGTTGACGGGGAAGCAGTAAGAAGCTGGTGTGATTCCGGTCACAGCCTGGTGTGACCTTTGCCGTTTCCGCCTGCCTTCATCTCTGTGCAGAATATAATGCATGGAAGGGATGGAGTTCCTGGACTGGGTGAGCAAGAAGACAATCGTTCTGGCTTGCAATAAACTCAGCAGACTCTGATACTTACCTGGCCTATGTCATTGCTTTGGCTTCGCTTCGCGCTGGCTTGTTACTTCATCGGGCTGATCTATGCGTTTTTTGCGCTCAGCCGGACCAGCGATCTATTCAGCCGGATCGCCCTGCACGCGGCCAGCCTGGGCATGGTCTTCCACTTTGTTTCGCTGACAGAACTGTTTCTGTCCGGGCATGTGGTGTGGGCGTCAGTACACAACGGGGAGTCGCTGCTGGCGTTCCTCTCGATGACATTTTTCATGATCATCTATGCCATCTACCAGACCACTTCGCCCGGCGTGGTGGTGTTCCCCATCGTGTTCTTTCTGACGTTTGTGGCGGCCGTGGACGAGCAACCTGTGCTGCTCACATCTTTTGTGCAGCACAAAGGATGGCTGATCGCGCACATCATTTTAATTTTCACTGGGTATGCCGCGCTCGTGCTCAGTTTCGGCGCCAGCCTGCTCTACCTGCTGCAGGAGCGTCGATTGAAAGCCAAGAAGCCGAGCAGCCTGATTTCTTTTTTGCCGGCGCTGGAAGTGATCGATCAGATTGGCTACCGGTCTTTGCTGCTCGGTTTTCCGTTCATGACGCTGGGTTTGATTACGGGTTCCATCGTCGCGATGTCGACCTACGGTCACATCGACTTTGCGGACCCGAAGATTCTGCTCTCAATTCTGATGTGGGCCGTGTACATGATCATGGTGTTCACGCGATGGAATTCGGGGTGGCGCGGACGGCGCGCGGCAGTTCTGGCAACCTGCGCCTTCGTGGCCGCGATTGTGGCGTGGGCCGCGAATTATTTCTCCGCCATCCATAGGTTCGCAGCCTCATGAGATATCAGCTCATTGGCGTGAATCATAAGAGCGCGCCGCTCGAGGTGCGGGAGCGCTTGGCGATTCCTGAGTCGCGTCTGCCTGATTGTTGCCGCGATCTCACTGCCCATCCTGGAATTGAGGAGGGCATGATTATTTCCACTTGTAATCGCGTGGAATTGGTCACTCATACCAGCAACGGTTCCGCCGACCTGCGCGGCTTTCTGCACGATCATTTTCATCTGACAGCGGAAGAGCTCGATGCGCATTTGTACGAGTTTCGGGAAAAAGACGCGGTGCGGCATGTTTTCCGTGTGGCCTCGAGTCTGGATTCGATGGTGGTGGGCGAAGCTCAAATTCTTGGGCAGGTAAAAGAGGCTTACGCCACCGCGCGCGCTGTGGGTTCAGTTCGCGGGCAGCTCGATCAGCTGTTCACGCGCGCGTTTGCGGTAGCCAAGCGGGTGCGTACCGAGACTGCCGTGGGCTCGTCTTCGGTTTCCATTGCCTCGGTTGCGGTGGAATTGGCCAAGAAGATTTTCGGTACCCTGCAGGGCAAGAACGTGTTTATCGTGGGCGCGGGCAAGATGAGCGAACTCGCCGCGAGACATTTGATGGCCCATGGCTGCGCATCCATCTTCGTGGCGAATCGCACTTATGACCGGGCCATTGGACTGGCGCAGAAGTTCAACGGACAGGCCATCAAGTTTGAAGATCTTTATAACTCGTGCGACCGCGCCGATATCGTTATTACCTCGACGGGTGCGCCGCACGCCATTTTCCGCCGGGAGCATGGCGAACAGTTTCTCGCGCGCCGCAAGAACAAGCCGATGTTCTTCATCGACATTGCCGTGCCCCGCGATGTCTCGCCCGAAATGGCGAAGCTCGATGGCATCTTCGCCTACGATATGGACGACCTGCAGCAAGCCGTATCGAGCCACGTCGCCGACCGCCGTCACGAAGCTGAACTCGCCGAAGCCATCATCACCAGCGAAGTCGAGCGCTTCGAAGCCCGCCTGCACACGCTCGATGTGGTGCCGACGATCGTGAGCTTGCAGGATCATTTGGAAACCATCCGTCAAGCCGAGATTGACCGCGTTCGGGGTCGCATGGGTGTGCTGACTCCAGAACAGGAAATGGCCGTCGAAGCGCTGACCCGTGGGATCATCAATAAAGTAATGCATACTCCGATCACCACACTGAAGACGGCTGCGCGCGATGCGGAAGCCACCACGGTGATCGATGTGGTGCGGAGATTGTTCAATCTGCACGACAAGGAAAAAGGCCCGGCGTCGCCGACCGCAAAAGAAGTGTCGAATAAGGAAGTTGAGACGCGCCACTGATGCCTAAACTCCGCATCGGCTCTCGCGGCTCGCAGCTTGCTCTCTGGCAGGCCAATCACATTTCCGCGCTGCTGCGCGCGCGCGGCCACGAAGTGGAAATTGAAATCATCCACACCACCGGTGACAAGATTACCGACGTTGCCCTTGCCATGGTTGGCACTAAGGGCATGTTCACCAAAGAAATTGAAGAAGCGCTCGCCGCCCTACGAGTCGACCTCGCTGTACATTCATTAAAAGACCTGCCCACTGAGCTTCCCGCGGGGTTCGAAATCGCCGCCATCACGGAACGTCAGGATCCGCGCGACGCCTTCTGCTCGCGGCTTTATTCAAAAGTTGAAGATCTGCCGCAGCGTGCACGCGTAGGCACATCGAGCCTGCGCCGCCAGGCGCAGCTCAAAGCCATCCGCCCCGATCTCGACATTCATCCTCTGCGCGGCAACGTCGATACGCGCTTGCGCAAACTCGAGCAAGGAGAATACGACGCCATCATTCTGGCCTCGGCTGGGTTGAAGCGCTTGGGCAAGACAGAATTGATCAAGCAAATCATTTCCGCTGAAATCATGTGTCCGGCTGCCGGTCAGGGAGCGCTCGGCATCGAAATCCGCGAAGGCGACTCGGCTATGCGTCAGCACTTGGCCTTTTTGAACGATGAAGCTGTTCGCGCCGCTACGACCTGCGAGCGTGCGCTGCTGAACCGGCTCGGCGGGGGGTGCCAGGTGCCCATCGGCGCGTTTGCTGAAATGGGGAAGGGCAAGCTGCATCTGGAGGCCATTGTCGCCGATCCCGACGGCTCGAAATTGCTGCGCGAATCGCGCGATGGCGACTTCGACGATCCTGAAGCGCTCGGCAATAGCGTCGGCGAAACCTTGCTCAGCCGGGGCGGCGATGAAATTCTGGATGCCGTCTACGGCCGAGGCTTGGCCGTACCGCCGCAGCCGTGATCCCGAACTGTATTCCCGTATTTTGATCTCGTATTCTGACTTCGTATGAAGAGCGGCAGCGTGCTCCTGCAACTTCTCGGTGGCACCAAGAGTACCCATGCTCTGCGCCGCTGGATCAACCTCTGGCCGCCGTTTCTCGGCGCGGGCATTCGCGTGAAGCACATCGCGCCGGACATGAAATCTGTCGATGTCGAGATGAAGATGCATTTCTGGAACGCCAACTACGTGGGCACGCACTTTGGCGGATCGCTCTTTGCCATGACCGACGCGTTCTATATGCTCATGCTGA
>PLUI01000165.1:0-5835 GCA_003164855.1 Acidobacteriaceae bacterium
TGCAGGTGTTCGCGGGAAAGAGCTGGATGACGCCCGCTCCCTCGGCTACACCGCCGTGTTGCCGGAGAGTGCGGCGGCTAAAAATCCGAGAGTGAAGATTACGCGCGTGCGTGCTCAGCCTGATCCATCCAAGCGGCGCGAGTTTGCCGATGACGTACGCGATGGCAAGTTCGTTTTGCCTATTGGTCGCCCGATGCCGTTGCGTGATGCGGCAGAAGCACATGTGCTAGGGGAGAAAGGCGGCATTGGGAAGATCCTCCTGCTGGCGGCGGATTCACAACACTGATTTCTTCACGGCGGCCTCAGCGGACGCCTTACGGGCAAAACCTTACCTTATCGATTAGTGAAGGGTTGCCAACCACACGCCCGGAAACGTGGTAGTACGCAACACTCAGATGGATGCTCTCAACGAATTCCGACCTGTCCTCTCACGCTATCGATCAACTTCTTGGAATCGTAGCCGATCCCGGCCTTAAACGCGGTCTCGACGTTCTCGATCTCGTCAATTCGTTTTGAGGGATCGCCTTTGATCAAAACCAGATCTGCCTGTTTGCCAGGTGCGAGGGTTCCAATTCGATCTTGTTGGCCTAGATATAAGGCGCCATTCTGCGTGGCGATCTGAATGGCTTCTACAGGAGTGAAACCCGCTTCCACGAGCAGCTCTATTTCGCGCTGATCGCCGAAACCCGGGAGCACGCCACCGTTTCCGGTGGGATCAGGGCCGGCAAGGAGCAAGCCCCCCGCCTTGACGAATGCCACCTCAAAATCCATCTCTTTGCGCAGCAGNNGCACCGGCTTCAAACACCGGCAGCGTCGAAGTCACCGCGACGTGATGTGATACGAGATTGCGGATCATTTCCTGCACCTGCGTTCCGTTCACGTCCTGTTTGGCCCAACTGCTGCTGCCACCGCCCGCTGGGCACACGTCCGGCTTCTTGTCCGCCACGAATTCGGTGTCGGTAAAGACCGGTCCGTGCTCCAAATCATCGATTCCGAGAGCCACCGCTTCCGGCCAGGTCACGGAGCAAAGATGCCCTGTCAGTTTCAGCTTGTGTGCATGTGCCTGCTGGATCGCCACACTCAGCTCTTCGCGCGTGATGTTCATGTAGGCTTTGTAGGATGTCATGCCTTCCGCCGCCCAGTAGTCCACCATGCGCTTCGCATCGTCCGGTCCGGTAAGTTCATGCATCTGCGCAAATCGGGTCGGCGCACCTTCCAGGTACGGTGCCGTGGCGTCAATGCTGGGTCCCGGCATCAGGTTCGCGTCAATCCGGCTCTTGACTTTCAAGTCGGTGTAAGGCTCCAGGCTCCCCGTCGTACGCATTGTGGTCACGCCAGCCGCCAGATAGAGTCGCGGCGCCGTGTAAGGGATCTCCGCAATGAATAACCCCGGCTCACCAATCTTTCCGCCGACAACTTGCACCGTGTACGAATCGGTGTAATACAGATGGTTGTGCATTCCAACCAGGCCAGGGATGACCGTGTAGCCGGAGCGCCCCATTCGTTGTGCACCCGGAGGGACTTGGGCGGACTCCTCCGGGCCGATGAATTGTATTTTTCCGTTCGCGATCACGACTGCCTGGTCCTCCTTCGCCAGCGTACCCGTACCATCGATGACTCGGACATGCTCAAGCACGAAGACTGGAGTATCGATGCTGATGAAGTCCGCTGCGCCACTCGCCTTCTGTGTTTGCGCAACGGCGATCGCGGCAAGGAGCAATGAAGCAATTAGAAACAGGAGACGCATCGCAGACCTCGCAAGATTCCGCCATTGAGAATTTGGCAGGAAGGCTGCAATTTTACACCAGCGTTACTCTAACGTGATCAGCCGGGCTTGGCAGAGATGGCACGGCCTTCAGTTTTGGATTACTTCCTGTTGGCCGACAACACACCCAGAATCGTCGCATGTTCTCGAACCTGCTGCACAGGCTATAATTGCGCCCACGCATGGCCCTAACCTCTGGCACTAAACTTGGCCCCTACGAAATCGAATCTCCGCTCGGCGTGGGTGGCATGGGCGATGTGTATCGCGCTCGCGGCACGCGATTGGAACGCACGGTTGCCATCAAAGTATTGAACGCGCAACTAGTGGGAAGCACAGAGCTGCGCGCCCGTTTCGAACGCGAAGCGAAGATCATCTCGCAGCTTCAGCATCCCCATATCTGTGTGCTCCACGATGTGTGGCAATGAAGGCGCCATCGACTACCTGGTAATGGAGTTCCTGCAAGGCGAATCTCTCGCCGAGCGATTGCGGAAGGGACCGCTCCCCGCCTGTCACGGCAGAGGCCGCGGGTTTGAGTCCCGTCGCTCGCGAAATGGATCATTCGCTAACAAATGTTTCGCTATTTAAAGAATGCGCGCTTGAACGCCTCGTGTCTTTGACGAGCCTTCTGCAATATCTCGTCGAACTCTGGTTCGCTCCGTAGATCATTTAACAGTGGGTCCCTGGCAAGATACGGGTAGCTGAAGAAACCCGATTCAACGCTAGTGCGTAGGGCGCGACCAGCCGAGATTTTGTCGCCCAAGACGGCATACGCTTCCGCGATCTTGTATGTGGCCTCTGGATCACCGACCCCGCGCTCTCTAACTTGTCTCTCCAATCCATTCAAGAGGCCCAAGCCTTCTGCCTTGCGCTGATGGATCGAGTCACTCAGGGCCTTACCGATTCCTGAATACAAGGTGGGATCTTCGTACGCACGATCAAAATCCTTCGACGCTTGGTCGAAATTCTTTTCGTGAAATTCTCCGAAGCCACGATAAAAAAGAGTGAATGACGAATCGTCGGGCGGCAGGCTCTCAAGAAACTTTTGGTACTGCCCCAAATAGAGGTATGTGTTTAATACGGACCCATTGGCTTTCACTAACCCGAGTTGACGCGCCCGCTCGCACTCCGCCACGGATTCGTTCAACATTCCAGCGAACCGGTAGGCGTATCCCAGTTCCCAGTGAGTGGCTGCGCTGTTGCCGTTCGTCCTTAACGCATCGCGCAACAAGGGTACAGCCTGCTCAACTTTTCCGGTATCTACCAAGAGGTTGGCGAGGAACATTTGCGCATCAAGCAAGCTCGGTCGTATCGCCAAAGCCCGCTCGTACGCGGCTTGGGCACGGCGATATTGCTCGCGGCCGCCAAGCTCGAATGCTGCGTCTGAAGTGTAAGACGCTCCCAAATAGGCCCAGGCCGGTGCGTAGTTGGGATCAATTTCAGTGGACTTTTCTAGCATCTTGATCGCAAGGGGGAATTTGTGCTGCCCATGAAAGTCGAGTCCCTGCAGAAAGTATTCGTACGCGACTGGATTAACCGCGGCTTCGGACTTCAGACGCTCCGCCTCCGTCGGTGACAGGGTCAGTTGCAGTTCTGAGATCAGTTGGTTGGTAACTTTGTCCTGGACGGTAAGCAGATTGTCGTACTTCAGGTCGATCACTCCTTGACCTAGAATCTTCTCAGTTTTGGCATCAACCAATTGGTACGTAATCCGCAGGTTGTCGCCGTCTCGAATGAAACTTCCCGTGAGAAGAGTATCCACTTTGAGATCTGCAGCAACTTTCTGAAGATCAATGGCGGTCCCCCGATACTTCTCAATCGCGGCGGAAGGACGAACGCTGAGAGAGTTCACATAGGCCAATTTCGTGATGAGCACATCCGCCAGGGATAACCCGAGGAAATCGCTGCTCGAATCCTCGCCATGATTTTGCAGAGGTAGGATTGCGAGGCTCCTGGGACTCAAAGACTGCCCTTTCGCAGATCGAATGTGAAAAAACTTCGGCAGAACGATCACACCAAGGAGCACGGCGAATCCAACGGAGGAAAGGAAGATGAGCCTGCTGGTTCGTGATCGTGTTGATCCCAGAGGTTCTGCCTTCGGGAGTACCCCGTTCGCGGTTGGTCGAGAGGAGGGCAAGGAAGTCTCGCCCACTCCACCCTTTGAGTCCACAGGTAGTGAGTCGGCAGATTCCAGCTGGCTTACGAACCGGTAACCGCGGCGTCCTACGGTCTCAACAAACAGTGGTTTTTCGGCAGAGTCTCGCAGCGCATCCCTTAGCTTGCTTACGGCCACTGCCAGGCGATGGTCGAAATCGACAAAGGTATCTTCCGACCAGAGCCGCTTGCGAAGTTCTTCCCGAGTGACGACTTCTCCCGCTGATTCCAATAGCACAGTCAGGAGCGAAAACGGTTGTTCCTGCAGCCGTACTTTGCTGCCTTCTCTTCGCAGCTCACCTGCGCGGAGGTCTACCTCGAAATTCGCGAAGCGTACCAGTGGTGGGAGGGTGGACGGCATGAGCCTGCTTCACATCGTTGGAAAGTTTAGCACGCTCTCGATCACAGTGCGACGCCCACATTCTATTGTGAGTAAACGACTTATCAGGGGATTGAAAGGGTATCGAAGGAGAAGTGTCCGAGCATTGACGGTCAGCGCACTCCGGGCGACAACGATAAGACAAAGAAAGAGAAGAAAAACACCTGCACTACTTATGGGAGGGAATATGAAACGAGTGATGGCGGCTGTGTACGGACTTGCCTGCTATGTGATTTTCCTGGGGACCTTTCTTTATGCGATTGGCTTCGTCGAAAACCTGGTTGTACCGAAGTCGGTCGATAGTGGTACGACCGGACCAATGGGCACCGCGCTACTGGTGAACGGGCTGCTCCTCGGGCTTTTCGCCATCCAGCACAGCGGGATGGCGCGCCAGGGCTTTAAGGAGTGGTGGACACGGGTTATTCCTAGCCCGATCGAACGCAGCACCTATGTGCTGTTTGCTAGCCTGTCACTGCAGTTGCTGTATTGGCAGTGGCGGCCCATGCCGGATGTAGTTTGGCAACTCCAGGGCGGGGCGGCGGTGTTGCTGCGGGCCGTCTCCTTTACCGGTTGGGCCGTTGTCCTCATATCCACCCTGCTGGTCAGTCATGTGGATCTCTTCGGTCTGCGCCAAGTCTGGCTGTACTACAAGGAGAGGCCATATACATCGGTGGGGTTCAAAACTCCCATGCTCTACCAATTCGTCCGCCATCCAATCTACCTGGGATTCTTGTTGGCGTTCTGGGCTACACCGATGATGACCGCCGGGCACTTGCTATTTTCAGTTGCTACGACCGGTTACATCTTTGTGGGGATTATGCTTGAGGAGAGAGATTTGCTTAAGCTGCACGGCGAAGCGTACGCGCAGTACCGCCAGCAAGTATCCATGATCGTGCCGACCCCAATGCGAAGGACGCATCTGGGCAACGAGCACGCAAAGGCCGTAGAGAGGTAGTTGCCCAATCGTACTCGAACACGGAAACGGGAGCTCCACCGGCCACATCCAGTGCAATGAATTGAGTGTCCGCCCGGGGTACAACCGTCGGAGCGTCTGTACGGCAGAGACCGCGGGTTCGAGCCCCGTCGTCCCCACCGTACGGAAAAGTGCTGATTGACGGGTAACCCGGAAAGTTATTCTGGCCAGAAGTCCTCTTATAGGAAGTTTCACCGCATCGGTGACGATAAACGCGCTTATGGGAAGCGCCGAACTCTGGCGTACTCGGGAAGCCCCGGAGGGTCTCTAAGTTGTCGGGAGTATTGGACCACAGAAGCGTGTCAAGGTAGCGCTCTAACCAACTGAGCTACGCGCCTACAACAGCGTACAGATTATCATGGGAACATTTGGCAACGGAAGCCGGTAAACCGCGACGACGAGGGATCCTATCTCGCAGCCGCAAAATGGTACTCTACTTTTCCGGCTCAACTCCATGCCCCGTCGCCCTCAACTACTCCGCGTCGCCATTGACACTGGCGGCACCTTCACGGATTGTGTTTGGACAGATGCCACCGGCCGCCTGCGCATCTTGAAAGTCTTCTCCAC
>PLUI01000165.1:5881-11147 GCA_003164855.1 Acidobacteriaceae bacterium
CGCCAGGCACGCCCTAAGCTTTACGATTTCTTCTTCGACCGCGTCGAACCGTTAGTCCCGAGAGATCTCCGTTTCGGCATCGACGAACGCACCGCCAGCGGCGGCGAAATCCTGACTGCGCCTTTGCCCGCGGATTTGAAATCGCTCGCATCCCGCGTTGCGGCGCAGCACCCGGAATCCCTCGCCATCTCGCTGCTGTTCTCATTCGCGAATCCAAAGAACGAATTAGCGATCGCGCAGGCCCTCAAACGTCTCGGCATTCCGCTCTCCATTTCTCACCAGATTCTCCCCGAGTTCCGCGAATACGAACGCACCTCGACTGTAGTAATTAACTCTTACCTTCAACCGGTGATGCAGCGTTACCTGGAAAATCTGGAAAACCGCTACCGCAGAGACGTTGTCGGCAATGTCTCTGCTGGCGCCCATCCAAGGATTTTTGTCATGCAATCGAGTGGTGGCATCACCGCCCTGTCCGCTGCCGCGCGCGAACCGGTTCGCACCGTTCTCTCCGGCCCCGCGGGCGGTGTAGTTGGTGCCGCTGCTCGCGGCCGCGCCAGCGGGTTCCCGCGCATCATCGCTTTCGACATGGGAGGCACTTCCACCGATGTTTCTTTGGTGGAAGGCGCCATCACCACCGCCAGCCACGCCGAAGTCGCCGGATTTTCCGTTGGCGTTCCGATGCTCGACATCCACACCGTCGGCGCGGGTGGAGGTTCGCTCGCCCGCTTCGACGCCGCCGGAGTTCTGCGCGTCGGTCCGGAATCCGCCGGCGCCGATCCCGGCCCCATCTGCTACGGCCGCGGCACCCATCCCACGGTCACGGACGCCAATCTTCTTCTCGGCCGCCTGCAGGCTACGCGCTTTCTCGGTGGCGACTTCACTCTCGATCTCGACCGTACCCGCCGCATCACCCGCGAATGGCTGAAGCAGCAGGGAAGTGCGCTCACTCTTGAAAAATTTGCCGCCGGCGTGGTGCGCGTCGTGAACGCCACCATGGAAAAAGCCATCCGGGTAGTTTCCATTGAGCGCGGCCGCGATCCCCGCGACTTTGCCCTCGTCGCCTTCGGGGGCGCTGGAGGCCTACACGCCTGCGCCCTCGCCGAAGCCCTCAGCATCCCGCACGTCCTTGTGCCCGCCCTCCCCGGCGCACTCTCGGCTCTCGGCATTCTGGTGAGCGACGTCGTCAAGGATTACTCCCGCACCGTCCTATGGCGCGCTTCCAACAAACTTCCGCACGCGCACCTGGCTCAAGAATTCGGCGCGTTGCAAAAACGAGCGGCGAAAGATTTTCACGAAGAAGCCTGGCAGGGAAAAGTTCACTATCAGTTCAGCATAGACACTCGCTACCGCGGCCAGGGATACGAACTCAACCTGCCGTTCACAAAAAATCTGCTGACGGATTTTCAGAAGGAGCACGAGCGCCGCTACGGCTACTCGCACTCTACTCGCGAAGTAGAGTTGGTGACCCTGCGCCTGCGCGCCGCCCTGCCAACGAATCTCGCCAAGATGAACCATGTGGGGAAGGCCGCCCTCGAGAGCCTGCCCGGAGCGGAGTCGAGGGGTCCACGCAGAGCAAAGCTCGGCTCGTCCTCCGCGCCCAAATCTGCGGTGCTATTCGACGGCAAGAAATATGAAACGAGAATCTACTCACGGGAGAGCCTCAAACCCGGCAAGAAATATTCCGGTCCCGCCATCATCACGGAATACAGCGCCACCACGGTCATACCTCCGGGCAAACGCTTCCACGTAGACGCTGCCACCAACCTGATTGTTACAATCCGATGAAAACCCGCACCCACACCCGCAAACTCGCCACTCGGTGCTAGGTACTCGCAACTCCCTTGGTTACAATAAATCCGTGAAACCCAGCATCTTCGTCGTCGAAGACGATCCCGATATTTCCCGCCTCGTTCGCCATCACCTGGAGAACGAAGGTTTTGCCGTGCGCGTGTATCCCAACGGCTCGACCGTAATCGCCGACGCCGAGCGCCAGAGGCCTGCGCTCTTTGTGCTCGATATCATGGTCCCCGGCAAGGATGGTCTCGATCTGTGCCGCACCGTCCGGCAAACTCAGGGGCTGGCAGCCGTGCCGGTAATTTTCCTGACGGCAAAAAGCAGCGAAGCCGACCGCGTTCTCGGCCTCGAAATCGGAGCCGACGACTACATCGCCAAGCCGTTCAGCCCGCGCGAACTCGTGGCCCGGGTCAAAGCCGTGCTGCGCCGCTTTGAGCGCCCGCTTCCGCCTAGTCCGCTTACGGTTGGCGAAATCCAGATCGATCCTTCCGCCATGGTCTTAACCGTTCGCGGCCAGGCCGTCCCTACCACCGCCACCGAGTTTCGCCTGCTCGATTACTTCGCGCGCCATCTCGGCCGCGTTTTCTCCCGCGATCATCTTCTGGATGCGGTCTGGCGCGATACATCGTATGTGACCCCGCGCTCGGTCGATGTTTATGTTCGCCGCATCCGGGAAAAAATCGAACCGGACCCGGAAAACCCGCGCTATCTTAAAACTGTCCGCGGCGCAGGCTATCGCTTTGAGGCTCCAAAGGGAGAGGCTCCCCAGTGAATGGGGCTAAAGTAGGTAAGAATTGAGAAACCGGATCTTCTTCAAGCTGCTGGCGGCCTTTCTGGTAGTCATCGTCGCCGCCGCGGTGACCTTTGACGTCATGCTCGGCAGCGCGTGGGAAGCTTCGCTGCGCAACGAAATCGAGCGCAACCTCATCCAGAAGACGCAACTCCTCGCTCACCGCGTCGAAACCGACCGCGGCCACTCCCTCGCGGACATTGCCGCGCAGGAAGGCCAATCCGCCGGCGCTCGCGTCACCATCATCGACCCCACCGGCAAGGTCCTGGCCGATTCCGAATCGGATCCCGCCAGCATGGAAAACAATTCTGCGCGTCCGGAATTTGTCGCCGCGCTCGACGGCAAAATCGGCAGCAACGAACGCCGCAGCGCTTCCCTTGGCATTCCGTTCCTTTATATTGCCGTACCCGTCTCCGGTGGAGCCGTCCGCCTGGCCTATCCGCTCTCCGATGTCGAGGCCGTTTCCGCGCAGGTCCGCCGCAGGCTCGAACTCGCCTCCGGCATAACGTTTCTTTTCGCGCTGATTGTGGCCGCAGCCGCTTCCCAATGGAGCGCTCGCCGCCTCGAACGCATCGTCGATGTCGCCGCCCGCATCGCGGAAGGCGACCTCCAGGCTCGCATCCAGGAACCTTCGCAGGACGAAATCGGGCGCGTCGCCGGCGCCATCGATAAGACCGCCCGCCGCGTCGAAGAAAGTTTCGCCGCCGTCCAATCCAGCCAGCGCCAGCTCGAAACCCTGCTCAACAGCATGCAGGACGCCGTCATCGCCGTCAGTGCCGATGGCCTCGTGCAGTGGGCCAATCAGCCCATGAACCGGCTGATTCCTCAAGGTACTCGCCTGCAGCAGCCCGTCGTCGAAACCATTCGCGACCCCGATTTCCTCGCCACCGTCAAGGAAGCCACTTCCGCCCGCGAAGTCAAAACCGCCCGCGCCACCTCCATCGTTCCCGGCCGCGCCTTCGACGTAACCGCTGCGCCCCTGCCCGACGGGGGCGCCGTTGCCGTGCTGCGCGACCTTACCGAAACTGAGC
Organism: Acidobacteriaceae bacterium; assembly: GCA_003164855.1. GTDB lineage: Bacteria > Acidobacteriota > Terriglobia > Terriglobales > Acidobacteriaceae > Sulfotelmatobacter. Next base: position 9,497 of record PLUI01000165.1, read on the forward strand.
GTGTGGAGAAAACCCGCCGCGATTTTATCGCCAACGTATCCCACGAACTTCGCACCCCTCTTACTTCGATTCAGGGCTATGCGGAAACTTTGCTGGACAGCACTCCCGAAAACGGCGCGCCCACGCGCGAGTTTCTGGAAATCATCCGCAAGAATTCCTCCCGCATGTCCCGCCTCACCGAAGATTTGCTCACTCTGGCCCGCGTCGAATCCGGCGAAACTCGCTTTGATGTTGGGCCTGTCCCTCCCGCCGAACTTCTCCACGACGCCGAAGAAAGCTTCCGCGAGATCGCCCGCAATCACGGTATCGATCTTCGCATAGCGGATTTACCCGTTCCAGAAAGCCTCCCCACCGTTCTTGCCGATCGTGAAGCGATCCATCAAGTCTTCTCCAACCTGATCGACAACGCACTGAAATACGGCGCTTCCGGCGGACGCATCGTCCTCGGCGCCCGCCCGGTTCAGCACGCTGTAGAATTCTGCGTCCAGGATTTTGGAGCAGGCATTGCCTACGAGCACCTTCCGCGCCTGTTCGAGCGCTTCTATCGCGTCGATAAAGCCCGCTCCCGCGAATCCGGAGGCACCGGCCTCGGCCTCGCCATCGCCAAACACATCATGCTCGCCCACGACGGCTCCATCCGCGCCGAAAGTGAACTGGCCCACGGAGCCACTTTTCTATTTACCCTCCCCACGGCCTAGGTTGCCTTCCCACGCCCACAATCTCTCATCGTGCACAGTTCCCGGCATGCCGGAAACAAGAAAAATGACGAAAAATTCACAGCCCCTTAACCCACCTCCGGAAAAGAAAAACTATGCTTAGGCGTTGACCAATTAGTTATGCTTGCGGCAAAATCAAACTCAATCGCTTTGCGCACTCCCCCGTCTGCGCCACAGGGAGAACTCATGAGTACCGCACGTGTTGAAAGCCTTTCCCCCGAACCGGCCCATCGCCTTATCGTCCGGCGCACCATTGAAGCCTGTCATCTCGCCAAGGAAGCCGCCGGCGCTGCCGCCGAAGGTATCGCCACCGGCTCCGCTCCTTTGCTGAATTCCCTGCGCCAGCGCGAGCGCGACCTGGATACGCTCGACATGGAAATCGACAGCGCCGTCACTACCGTCATCACTGAAGTCGATCCCGCCCAAGCCCGCGAACTGCTCGCCTGTATGAAGTTCATGATTAGCCTGGAGCGCATCGGCGACCTCCTGCTCAGCTTCGCCAACAGCGCTCAGGCCGCGGCCGGACGCATCGATTCCGACGATACTCGCGACCTTACCCACATGGCCACCATTCTCGAAAAAATGCTCACCGACGTCGGTGAGGCTTTCTCCGCCCGCGACGTTGGCAAAGCCGTCGACGTTCTCCGAGCCGACTCCGAGGTTGATCGCCTCCGCAATCTCATTTTTCTCCGCCATATCGAGAATCCCGAGAACATTGCCCGCCAAGCCAGCTTGCAGATCATCTTCATGACGCAGTCCCTCGAGCGCGCCGGAGATCACGCCAAAAATCTTGCCGAAGAAGTCTGCCACTTCGTCAGCGGCCACACCATCCGCCACGTCCTCAAAACCTACGACAAACCCGTCGAACAAATGTTCATCGACTACCTCCGCCGCCGCGAAGGTCACTAGCTCGTTGTAGCGCCGGCGTCCCGCCG
>PLUI01000006.1:0-163 GCA_003164855.1 Acidobacteriaceae bacterium
GGCGACCCGGTGCAAGTCGATCAGTCCGCGCTGACCGGAGAATCCTTGCCCGCGACACGCAAACCTGGAGAGGCAGTCTTTTCAGGGTCGATCATCAAGCGCGGCGAAACCAACGCGATGGTTTACGCCACCGGTACCAACACCTATTTCGGCAAGACTGCGG
>PLUI01000006.1:179-1025 GCA_003164855.1 Acidobacteriaceae bacterium
ATTGGCAATTACCTGATCGTTCTTGCAGTGGCTCTGGTGGCGGTGATTGTTACCACTGCGCTCTTCCGCCATGACCCAATCCTGAGCACGTTGGAATTCGCACTGGTGTTGTTGGTGGCAGCGATCCCGGTAGCCATGCCCACGGTGCTCTCTGTCACCATGGCGGTCGGCGCGCGTCTGCTGGCAAAAAAGCAGGCGATCGTGACCAAGTTGTCGGCGATTGAGGAACTCGCGGGCGTGGATGTGCTGTGCTCGGACAAGACCGGCACCTTGACCCAGAACAAGCTGACGCTGGGCGATCCATTCTGTGTCAATGGTATTGCTGCCGATCGAATCATCCTCGATGCCGCTCTCGCTTCGCGCGCGGAAGATAAGGACACGATCGATCTGGCCGTGATCGGTGGCGTGAAGAACGATAAGGAACTGAAAAGCTATCAGGTCCTGCANNCCGGTGCATAAGCGCACCGAAGCTACTGTAAAGGGCTCCGACGGAAAACAGTTCAAGGTGGCGAAAGGAGCGCCGCAGGTCATTCTGCAGATGGCGGCCAACCTCGCGGAAGTAAAACCCGCGGTTGAGAAAGCCGTCAATGAATTTGCCGCACGCGGCTTCCGCTCCCTGGGTGTGGCCCGCGCGGATCAGGACGACAAGTGGCAGTTCGTTGGGGTCTTGCCCATGTCCGATCCGCCGCGCGAACAGGCCAAGTCGACGATCGCGAGCGCAGTGCAGATGGGCGTGAAAGTCAAAATGGTCACCGGCGACCAGTTGGCCATAGCGAAGGAAATGTCTCATGAGCTGGGCATGGGCACGAACATCCTGGACGCCACCGTATTGCGGGATAAACAAAA
>PLUI01000006.1:1099-6306 GCA_003164855.1 Acidobacteriaceae bacterium
ATCTTCCAGCGGATGAACAGCTACGCGATCTATCGCATCGCCGAAACTCTGCGCGTTCTGTTCTTCATGACGCTGGCGATTCTCGTATTTAACTTCTACCCCGTGACCGCGGTGATGATCGTGATGATCGCCGTACTCAACGACGGAGCCATTCTCTCTATCGCTTATGACAAGGTGCATTACAGCGACAGGCCCGAGAAATGGAATATGCGCCTGGTGCTGGGGATCTCGACCGTGCTGGGCGTTATCGGAGTCGTGGCCGCGTTCGGCCTCTTCTACCTTGCCGAGCGCGTATTTCATCTCGACCGCGCACACGCTCAGACGCTGATGTACCTGAAGCTGTCCGTAGCCGGACATTTGACGATTTTCTTAACGCGCACGCGCGGTCCATTCTGGTCGATACGCCCGGCTCGGATTCTCTGGATAGCGGTCCTCGGCACGCAAACTGTGGCGACGCTAATTGCGGTTTATGGTTTGTTTATGACGCCACTGGGCTGGCGCTGGGCGGGCTTCGTTTGGGTCTATGCCCTGGCGTGGTTCCTGCTCAATGACCGCGTGAAGCTGCTCGCATATAAGATTTTCGATCCCATTAAGGCTGATCCTAAATCTGAAACCAAGACCGACGCGAAACCAGAAGCCAGGGCCCAGGCTAAGCCTGAAGCCAGGGCTGATGCTAAACCCGAAGTCAAAGCCGAGGCGAAACCCGAAGTCACGGCTGACGCTAAACCCGAAGTCACGGCACCGTCCGATCTGATGCCGCAAATCGCCAAGCGGGCTTACGAACTCTATGAGCAGCGAGACCGCAAGGACGGTCGAGCAGTTCAGGACTGGAAGAAGGCGGAGCAGGAGATTAGGAAGCCGGACACCAAGGCTGAATCAAAGCCAGAAGCCAAAAGCGAGGCGAAGCCCGAGGCCAACGCCGAACCGAGACCTGTGGCCAAGACGGAGCCGAAGCCAGAAACCGGGGCCACGCCTACAACACAAACCAAGACTGAGGAGAAGCCTGAGACCAAGGTCGCGGAGAATCCAGAAGTCAAAACCGAGCCTATACCTGGGGACAAAGACAAGTCACCGTCCGATCTAACGCCGCAGCTCGTCAAGCGGGTGCATGAACTCTACGAGGACCTAGGGCGCAAGGAAGTTCGAGCAGTCGAGGAATGGGAGAAGGCGAAGCGAAAGCCTTCCTAACGATGAACTTGATGAGTAAAAAACCCGACCCAGCGGCTGACATGCCGAAAGGAGAAGATGAAAATTCATTCCAAAGATTTCCGCGTACCGCACCACAAGAAGATCGATATCAAACGCTTGCCGACGATCGTCAAGCCATTTTGCGAGTCAAAGAAGGAATATAAAGACCTTCTGGAAAAACATATTACCGAGTTGACTTCCCTGCAACAACTTCACTACGCGTCCAACCGCTACGCGCTGCTCTTGATTTTTCAAGGGATGGACTCTGCCGGCAAAGACGGCGCCATCCGGCACGTCATGTCCGGNNCGGATCGGCATCTTCAATCGTTCCTACTATGAGGAAGTCCTGATCGTTCGCGTGCATCCGGAGATTCTCCGCACCCAGCGGCTTCCAGAAGAGTTGCTCGACGAGAAACACATCTGGAAGGAACGGTATCGGTCGATCGTTGATCTGGAGCGCCACCTCTATCGCAACGGAACGCGGATCGTTAAAATATTTCTAAACCTTTCGTACGAGGAACAGCGCAAGCGGTTTCTCGCGCGAATTGACGTGCCCGACAAAAACTGGAAGGTCAGCTCATCGGACAATCACGAGAGGAAATACTGGAAGCATTATATGGAAGTGTACGAGGATTGCCTGAACGCGACTAGCACCCATCACGCACCCTGGTACGCCGTTCCAGCCGATGATAAAGACAACGCGCGGCTGATTGTGTCCCGTATTGTCCTCGACACGCTCCAGGATCTCAAGATGGCATATCCGAAGACCACGGAGAAGCGGCGGCTGGAATTGCAAGCGATCGCCAAGGAGCTTGAGAAATAACCACGAAGTAGTCGAGAGGAATAATTTGTATGCCTGCGAAAGAACAAACGATAGAGGCTGGCCAGGATAGTAGCTCGAAATTGCGGCCAAAGAACCTAGATCGCACTTCTGATCCCTCTAAATTTAGCTTCGATGCGGCTTTGTCTACTGCTGTCGCCGCCAACGGCCAACGCCCAACGAAAGCGACACGGCCCGATGGTCCGCTGTCGCCCGAAATGCTCGACAAGATGAACCGCTACTGGCGAGCCGCGAATTATCTCTGCATCGGTCAGATCTATCTCTTCGAGAATTCCCTGTTGCTAGAGCCTCTCAAGGCCGAACAAATCAAACCGAGACTGCTCGGGCACTGGGGAACTTCGCCCGGACAAAACCTCATTTACATTCATCTGAACCGCCTCATCACAGAGCGTGATGCCAATATCATTTACATTGCCGGTCCCGGACACGGCGGTCCGTCGCTGAATGCGTGCTCGTATCTCGAAGGCACTTATACCGAAGTACATCCCGAGATCACGCCAGATGAGAACGGCCTACGGCTTCTTTTCCGGAAGTTCTCGACCCCGGGCGGAGTGCCCAGCCATTGCGGACCACACGTCCCGAATTCCATGCACGAGGGCGGCGAACTCGGTTATTCGATGGTTCACGCATTCGGAGCCGCTTTCGACAATCCAGATCTGATTGTTGCCTGCGTGATCGGTGACGGAGAATCCGAGACTTGCCCCCTGGAAGGTAGCTGGAAGTCTGTCAACTTTCTAAATCCGGTGCGGGACGGGGCTGTCCTTCCGATTCTGCACCTCAACGGCTACAAGATTTCCGGACCGACCGTTCAGGGACGGACGAGCGACGAAGACTTAAGAGCTCTGTACATAGGACGCGGCTACAAGCCCTATTTTGTCGAGGGCGACGATCCTGAAGTCGTGCATCAACTCCTGGCTGGAACGCTGGACGATTGCTATGCCGAGATTCGAACCATCCAGCAGGAGGCGCGTCAGAGCGGGTTCAAGAAGCAGCCAATTTGGCCGATGATCGTCCTGCGCACTCCCAAGGGTTGGACTTGTCCGAAAGAGGTGGACGGAATCCCGATTGAAGGCACCTTCCGTGCTCATCAGGTCCCTCTCGCGACGGTCCGCGAAAACCCGGAACATCTCAAGATCCTTGAGGCCTGGATGAGAAGCTACAAGCCGGAGGAGCTCTTCGATGAAAAGGGGAAATTCATTGCCGAGCTAGCGGAACTCGCTCCGGTTGGCGATCGCCGCATGGGAGGGAATCCTCATGTGAACGGCGGGCGACTGCTGACCGCGCTCGACATACCGGACTTTACAAGTTATGCACTGGAGATCCCAGGACCGGGTCAAGTGGTCGCAGAAGCTCCGCGAAAGCTTGGGGATTTCTTCAGAGACATCTTCAAGCTCAATCCGACCAACTTTCGCATGTTTTGTCCGGATGAAACGGACTCCAATCGCCTGAATTCCGTCCTCGAAGCTACCAAGCGTTGCTTTATGGCGGAGACTGTTTCCATCGATGACGAACTGAGCCCCGATGGCCGTGTCATGGAAGTATTGAGCGAACATTGCTGCCAGGGATGGCTTGAAGGCTACTTGCTGACAGGTCGTCATGGCATGTGGTCCTCGTACGAAGCCTTCGCGCAAGTCGTGGATTCAATGCTGACCCAACACGCCAAATGGCTGGAGCAATGCCGCGATTATCCCTGGCGCAGACCGCTCGCATCTTTAAATGTTCTACTCACAAGTCATGCCTGGCGGAACGATCACAACGGTTTCAGCCATCANNTTCGACCATTGCCTGCGGAGCCGCAACTACGTCAACATCGTTACTTGCGGAAAGCAGCCACAGCTTCAGTGGCTAACCATGGACGAAGCTCTCGCACATTGCTCACGAGGGGCATCGATTTGGAAGTTTGCCACCAACGATGGAGGTGGAGAGCCGGACGTCGTATTGGCCTGCGCAGGCGACGTACCAACCATCGAAATCTGCGCGGCCTCATGGCTTCTGCAGAAATATATTCCCGGCATCAAGGTGCGGGTTGTCAATGTAGTGGACTTGACCGTATTGATGAGCCCCGATGATCATCCGCATGGCATGGACAACATGTCCTTCAACGCTCTATTCACCACAGACGCACCTGTCATCTTCGCCTTCCACAATAATCGCTGGCTCATTCACACCATGGTTCATGGACGCTCCAATGAAAGCCGCTTCCATGTGCGCGGCTATATGGATCAGGGTACGACCACGACGCCATTCGACATGGTAGTACTCAACAAGATGAGCCGTTTTCATCTTGCTATCGATGCACTGAAGTACGTCTCAAGGCTGCGCTCAGAGGCTTCGGACATAGTCGACACATTCAACCGGAAGCTGTACGAACACCACGACTACATTCGGCAACACTTGGAAGACATGCCCGAGATCAGAAACTGGCAATGGACAGCCGACTTCAGCGAGCGGAGCGCTCCTCCGCCGCTGGCCACGGGACATCCCCGCGCAGGTTTGTTCAGTGATAGCTAAATGAAGCGAAGTGGGCAAGTGATGTTGACGGAGGCGAGTCGTCCGTGAAACCGGCGAACCCACGCATACTGACTATTAACGGAGGATCGTCGAGCATCAAATTCGCCTTGTTTGAGGCCGGCGACGCACTACGGCAGATTCTGGATGGCGGAATTGAGCGGATTGGACTGCCGGAAGCCACCTTTGTTGTAAAGGGATCGGACCAGGCGGACAACTTTGCGCGCTCAGTCAAGGCCCCCGATCACACTGTGGCGGTGAGCATTCTGATGGATTGGATCGAGCAACGCAGCGGGCGCGACGCATTGAGCGCGGTCGGGCATCGCGTGGTGCATGGCGGGCCGAAGTATTACAAACCGCAGCGAATTACTGCGGAAATGGTTACCGATTTGAAGCAGCTCAGTCCATTTGATCCTGACCATATGCCGGAAGAGATCCTGTTGACCGAGGCGTTTCATCGCCGATTTCCGGATCTGCCTCAAGTGGCGTGTTTCGANNTACGGCTTTCACGGGCTGTCATACGAGTTTCTGATGGAAGAATTGGCCCGCCTGGCTGGAGCGGATGCGGCGCGGGGACGCGTAATCCTCGCACACTTGGGCAATGGCGCGAGTCTGGCGGCGGTGCATGACGGCAAATCCGTCGACACAAGCATGAGTTTCACTCCGACCG
>PLUI01000006.1:6319-7158 GCA_003164855.1 Acidobacteriaceae bacterium
AAGCAGGACGTGAGGGCGGCTGAAGCTGTCGCGCTCTTCTGTTACCAGGTCAAGAAGTGGATTGGTGCATTCACGGCGGCGTTGGGCGGAATCGAGACACTGGTGTTCGCCGGTGGCATCGGAGAGAATGCGCCCGCAGTCCGCACTCGGATCTGCGACGGGCTAGGATTCATTGGAATCGAACTCGAAGAAAAGGACAACGCGGCGAACTCGGGAGTGATTTCCGCGGCGTCCAGCCGAGTTGTGGTCCGCGTCATTCATACGGACGAAGAGCAAATAATAGCCAAGACGGTTTGCCAGGTTCTCGGTCTGGCTATAAGGCGATCTCCATAAGGAATCATGGCTGCAATTGTCGAAGTCGCATCATCGAATTCTTCCACAAAGCCGATCCAGACCACATCCTCGACCGGACTCACGAGCGATGAAGCACGGAACCGTCTTCAAAAAGACGGGTCCAATGCCATGCCCGATGTGTCCGCCCATCCAATTCGAAACGCGTTGGCCAAGTTCTGGGCACCTGTCCCTTGGTTGCTAGAAGCGTCGATTGTGCTTCAGGTCGTGCTTCATAAGTATGCCGAGGCTGCGGTCATCGCGGGACTGCTAATCTTCAACGCGGCGCTAGCCTATTACCAGGAAGGGCGCGCCCAAGCTACCCTAAAGGCCTTGAACTCGCGTCTCGCCTTGAATGCCTCCGTTGAGCGCGATGGTGTATGGAAGACAGTACCGGCCGCGAAGTTAGTGCGAGGCGATCTCGTCAAGTTGTCGCTCGGCGGCGTGGTTGCGGCGGATGTGCATTTGGTCGGGGGATCTGTCCTGCTTGATCAATCCATGCTCACAGG
>PLUI01000030.1 GCA_003164855.1 Acidobacteriaceae bacterium
GGCGTGGCCGTTTCCGTTCGATGCTTCCGGACTTGTCAGATTCGCAATCTCCGGTGGCAAATCTGTGGTGTAGATCAGGGGACCGCTGGTAAAGGCGCATGTGCGTTCCAAGCAGTTCTCCAGTTCGCGCACATTGNNGCCGGAATGTGCCCTGCATCACTGCTTGCTCTAAATCACCGTTCGTCGCCGCCAGGATGCGAACGTTCATGGGAACACCGAGGGTACCGCCGACAGTGCAAATTTCCTTTTCCTGGATGATACGCAACAGCTTGGCTTGCAGATCGGCGGGAAGTTCACCGACTTCATCGAGAAATACGGTTCCGCCTTCGGCGATGGCCGTCAGGCCGTCCTGGGACTGGCTGGCGCCGCTGAGGGCACCTTTGACATAACCGAAAAGCGCACACTCGATCAGAGCGGGCACCAATAAACCGCAATCGATNNGCTGGCACCACTGATCCGCAATCGATCGGAATGAAAGGCTTATCGCGAAAAGGACCGGAATAGTGGATGGAGCGCGCGACCATCTCCTTGCCAGTGCCATTTTCGCCCAGGATGAGAACCGGGTGCGTGCTATTAGCTGCTCTCGCGATGATCCGGTAGAGCTTCTGCATTTCGAGAGAGCGACCGACGACGCCGGATCCTTGTTTAGACCCTTCTCCCGCAGCAGCCGGTTCTCCGACTTCAGGTTCAAAAGGCTGGCAACGCGCTACACCAGCAGCCCCACTTTGTCCACTCTGAAGGGCTAGGTGACCTGATCGTAGGTGCCGACCTCTATCAAGGTCTTGCTGTGCCTGCCAATCCAAGTAGGCCTTCGCAGTCCCCATCGCCTGTTCTAGGCTTTCTTTCCGCTCCCTCATAGAACCCGCTTCCCTGCCGAAAAACCGACTTTTGGTACTCTTCGATCTTCTATGTCCGACACGTTAAAGAGTGTCACCAGTCATCATTCCCCCTCTTCGCGTTTGTTGCTGTCCGGTGTTGCATGTACCGGCCCATCTCCGAGTAATAGCTAAGTCATAGAAAACACGGCCTTGGGATCTCTGTGGCAGAGTGTCAACACTGTTAATAGACAGACGATTCGACACATCGGTCTAAACCAAGTTGAGATCCCAGCAAACCTATCAGTGCCCTTAGGCTGAGGCTCGTCACTTCACGGGCCGCCTCAAGCACGAAGATCCTTCCACTGCGGAAATAGCGGGAAGGTCGGCATTAAAAATATCCCTTCGGCGAATGAGGTCTTCTTCGGGGTGGCTGATCCCGCACTCCTGCCTCTGGGAACCTGAGCAAGGGTCCACCGCTTGATGTCGACTTGTAAGTGATAGAAACTATGGATCTAGCTTGGTATCGGCTGGCCACCGGTGGCGTCGGATGACCGTCGACTTAAGTTCCGCGGACTCGACACTTCGACACCCGTCTGTACCTTTTTCGATGTGCCACTACAAGTCTACGAACTCAAGAGGTCAGACCTTGGTACACACAGTCGCAACTAGCCCCGGAACTCAACGGGACTAATCTTCAGTTTTTTCATCTTCCAGTAGAGGGTCGGGCGCTTCATTCCCAGTCTATTGGCTGCACCCGATGCGCCACCTATCACTCCGCCCGCCTCTTTCAGAGCTTGAAGGATGAGCTCGCGCTCGACCTCTGGGAACATCTTGCCAGAAGAGGGTTTTGAATTATGTCTCAGTTCCCCAACCGGGACTCTCAGGACTGTTGACGTTGTCAAAATCACGCATCGTTGAACTAGGTTTTGCAATTCTCTGATGTTCCCCGGCCAGCTCCAACTCAGAAGAGCGTCCATTGCTTCGGCAGGAATAGTCGCAATCGATTTCTTCGCTTCCGTGGCATATCTGGACACGAAGTAACGCACGAGGGCAGGAATGTCGCGTTTTCTCTCCCGAAGAGACGGAACGTGAATCGGGAAGACATTGAGTCTGTAGAACAGGTCCTCGCGGAATCGACCTTCGGCGATACTCTGATGCAAGTCCTGATTTGTGGCAGCGATCAGCCGAACGTCGACTTTTACAGTCTGGTTACCGCCGAGTCTTTCGAATTCCTTCTCTTGAAGCACCCGTAACAACTTTGGCTGAATTACACCCGGAAGATCTCCCACCTCATCTAATAGCAGAGTTCCTCTGTCAGCTAGTTCCAATCGACCGACGTGCTTATTGATCGCCCCTGTGAATGCCCCCTTTTCGTGCCCGAATAGCTCGCTCTCCAACAGCTCTGTCGGAATCGCAGTACAGCTGACACTAACAAACTTGCTGTTGGCCCGCGGGCTGAGCCGATGCACGGCGCGTGCAACTAACTCCTTGCCCGTGCCTGTTTCGCCCAGCAGCAGCACCGTTGCGTCCGTGGGAGCCACCGTCCTGACCTGTCTTAGCAGTTCTTGTAGAGGAGCGCTATCCCCAACCATTTCCTGGAATGCTTCGTGCCCACTCGCGTAATCCCGTAAGTCAAAATCCTGGGGTTCTGGTTCGAGCCTTGGCGTTACGGCGGAAGGGATTTGGGAGTAATCCGTGGCCGCTGTAGGCCCTTCGGATGCAAGCGTTGTATCCAGAAGGTGAGCGATCATTGCAGCCGCGCGGCGCAAGAACTCAAGCGTCGCATTCGTCTTGGGAATGACATGCAAACTGCCAAAGCCTATTGCCCCGAGCTTGTGACGACTTGTGGTCAAGGGAAAGACATAGTAAGTACGAACGCCGAATCGGCGAAGCGACTCTAGGGAAACGGGCAACTTGGATTCGGCGTCCAAATCTTGGACAAGTACGGATCGCTGATTTTTCCATACCCGTCTACTTGCGCAACCGTGCGCGGGAAGGCATTCGCAGATCCTCTCCACCTCCCCCGCCCTCCAAACGTTCAGGCGGACGCTTTCCGCGCTTGAGTCGTAAAGACCCAATGTGACAACGTCAAAATCGAAGGCACGATTCAGGCAGAGTGCCAACCTGGGGAAAAAAGCCGCTATCGTGCGCTGACCAAGTGCAAGGTGTGCCAAATCAAGTAAATTGAGATGCTGGGCGACTGTCAGATCTGAGGAATGAACGCAATCAAACGCGAGTCCTTGTTCCGGCATACGCTCTCTGATCCTAAAGGTTGAACTCTTCGGATCGGGGTACGTTTCACAGTGTCGCCGTCAGAACGGCGACGAAAACACAACACCTGCCTAGGAATCTTTCCTATACGGTCGATCTTGACAGGCGGTTAGTGCTCATAGGAAGTTAATCACCGTGGGTTACGATGGTCCAGTCACTATGTGGGAACATCACGACGAACAAGTGACTGAAGAAGGAGGTTCTAATGACGGAGTAGTGCCGAAATGTCGGCATTTGCCGACCCGGACGGCACCTCTGCGACCAAGCTCTCATTGTCCAGGCTGGATTTGTCGAGTGGCCGTTATCGTGCATTGTTTCTTAGCAACAAGAGTGGGCAGCGCAGCGTAACGATCTGCCACCCTAAACTTTTTTCTAGCTTCGCCTCGCGAATGGTCACTTGCTCTCGCGGAGTGCGCTGCTAGACTTCGCGACCGGTATTGGAGCGGCCTGAGGGGTACCGCTTCTCACGGTTTGTTGTGAGGCGTCGGTGCAGTTGCCCCTGCCACAAAATGAAAACTCCCGTCTCGAAAGTCTTCGTAGCTTTCGACTTCTGGGAACATCTCGTGAGCAAGTGTTCGACGACATTGCCTGTCTGGCCGCTCTTATCTGCGATGCTCCAGTCGCCGTCATCGCTTTCATCGATGAGCAAAACGTATGGTTTAAGGCGACAATCGGCCTTGAGTTGGATGAGATTCCGCGAGATGGCTCTTTCTGTGCCTATGCAATCTTGCAATCCGACGTCCTAATCGTCTCGGATCCGCTCTCTGACCAAAGATTCATGAGCGGTTTCCTGGTGAAACAAATCGGGATTCAATTCTACGCAGGGATACCGTTAGTTACCGATGACGCCCACCCTCTAGGTGCGCTAGCCGTGATGGACCGAGTGCCACACCTCCTGACAGAGGAGCAGCGCGATTCCTTACGTATACTCGCTCGACGGATTATGCACGAGTTGGAACTACGCCGGGGAAAAGAGTTTCAATCACCGCACCAGAGGATTCACCTCGCGCCGACTCGGCATCTTTCTGGCACCGTCCTGTTGGTCGAAGACAGCGACAACCTTCGAAACCTTCTGCATAGGACACTTGAGGGCAGCGGGTTTTCTATCCTTTCTGCCGCAGATGGTGCAGAGGCACTCCGCTTGTGCCAGCAACACGATGGCACAATAGATCTTGTGGTGAGTGATATTGTCATGCCCCGATTCAACGGACTTGAACTAGAAGAGCGAATCCGTACGATTCGTCCCGAGACGAAGTTTTTGTTTATAACCGGCTTTGGTGAGCTGTTTCCCGAATTGCGCGAACGGACCAAGTACGGCGCAAGCATCCTGGAAAAGCCTTTCCTTCCTTCCGAACTCCTGCGTAAGGTGGAAGACACGCTCAACCAGGGGAAGGCAGCCACAGGTACCGAAGGATAACGCACACAACGGCGTCCGCAATTGGTTTCAACGTCGTATAAAGGGGCGATTCGTCGATGTTGCCCTTCGGCCTCAGTTCGTTTCGCACGTTGCCGTAGAGGTGTTACTGCATTTTTATTACTAGCGTGGTTTTGTACCAAGGTGTGCTCACAAAGCAACTCGATCCGGCGAGTTAGGTGACTGGGTGTTCCCCTGACGAAGACCAGGAGGCACTTCGAGCACGGGAATCGAGAACCTCCGAAGATAATGAACAACCGCGGCATCCGTGCCATTGCGAGCTAACGCCGACCAGATCGGCACGGCACTCGTCGTCCTTCGTATTCACGCGGCGTGATCGAGAACTGGCTCGACGAACTCACAGATCTTGGTAACCGCTTAAAACACTAGCTTCACACCAGCGCCAGCTTGTGTAACTGAGACGCACCTAGCGCCCAAAGACCTCAACGGTACGCTCTCGTAGGAGTTGACAACCACAGGAACGGTGAACCGGACATGCCGAGTCAGTACAAGTTCGGAATCCAATCAACTTGATCTGCTCCTGAATGCCGTCGTCGGTCGTCAACTGATAAGAAACGACGGATCGGACATTCCGGAACAGAAGACCGGTGCCAATGAACGGGTTGAACGGTTGAACGACTCGCGAGCAGAATTAATGCAGTGGGAGGTTGAAAATCCGTTGGTGTCGATAACCTAGTTTGCTCCAGCGCCGACAATCAGACGGCCCGACCTTTCAAGAACGCAGCCTTGGACAGAGGGTGTACGCCTCCATAGGTGGCAGCCGGAAGAAAGAGCATTTGGTGCGTTTTAGAAGTTGTCGTGAAGATAAGATTCCAGCCAGTCCAGCCGGAACTGAATATCGCCGAGGTCGACACGCAGAACTATTTGATCGGCGAGTAACTGGTTCTTGAACGCCAGGGCGCTACTGGTGTCCAGCCCTTCGATATTGCGCAGCGACTTTTCAATATCCGAGTCATGTTCGAGCAAAGCCATTAGCTGCGGGCGCAGGAATGAGAGAGTGTCCGCGATCTGCCCTTTCAAAACCGCCGATTGCCGTGCTACATCCTCGAACTGATTATTCTTGAAATCAAGGTATGCCGATGCGGACCGATCAAGGTGTGCGTTGGCGGAATGCCGCCCGAAATTGTAGGTCAGGCTAACCTCACCGAACCCGCCGAACTCCGAGACAGTGGTCGTGGAATTGAACTCCGCCAGTTGACGCCGTCCACCGCCGGACACCGTGAGGTCCCAGCCACTTTCGCTTGCCAGTTTGGTGATGGCTTTCTGGTTCGCTTCGTCGGCGTGCAGCTTGTTGTTCACCAGCTCGCGAAGCGGTAGATCGCTCAGAGTTGGGACGTAGGGAAGAAGGCCGGTCAGTGCCGACGTGCGCCGCATATCCAGCCGCGCTCTCGCGGATTGAAGGTAATAGAGCGCAGGGCCGGTCACGTTATGCACCTGAACCATTTTTTCTTCGTCTCGAATCATGGTCTCCAGTTGGTCTGAACCCTGCTGGACTAAATTGAGCCGATGCATGAGCGCGTCTTTCTCCATCTTCGGTGCGGCGAAATAAATGCGCTGCTGTGCTTCGGTCGTCGCCACGTAAAGATCACAAGCAGCGCGTGCCGCTCCCGTTGTGAGGGGCGCTTTCAGATTGTTGGCCAGACTGCCGGTGAGGCCGAAGATCAGCTGCGGGGGTGTGCCGGCGCTCGGCTGGGTCGGCCCCGCGATAGCCGAGGGGCTGCGCAGCAGATCGCGCTGGGCATTCGCCTGCTCCGTAATGTACTTGCAATATGCGTTTTCCGCCGCTTCATTTTCTCCCGCGAAGACGGCGGTGCAGCATAACAGCACTGCGGCGATTAATAGAGATGCTTGTCTCATAAAAGGATGCCTCGAAGAAACGTCAAAATAAGAGCGGTTTGCTCCCCACAAAAAGCGTCTTTGATTTTGCGGAATCTGGATCGGTCAGTTCCAGTTGCACCAGGAATCCCCGCAAGTCAGTTTTGAAGATCGGATGGGTGGTGTGCTGTTCCCCGACGAAAGTTGCCTTTATAAGGCCAACCTGACGGCAGGCGACAAAGCTGAGGTAACAATCATAAACCGGAGCGCCCGGGTTGGCTACCGCTTGATTGTCGTATGGCACCAGAGCCACATTGGTTCTGGCGCCTTGCATGGCAGCCCAGAGAGGCGTTTGTTTCGCCGTCTTCAAGGCTTGGTCGAGTTTCACCGCCTGGTTTCTTTCTGTGGCGATCTGCTTCTGAGCAGTGTCGATGACGATTCCGAGACAGGCGATTTCCGACTCCAGTTCAGCTTGCTTGTGCAGAGTGTCAAGGTAAGTCGTGGAGGGAAGGGTCTTCGCCCAAATTGTGTCCTTCAGCAATGTAGTCGCGATCCTGCTGTCGGTGAGGTCCCCGTTGGACTTGACCAAGTTCAACTTCGCTTGCGTTGCATCGCTTTTGGTAATGAGTCCCGCTGCCAACTCGTGGTCGATGCTGGCGTCAACGTCGGCGAACTGGGCCAGCGCACTCTGGGTGCTGGTGACGTCGGCGTTTTTCTGCTTGTCCAGGTTGGCGAGCACCCGACCGGTCTCTCGCTTGTGCAGGTTTTCCTGGCCAATTGCCGTATCGATGGCCGGCAGAATCTTTTCAAGGTTTACCTTATGCGACCGTGCTTCCGCCACCGTGTTTTCGAGCTTTTCGATGTCAAGCCTAAGGTCGTCAATGGTGTTCTGCGTGGTCAGAGTCTTGCCGATGAGGTCGAGCGTATCCTTGTCAGACTGGGAGAGGATGACGGGCGCAACCCAGGTCTTGCTGAAGGCATAAAATGCGCTTCCCAGGCCGAATACGAGGACTCCCGCGAGAACTGCGTACAAGCTGACAATCGCAAAGACGCGGTAGAGCATGAGCACCGAACTATTGATGGCAGGTCTGATGTTTTCTAGGTTCATAAGTATTGTCCAGGACGCTTACCCCGGTTTCTTGCTCCGGCTTCCCCAGTCGCTAAAGTCAAAGGTCAGCAGAGACAAGACGGTGAGATAGAAAGAGTTGATGATCCACCAGAATCCGAAGAAAGCAAAGGTAAGCGGGTTGGCGATCTTTTGATCGGGAAAGTGTTTTGAGACAATCAGGTGCAAGACCGCGCCGGTGGCCATCGAGATTATCACTGTGATCGGATGCAAAAAGAACAAGGGATCGAAACGGGGGGCGATGAAGATCCCAAGGGTGAAGGTCAACAAGGTCAGGGGAGCGATCGTGGAGCAATAGACACCATTCGGGTGCACGGTCCCGAGGTGACTCCAAAGCAATTTGTAGGTCAGGAACAGATCGCGGACGCCACTTTTTCTCCAGCGGTACTGTTGCTTAAAGAACTGGGGATATTTATCAGGAGCATTGGTCCAGCACCGTGCCTTCGTATTTACATAAGTGTCATAGCCTAGAAGAAGCGCGTGATGGGTAATGTATCGATCTTCACCCTCCACGACTTCGACCCCAAACCAGTTCCGGGTAAGAATCTTTGGTTCGATCTGCTCGAATAAATGGCGTCGGATGGCAAGCAGGTAGCCTCCCACGCAGGTAACCGACTTCGTCCAGTTCTCATAGGTTTTCCACAAATCGAAGGCGAGGAAGTAGACGTAGGTCTGCACCTGAGTTAGGGAATTGGTGTTGGGATTTCGGATACCCACCGTGCCGCCAACAATTCCCATCTTCGGGTCGGCGAAGCACGACACCAACTGCCGGATGGTGTCCTTGGCGAAAATGCAGTCGGAATCGATCACGAGGATAATGTCGGAATTGGACACGTGGGACGCACCAATCAGGGTGCGGGATTTTCCCATGTTCTTAGGATTTCGCCGGGCGACCACACGGCCCGGGAAATCGGCGGCCGCTTTCTGAAGCCACTCCCAACTGTCGTCACTGGAGCGGTCATCGGTGGCGATGACGTGAAATTTGTCTACCGGATAGTCGCATTCAAGAATGGTTCGGATGGAGTTGTAGACATCTGGCCCTTCGTTAAAGCAGGGGAGCAGGATGCTGACCGTTGGTTCGAGTGAAAAGTCCTGCTTGACGCTTGCCAACTGGGGGTGGCCGATACGCATCACGACGGACCAAGCATATTTGGCGAGGCTGAGAAAGACGCGCAACCCGAGCACACAAAGAATGAAAGTAAGCACGCGCTATTTTGCCCCCCGAGGCGTGAATTTCACGGAGCGTACAAAGAAATAGCGCTCCACGTCGACGGCAGCCACGCCACCCCATTTGTCGCTGTTGGTACCGCGGTGCTGAAGAATGATATGTGCTGGATTTTGCGGCACGTGTTCGGTCTGGTGGGCGACTCTCGTGCTATCGATGTATACATCCACCGTTTTCGGAGACCAGACCAGGGAATAGTGCCGGAATCGAGTCGCCAGGGCAGGTTCGTCTACTTTGTCGCTGGTCTTCTGGAGCGGCGTGGGATCGAAATTAGGATCGAGGTTGAACCACGAGCTTACCCATAAGGCATTCTCATTTCCCAGAAACTCCAGATCGATTTCGCTCTCCGACTTGTTGTAGTAAATAAAACCGGACGATACCGCCCCGCTTGAAGCTGTGCCGTCACCCTGAGGGGTAGGCGAGAGGCTGCTCATGCGCATCTCGAAGTCATAGGTGCCGAAGCCGAATAACTCCTTGGAAATGATCGCGCCGCCCAGCGATTCGATACCGCTGGCCGTCGCATGCTGCTGGACGGTAATGCGCAGCATCCCTTGCGTAAAGTCAAGCGCAGATGACACATAGAGGCCACGGTTTACACCGGGTGAAGAGTCCGGCGACTTGTAAGTCGCTAGGATCCACTTCGTGGTGTCGAGCTTTCCGCCCTTGAACTCATCTTTGAATGCAACTCGTGCCTGAGTATCGGCTCGCAGCATGAGGCAACTCCAATAGAGTAGAAATATCAAAATAAGTTCGAACCAGCTTGGCCAAATGCGCCACGCCCTAATTTTGCTCACTGCCTGCCCTTTACGTGCGGCGTGTTGATCCAAAGCGAACTTATGGTCTGCTAGTTCTTTGATCTCAGTATTGTTGATCGCGAGGCCTTCCTTCAAGGAGTCCTCCGCTCGCTTGCGCTGCGCACTTCCGCGGGAAAATGGGTGGCAGAGGCATTACGATAACAAGCCAGCTTGATTGGCGCCGACATCTGCAAAAGCGATAGAGCAATACAACGATTCATCAGTTCTGCCCTTTACGTGCGGCAACTGGACTTCGTGTTTTTGAACTGGAGGTAGTGACGGTACGACGCCCGCACACAGCGCATGGGAATGCGGCGGCGTCATGCATCGGAGTAGACGAGCCAGACCTCATATGCTTCACTGTAGTCTCTTTATCTGTCCGCGTTTGGGGCAATAGGTCCGCAACCTTAGAGCACGACGCGGGTGCGCCAGTGCGGAATGCTGCTGGTCCGGGCCTGTAACCCGCACGCGCTGAACACCTTTGGCGGCCTCGCGCCGGCAACATACATTTTGGGAAGGACAGCCGAGGGTGAGAGTGCAAGAGACACGGCGTCGTTGGGACAACGCCATTCACTTAGTCCGCCTGATAGGCCGGCTCGTCCATGATGAGATGCCCAACTTAGATCGAGAGGATAGGTGGCGCTGGCGTATAGAGTAAGCGGCTGGTAATCGCGATCCCGTCTCCTCTGCTGGTACTTTTTGCTCGCGAATGCTGGTACATGCGTGACGCAGTTTACGCCCTCTCTAACTCATTCCCAAATTGGGATCACTTATTTTAAACAGTGTGCAATTGTGAACACTCCCAAAATGTGCCGCGGTCGTAAATTGACTTCAAGGAGTGAGATTTAAATGAAATCACGCGGCCCCCCGTGGTTATTTCCAGTTCCCGTGCAGTGGCGCAGTCAACAGGTCGGGTCGGACTGCGCCACGCTCTTGCGACGGCGCCCACCTATGATGAACTAAATACCCTTTGCCGATCCATCGCCTGATCGAGACGACCAGCTTGGTGTACCCAACCCGTCCGAGCCACTTGCCATCAGCCGCAACGCCGCGTTCCAGTGGCCTCCAGATTGCTTGTGGCCATTCATTGATCGCGGATCGGAAGGCGAGACGTAGCTCCACAACTTATAGACATGGCACCACGACCACTTTGTTAGAAAAATCATGAGGAACGGGGTTTAAACAGCCACGTCTGCTAACAACAGCCATGCGGGGCTACCCTCATCGATTCGGAACCTTTATGTTTTCCCGTTTCGCTTTCGACAAGTCCTTTTTCCAGTCATAGCCGATCAACTCATACGCTCGGTCGAGCCTTCCGAACCGCCATCTAAACTTGTGCGAAGAAACTAACCTAGGTGCCTCGTCGATGATTGGCTTACTGAGTCGGCCATGTGAGGCTAACAACGAACGGAGATGCTGCAACATTTCCACATCCGACTTTCGCCCGCTCTTTCTCATATCGTAGCCGATTAGTTCGCTGGCACGACGTAGGCCGCCAAATCGGTACCAATAAGTACGGGCACTCGGCATCTCGGCGCACCTGTCGATGATCTTGTTGCTGATCTTACCCTTTGCCACCAATAAAGAACGCAGCTTTTGTAAGAGTTGCTCGTTGGTTCTGCGGACGGTTCGACCAGCACTAATCTCCTGAGCCAACGCAAAGGTTTTGGTGTCCACAATCGATTCATGAGCCCCCGGACAGATGACCCAATCCGATGCAGGTACATTTACAGGAGCGGTCCCGAGCCTCATGCTCGTGCGATTAAACACATTGCAGCCAACATACTTCGGATGCGACAGCAGACTCGCGACGACCGAGTGAGTCCAACGCCTGTTCTTGACGCTTGGCACTCCCCGCTGATTGAGGTCGCTAGCTATGGCTTTGAAGCTCAGTCTCTCAACAGTGAATTTCCGAAACATCTCTCGTACTTCCTCAACCTCGGAAGCAGGCCCCGGAACGAGAATGACGCGATCAGTTGCTATACTCTTGAGCTCGCCATTCGCCAAGAGTTGCTTTGGTGTCCGATTCTCGGAAACCAAAAAGCGCCGGAACCCGTATCCCGGAATGCCACCTTGTTTAAAACCAAGTTCAGCCAAACGCTTCTGACCAGCGATCACCTTGACGCCCAACTCCCTGCTGTACTCGCCAGCCATAGTTCTCTTCAGCGCTTTCATTATCGAACTCGGCAAGCTGCCATCATTCGCGAATGTCTCGGCGCAGTAATGCACCGGAACGCCCGCTGACTTGCAGAGAAACTCGTAGTGCGCCGATTCGTCGATGTCCTGAAACCGCCCCCATCGACTGACATCGTAGACAAGAATGGTTTTGTACTCTGCGGTTCCGGCAACGACATCGTGCAGCAGTTGCTGAAGCCCGGTTCTGTTTCTTAGGACGACCCCTCTTTTCGCGGCGTCGGGATAGGTGCGAACAACTTCAAAACCGTGGGACTCAGCATATTTCTGTATTACAGCGGACTGGTTCTCAAAAGAGTACTGCTGATGTTCAGTTGACATGCGAAGGTACTGAGCTGCGGGAATAAGAAGCCTGGCATCGGTCATGGTGCCCTCCTAAGGGGCACATCGACCAGGCACGGGAAAGGCTTTAGCAGAGTTCTGTGGAAAACTTGGGCCTAATGGCCTAATAGCCTTCCACTGTGTCATTGCCTCGCCCATACTCAGGCAGGGGTGGCTGGTACACTTTTAGTCGGGAACTCCAGGGCGCACAGTATGGGCGCAGTCACGACAGACGAACCGCCCGTCCTTATAGGCAAACCATCGAGCTGAACTCGATACCCGCTATGCAATGAGGGTACCGGATCGTTAAGGTTGTGTCGGTCAGAGTTGCCATTTTAGGTCAGAGAGGATGCTGCACGCCGGTGGCCGCGAGTCCAGAATGCAGCAGTCCGTTGAAAAAAGACCTGTGACGTGACAAAGAACAATACCACGCCGACATTCCAGCAGGAATCCCGACTCAAAACAATAGGTCATGCATTCTCACCGCGTCTGAAATTTCCACAGATCAAAGTTCACTCATCACATACAGACACTCATTGGCCGTGAGATAAGAATGACGTAATGGGCGGCGTAAACAATGTGGGAGGCTACACGTGTGCGCTGTATTTGTCTTGCGGCACAAAAACGTTTTTAGAGATGGCTTCCCCTTCCCGAACCGAGACCCACATTGATATTCATAGGATGACGGCGATGGATATCACTGTCACTTCTATGGTCAACCACTGGAAGTAGGATATGACGGAACCTGATGGAATCGAAGCAGAGCAAGTTGCTGTGTTGCTGCGAGAGATTGAAGCCATCCACGCTGTGAATGTTGTCTATTGGAGAGACGAAAAAGGGCGCACCAGTGAAGCTGTAGCCGAGTATGAGTTGAGAAAAGAACGGCTGGAGCTAATTCGTTGGGAA
>PLUI01000053.1:0-4979 GCA_003164855.1 Acidobacteriaceae bacterium
GGTTCAACGAGTTCGTGCTGCGGACGAAAGAAGATTCGTATGCCATAAACGAACGGTTGTTGGGAAGCAAGATCGTCGGTGGGTTTCCGCTTAAAAAGTTTTATCCCGAACTAGGGAATGCCGCGTTGTGGTGCTGCACGGAATTGACTACGCGCAGCGCTATTGACTCCGCCGTGGGAGTAGTTGCGCAGAGTGAAGTTTCGATGCGATCCGCCAAAGAAGATGCCGCGGTTGAAGAGGTGGTGCGATGAAGCACATCACGCGCAAGGCCACCCGCCACGTCAATCAGAACGAGGGGCTGATCTTCGAGAAATCTTCCGCGGGAAAAGCCGCATGGAAGCTGCCTCCGCTCGACGTGCCCGAAGTGAACTCATCTGCGCTGCTCGGCGCAGCTGAAAGAAAAGATCTGGGCAACATGCCGGAGGTGAGCGAGATCGAAATTATCCGCCATTTTACCCGGCTTTCGACGTGGAATTACGCCATCGATCTCGNNTGGGCTCGTGCACGATGAAGTACAACCCGCGCGTGAACGAAGCCGTTGCACGGGTCGAGGGAATTGCCAACGGCCACCCTTACCAGCCGGAAAAGATCTCGCAAGGCGCCCTGCAGATTCTGAAAACGCTCAGCGAGTGCCTGATCGAAATCACCGGCATGGACGCGATCACGCTGCAGCCCGCGGCGGGCGCGCATGGTGAGATGACCGGGCTGCTCATGGTGCGGGCTTACCATCACGCGCAGGGGCGTCCGCGAAAAAAAGTTCTGATTCCAGACTCAGCCCATGGAACCAATCCAGCGACTGCGGCGATGGTGGATTATGCCGTCGAAAATTTAAAGTCCGACTCGCGCGGCATGGTCGACATTGCCGCTCTGGAAGCGCAGATGAGCGAGGATGTCGCGGCGCTGATGCTTACCAATCCCAATACGTTGGGAGTGTTCGAACAGCAGATTCACAAGATTGCCGACATCCTTCACGCCAAAGGCGGCCTGCTCTATATGGATGGCGCAAATATGAATGCGCTGGTGGGCAAGGTTCGTCCGGGAGATTTCGGCGTGGACGTGATGCACCTGAATTTGCACAAAACATTTTCCACGCCGCACGGCGGTGGTGGTCCGGGATCGGGTCCGGTGGCAATCAAGAAAAAACTCGAGCCATTCTTGCCGAAGCCGGTGTTGGTAACCAAACCTGATGGCACGCTCGGCTTCGAATATAACCGTCCGCAATCGGTAGGACGGGTGCGCGCGTTCTACGGAAACTTCGGAATGTTCGTTCGCGCCCTGGCCTACATCCAAGCCAATGGGCCCGACGGTCTGCGGCAAACCACGGAAGATGCCGTGCTGAATGCCAACTACATTCGCAAAGGCCTCGAAGGCGCTTACGATTTGCCTTATTCCACGCCCACGATGCACGAAGTTGTTTTCAGCGACAAACTGCAGGCGAAAAAAGGCGTCCGCACCATGGACATTGCCAAGCGTCTCATCGACTATGGCTTCCATCCCTATACCACGGCGTTTCCGCTGATTGTGCCCGGCGCGCTGATGATCGAGCCGACCGAAAGCGAGTCCAAAGAAGAGATGGATTTATTCATTGAGGCGATGAAGTCGATCGCGGAAGAAGTGGAAGAAGATCCACAGATGGTGCTCGATGCGCCGCACTCCACGCGAGTTTCGCGGCTGGACGAAACCGCGGCGGCGAGAAAACCGGTCCTACGCTGGAAGCCTCAGGTTTGACCAGCGGTTCGATCGTGCCCCTTGAGAAGAGCACCAGGGGATGCCGAAACGCATCCCCTGAGTTGAATCGCTCAACAACTTTTCCATCCATCCTATTTTGGCGAGATGTCCACCGACGCGCGAGTGGTCTCCCAATCCACACGCAGTGTGCACCCGTTTCCTGACTTGTCGTAACTGATCGTAAAGTTTTCCACGGCCGAGGGCAGCTTGCTCACTTTCATGTCCACGCGCGCCAGTTCATCGCTCTCATATTTGTAAGGGATGCCCCATTCGCCGGTCTTCTTGTTGATGATCAGCGTCCACTTGTCCGCGGTGGGCACGGTGAAAATGGTGTAGCTGCCGGCGGGAACCGTCTTGCCGCCGACCACAACATCAGCGCTGGTGACAAAAGTTGTGGCCTCATTGGCCCCTGTGCGCCAGACTTCGCCGAAAGGTACGAGATCGCCATAAATCTTGCGGCCTCTCATGCGCGGGCTGGAATAAGCGGTCTTAATGGTTTTGCCGCCGCCGAGATCGCACGAAGCTGAGGCAGCGGGACTGGGCTTGCCTCCACCCATCTGAGCGAGGGCAGCGGCAGTGAAGAAAATCGTGAGCAGCCCGGGAAGGGCAATTCGTTTTCGCATGGTTTCTCCAGAAACAAGCGTTTAGCAATTAGCAGTTGGCATTTAGCCGTCCCGCATTCCGCGCGATTCCCGCGAATCGATTCGGCTAACTGCCAATTGCTAATTGCTTAGACGCACGACCTTAACCGTCGAAAGCAATTATGCTCTCCGGCGCACGCGCGTTACAATCTCCACATGCCGGTATTCGATGAAAAACAAGAAGAGTTGGAGCACTATGAGACCATGATGGGCGTGCCACGCGGGCGCCTCGCGGTCACCATGGACACAATTACCGACGCCATGGCGCTGGTCGGCCAGCACGGCGTTTATTGCCAGAGCCAGCGCTGGCCAGGCAAGCCCGTGATGGACATCCAGATCATCATGAAGGGCCTGACCGACGCGAAAGAATTGATTCAGAGCGTGATGGAAGAGCTAAAAAAGAATCCCTGAGCAATGAACTTTATCCAAGCGTGAACCGTATCCATCGGCAGTAAGCTTCAAACCACATTTTCAGGAGGATGACCGTGCAACGGAAGAGGACACCCGTGCTTTTGGCTTTGGCAGTGTTGTGCCTAGTGATGTTTCCCGCATTCGCGCAAACCGCGCCGCCGACCCTAACTCCCCAGGAACGAGAATTCGCGCTCAAGCAGTTCGAAGCCACGCGCGACAACTTTCTAAAGTCCATCGCCGGACTTTCGCCGAAGCAATGGACATTCAAACCCGCGCCAGATCGCTGGTCGGTGGCGGAAGTCGCCGAACATATCGCGGTGTCCGAATCGGCAATGTTCAGTTTGGTGCAGAAGATGATGCAGTCTCCCGCGGCACCCGAAAAACGCGATCAGGTCAAAGGGAAAGACGAAATGATTCTGCAGAGAGTTCCGGACCGCAGCCACAAGGCGCAGGCTCCGGAATTCCTTCGTCCCACGGGACGCTGGGCGACGGAGGCGGAGTTGACGAAAGCATTTGAGGACAGCCGCGCTGCAACCATGGAATACATCCGCACGACCAACGACGACTTGCGCGACCACTTTTTCGACCATCCGGTGTTTGGGACTTTGGACGGTTATCAGTGGCTGCTTCTGATTTCGGCGCACAGCGCGAGGCACACCGCTCAGATTGAGGAAGTGAAGGCCGATCCAAATTTCCCGAAGGACTAAGAGGGAAGTGAAGTAACAGCGGAAAGTCCTAAGGTCTTACGGTCACCATTACGACGCCGTGCGAAGTCACGGGCGCAGAAAACTTTCCCGTGAACTTGCCCAGATCTTTGTGTTGCCACAGATCGCGAACCGAAGCGCTAACGCGGCTGGGATAGCCGAGATCCTCCCAGTTTGCTGAGATCTCGGCTTCCACGCTCCCACGATTCAACAAAATCACGGCGCGGCTGCCGTCTCGCAATTGTTTCGCCCAGACTTCCAGATCGCCATTTTTCCAAACTCGCTCACCCTCGCGCCCCAACGAATCTTGATCTACTGCAATCACTTCTTTGTTCGTGAGAATGTCATGAATCTCGGGACGTATGTCGCGCAGATCGTTGCCCGCGATCAGGGGCGCAGCCAGCATCGCCCACAAACTAAAATGAGCACGATACTCGTTGTCACTCATGCCTCCGTTTCCCACTTCCAGCATGTCCGGATCGTTCCAGTGCCCGGGTCCGGCATACGATTGCAACCCGACCTGCTGATCGACGATAGCCAGCATTCCATTCGAGCAGCAGCTTCCGTCCGGCCATTTCGCCTGGCCTGCCCACTTGTCGCTGATGTCGCCGGTGGTGCGCCACAGGTTGCCGCCCACTTCTTTTCCCCAGAGCCAGGGTTTGGCCGTGCCCCATTCGCAAATGCTCAACACAATGGCGCGCCCTGAGGCGTCGAGCGCGGCGCGTATGTTCGCGTAAGAAGCCTTCGCATCCTGCGTGGTCGTATTGCACCAATCGTATTTCAAATAGTCGACGCCCCAAGCCGCATACCGCAAAGCGTCCTGATATTCGTGGCCGAGGCCGCCGGGCCGCCCCGCGCAGGTCTTCGAGCCAGCATCGGAATACACGCCGAACTTTAGCCCAAGCGAATGAATGTAGTCGCCCACCGCCTTCATGCCATGCGGAAAGCGTTGCGGATCGGCGACGATATTGCCACTCGCATCGCGGCTGACTTGCCAGCAGTCGTCGATGTTCACATATTCATATCCGGCATCTTTCATGCCGGATTTCACCATGGCATCGGCCATGCTCCTGATCATGTCTTCGCTGACGTCGCAGGCAAACTTGTTCCAGGAATTCCAGCCCATCGGCGGCGTGAGAGCTAGGTTTTTCGAAGCGTCACTGTTTTCTTGCGCAACCAGACTGGAGCACAGAAACAGAACACTAGCGATTGCGATCAGACTTTGCCTACTCGTCTTCATGGAAGCGTTTTACCAGAAAACCTGGAGATTTACACGCGGTCAGTTTGATACGAGATCAACGTGGACTGCCAACCTCCTCATCAAAGAACTTGGCCATCAGTTCCAGCGCTTCTTTGGTTTCGGGCAACTGGAAGTGGTACCAGAATGCGTGCGGTAGCGCTTCGAAGACTACAAGCTGCGCGTCGTCTCCCGCGCTGAGTAGAGCGCGGTGGAAAATCGTGGTACCACTCAGCAAGATGTCGCGGGAGCTGGTTA
>PLUI01000053.1:5041-8169 GCA_003164855.1 Acidobacteriaceae bacterium
CGGGAAGCGGCACTCCCAACTGCTTCAACCGCACCGCAACTTCGGCGGTCAGGATGGCCCCTGCCGAGGTTCCGAAAATCCCGATGCTCCGCGGCTTGTAGGTTTTCAGGAGTTCTTTGTACACGGCGACGACATCGTCGACCGCGGCGGGAAACGGATTCTCCGGTGCGAGCCGGTAGTAGACCGACACCACCTTGATCTTCGCCAGATTCGCAATCGGAATTCCTTCGATTAGAGAGCCGGAGTCGGAGTTGAATCCTCCACCGTGGAGATTGATGAGCACGCGACTGCGATTCGCTTCCGGCATCGCCAGCGGAGTGATGACGTCGGTGCGCACACCGGCGATGCTTTTCTCCTCGACATTCACGGGATAAATCCTGCGCGCCTCGGCGGAATCCTGCGCGCGCCAGGCATCCGTGCGGGCTCGCCGTTCGGCCAGAGTTTCGGGCCCGGATTTCTTTTGGGTGAGTGAGGCCAGCCATTTCTGCGACTCCGGGCTGATGGTGGACGGCATGGGAATCACGCGCGTGATGTGCGTGGTTCCGTCAGGATCGAAAACGGCGGAGTCCTGTTGAACAGCCGTATTCGACTGCGCAGCCAAAGGTTGGACGAGTGCGAACAGGAATAGCCACAGCACTCTGGTTTTCATCCGGACAGTTGTACCAGATGGGTGGAGAAAAATGAAACCACAGAGGGGCAGGGAGCGAGAAGACCCAATGACTGCGCCTGCCGTGGTGGCTAGGGTTTACGCCAGCGTGTACTTCCCCCGCTCAATCACCTTCTGCGCAATCTGCTGTCGCAGTTCGATGGTGTTGAATGGTTCATATTTGGCCAGCCGCCGCAGAATAGCAAGCTGGGTGCGCAGCATGTCTCCGTCAGCCACGGCAGCGATAACTTTCTTCGCCGCCGACTCGATCTTCTCCATGGCCTGCGAAAGGTAAACCCGGGTCATCGCGATAGGAAGAGCGGCGGCAGCTTCGCCCTTCGTTTCCGCGATTTTCTGCGCGCGCAGCACCGCCGATTCCATGGCGTAGCTCTCAATCGCCATGTCGGCAATCGCTCCCATGATTTCCTGCTGGTCCTGAATCGCCTGCATGTATTTCTGCGTGGCGGCTCCGGCGACGAACAGGCCAAGCTTTTTGGCTTGGCCGACAACTTTGCGTTCCTCGGCGAGCGGACCTTCGAGTTCTTCGCCGGCAGACGGTCCAGAGAGCACTTCATCCATCAGCTTTTTGATGGCGGGCATGAGTGGCAGTTGCCCGCTCATGGCTCGCTTCAGCAGGAAGCCCGTAATGATGAGCCGGTTGATTTCGTTGGTGCCTTCGAAGATGCGGTTAATGCGGGCGTCGCGATAGGCGCGCTCCGCGGGATATTCTTCGACGAAGCCGTAGCCGGCGAAGATCTGCAGAGTCTCGTCGACAATGTAATCGACCATCTCTGAACCCCAGACCTTGATGATCGAGCACTCGACCGCGTATTCCTCGATCGCCTTGCGGGTCTCTTTCATCCCCTCCGCGCCCGACTTGTCGACTTCGCCGAGCGCGACATCCATCATCCCGACCGTGCGATACACCAGCGATTCGCCGACGTAAAGCAGGGTTGACATGTTGGCGATTTTCTCGCGCACCAGGCCGAAATCGCTAATCGCCTTGCCGAAAGCCTTACGCTGCTTGGCATAGCCGATGGCGCTTTCCAGCGACACTCGTCCGCCGCCCACGCACATCGCGCCCAACTTGAAACGTCCGATGTTCAGAATGTTGAAAGCAATCACGGCCCCCCGGCCGATCTCACCCAGCAAATTCTCCACCGGCACTTTGCAATCGTTGAGGATGATCGGGCAAGTGGACGATCCGCGGATCCCCATTTTGTGTTCTTCCCCGCCGACGGAAAACCCGGGGAACGTTCTTTCCACCAGAAACGCAGAAAACTTATCGTCGACTTTGGCGAATACGGTAAACAGATCGGCAAAGCCAGCATTCGTGATCCACATCTTTTCGCCATTCAGGATGTAGTGCTTGCCGTCAGAAGAAAGTTCGGCGCGGGCACGGCAGTTCAGGGCGTCGGATCCGGAAGTCGATTCCGATAATGCGTAAGCACCGACAATCTCGCCCGTAGCCAGGCGCGGCAAATATTNNGTGGCGAATCCGGCATACTTCGCGATGTGATCGGCGATCACGGCGGACGTGACTTTATCCATTTCCAGGCCGCCATAAGCCTCGGGGATCTCGACGCCACTGAGGCCGAGTTCGCCGGCTTTTCTGAGGAGTTCGCGCGAAATAGAAAAATCCTTGTGCTCGATTTTCTCCGCGTTGGGAAGGATTTCATTGACGGCAAATTCTTCCGCCGTCTGGCCGATCAATTGATGCTGCTCGGTAAAATCCTCTGGAGTGAAAACTTCGCTGGGGCGGCGGGATTCAAGCAGAAAACTGCCGCCGNNGGGTTTCAAGCAGAAAACTGCCACCGGAGATTTTTGTACTGGGAATTGCGGTAGTCGTAGACATTTGATTAGTCCTCTTGATGAGTCATCGAAGATCAGATGAAAGTCCTGAACAAGGTTAGAAAGCCTGCGGAACTTACTATTTTAATGCGCCCCGCTCGGGAATGATAGGGCGAAAGGCTGCGCCGCGTGCAACGTCAGAGAGAAGCTGCGTCCGTAGCGTTGTGCGGCAGAACGGGCGTAACGATTCGGTAAACAAGTTTCGGTCTCACGGCGTGGTCGGCAAAACTTTTAACACCGCGGTGTGCACTTGAAAGCGCGCCGCAGGAGTGCATGTTGTATAGCCGGCTGAGTGCGTGGAATCCGAGTGCGGACCGTCGCGAGCGACCTTGTAGGTGCGCATCTTAAGGCAGGCACCGTCGCCTTGCTCCGGGTAAGCGCGCAAAATGTGCGGCACGCTGAACTGACTTAAGTGCGGGCGATAATCCCCGATGAGAATGCGATCCAGCGGATTTGGCGGGTTCAATCCAGCATTCAGATTCGGTGAAAGAAGGTCGGTACGCGCCGAGGAATCCACCTGCGAGGAATCCGGAGACTGAATTGCGGCGGGAATCTTGTCCGAAGAAGACTGCGCTGTCAAGGTCGCGACACCGGCCACGACCACTAGCGAAAGGGAAAAGAGACGGAAGAT
>PLUI01000295.1:0-9954 GCA_003164855.1 Acidobacteriaceae bacterium
TGGTGATCGCGTCGATCATCTGGGCGCGTTCCTCGTGCTGGTCCGGCTGTGCAACACATTCGTAGTAACTTTCCAGTGAAGAAATTCCAAGGGCCCGAAGCCGGCGAAAGAGCCGTCCGCACAAAAGAGCTGTTTTTGAACCGCCCAGCCAGATGCCGGTTTCGGAGTAGATGAGCTTCTGGAATTTATTGAACAGCGCGGAGCTAACGGAGAGGTGGGGTAACTGATCAAGGCACGGGTCAGGCTGGCGGGCCGTGCGAGGCTTGCCAGCAGCTGTTTCAGCGGACACAGCCTAGGCTCCAGCCTCGAAATGTGCCGCTTTTTGTTTCTCCGGCGCGCCCGCCCCTCGGTCCACAGCCGGAGCCTGCACGGAGGCTTCGTCGGCAACTGACTCCGTGACCGCCAGCAATTCGTCAGCCGAGAGCACCTTGTCGATGTCAAGAATTAGACAAAACTTCTTGCCCAGTGCACCCATGCCCAGAAGGTATTCCGTTTTCACTCGCGTACCGAAAGCCGGGGTCGCTTCTATTTCGTCCGCCGAAAGTTCAATCACCTGGCTTACGGAATCGGCCAGAACACCCATGGTCAACTCCTCGCCTTGAAACATCACTTCGGTGATGATGACGCAAGAGAATTTTGAAATGCGGCTGGCTGGCAATCCGAACTTGACCGCGAGGTCGACCACCGGGACGACCCGCCCTCGCAGGTTGGTTACACCGCGAATCCAGATCGGAGTGTTGGGCACGGTAGTGACCGCCTCATACTCAATGATCTCCCTGACCTTCCCAATGCCGATCGCGTATTCCTCGCCCGCAGTCAGGAAGGTAAGGTACTGCACGGTGCTCACAGGAAGTTGATTCTTCCCTTGGTTCGGCGCTCCCATATAGTTTCACTCCTCACATTTCTGCCGCTTGCATCGTCGAATGCGCAGCCTTCCGAGTGCGGCTAAAGCTTGTGGGCGCGGCTGCCGGAACTGCGTTCCATCCTCCGTCTTTAGAACGGAGCGAAGTTCGCTTCTTCGGATGCCTTGCCGCTGACCGGCTGTTTGTGGTTATGCCGCACGGAGTCGCTCCGGAACGGCGGTTTCAGCGGCATGGTCACGCGTTGATTGCCGTCACCGTTGCGATGGGCGTGCTGCTCGCCCGCCACCCGGAAGAAAGTCATCAATTGCTGCAGTTGCTCGGACTGCGCGGCCAATTCTTCCGCGGTACTTGAAAGCTCTTCCGCCGATGACGCGTTGCGCTGAGTGACCGTGTCGACTTGCGACATGGCCTGGTTGATCTGCGTCACTCCACTGGATTGTTCGGTGGAAGCGGCGGCGACGTCCTGCACCAGGTCGGCGGTCTTCCTGATGGACGGAACCAGGTCGGAAAGCAATTGGCCAGATCGTTCTGCTACGCTGACGCTCTTTCCCGCCAACCCGCCGATTTCCTGTGCCGCCAGCTGGCTTCGCTCGGCCAACTTTCGAACCTCGACCGCGACCACCGCAAATCCCCGCCCCTGGTCGCCTGCGCGAGCCGCTTCGATGGCGGCGTTGAGCGCAAGAAGGTTGGTCTGGTAGGCGATTTCTTCGATCACTGAAGTCTTGGCCGCGATTTGCTTCATGGCTTCGACCGTTTCTTTGACTGCGGTGCCGCTCTCTTCCGCCGCGAGGGCTCCCTTGGTAGCCGCCTGCTCCACTTGCCGGCTGTTGTCGGCGTTCTGACTGATGGACGCATTCATCTGTTCCAGGCTGGAGCTCATCTCCTCCACCGAAGCGGCTTGTTCGCTGGTGCCCTGCGAGAGACTCTGCGACGAGGAGGAGACCTGTTGCGCCGCAGAAGCGACCGCTGCCGATCCTTCGCGGACGTCTCTGATAATGCTCGATAGTCTGCTGCTCATTTCGTGCATGGCCTGCTGTAATTTACCGGTCTCGGAACAGTTTGTGACCAGGATTTCCTTGGTCAAGTCGCCGGCAGCGATCCGTTCCGCATGCTCTACCGCTTGCTGGATGGGAACCGTGATGCTCTTCGTAATGCTGATTGCCACGAGCGGGGACACGATCAAAGTAACCACCAGGAGCAACAATGCAATTCTGCGTCCGACGGCATAGGATTCCTGGCCGTCCTTGATACTCTGTTCCATGGCAGCGGTTTGGAAATCGATCAGCTTCTGCCATGCTGCGCGGTACTTATCGAGTGCCGGAATCACTTCGGTGCTCAACACTCCCAGCGCCTGGTCGCGTTTTTTATCGGCCAATAGCTTCTTGGCTTTTTCCCTGGCCGAGATATAGGCCTGCCGATCTTGTGTAACGGTCTCAAACAGGTCCCGCTCCTGGGAAGACGTGAGGCTCTTTTCGATTTCAGCGACCTGAGTGCTGATTTCGTGACTGATCGCCTCGTTTTCCTGGTTTAGTTTTTTCTCTTCGTCGAGGTTGGTTGTATCGAACAATTGCAGAGTGATGCGGGCGTTGGTGATTGAATGCTCAATCGTCTGGTGGGTCAACTCAACCGTGTTATAACGCTTCTGCATCGACGCCGACATACTGGAATTCAGGCGGCCGAGCCAACTCAGTCCGAATCCACCCGCCGCGATCACGAATACTAGAATGATGCCGAAGACAACACCCAGTCGTGTACCGATTTTCTGATCTTGCCAAGTCTTCATAGTGCTCCGCCTCTCTAAATGGCTTCCTTTGTAACTAAGCTTGCGACTGCAAACTCGACTGCATCACTCCGCGCAACAAACTGGGAACATCGATGATCAGACCGACCCGTCCATCCCCAAGAACCGTTGAACCCGCGATGCCGGGAACCGCTCGAAATGCTCTACCCAAGGGCTTAACCACCGTCTGCATGCCACCCAGTAACTCATCGACTGCGATCCCGGCATAACACTCGTTGATCTTGACGACCACGATGTTCTCTCTCTTTGGAGCCTCACCGGAGAGGCTGAACGCGTGCCGCAAACGCACGTAGGGAAGAGCGGTTCCGCGCAGACTGAGGATCCCGCTGGCTTCTGAGCTGCGCTGTTCTGCCGGCAATTCGGTACACTCGGTCACATGTTCCAGAGGGACGACAAAAGTTTCAGCACCGACCCTCACCGAAAAGCCTTCAATGATCGCCAGAGTTAACGGCAGGCGGATGGTAACGGTGCTCCCTGTGCCCGCCGTACTGGATATCTCCACCGTCCCGCGCAAGGTGTTGATGTTGCGCCGCACAACATCGAGGCCGACTCCGCGCCCGGAAAGGTCCGTGACCGATTCCGCGGTGGAGAATCCCGCCTGAAAAACAAGATCGTAAATATCCTGCTCACGAATTTCGTCTTTCGCAGACACGAGACCAACCCGTCGCGCTTTATCGAGAATCCGCTCGCGATCGAAACCCGCTCCATCGTCTTGCAGCGTCACGATGATGTTCCCGCCGCTATGCGCGGCCGTCAGCCGGATCACTCCGCAGGGATTCTTGCCTTGACTTTCGCGCACCTCCGTTTTCTCGAGACCATGATCGACTGCATTACGCACCAGGTGCAGCAGTGGATCCTTCAATTGCTCGAGCACGGTCGTATCCACTTCAACGTCGCCGCCTACTACTTCAAGGCGCGCTATCTTTCCGTGGCTCCTGGCGAGGTCCCTCACGGAACGGACTAGCTGGCGAAACAACGGGCCGACCGGAACCATTCGGATACTCATCACTTCGCTCTGCAGATCCATGTACAAGCGTTCTGCCTCGCGATGCATCTCCAGGATGGCGCGTCCCTGTTCGGTGCCGAGCTTCTGGATCATCCGGCGTAATCGGCCTTGCGCAATTACTATTTCACCGGTCAGGTTCAGCATGTGGTCGAGTTTTTCGACGTCGGCGCGTAACGTGCGGTGACCGGGGCCGGGTAGTGTATCGGCCTTCGCCGTTGAGCCGGAATCACCCGCAGTTCCGCTGGCATTGACCACTCTTTCCGACCGCTTTTTTACCTCGTGTGCAATTTCTCTTCTGAGGTTTTGTTGTCCCGGAGTAAGCTCCTGATTACCAGTCGACGCCGTCGACACCATGGCACGAAGCTCATCCACGGCTTTCAGTAGCAGCGAGATCAAATCAGGGCTTGGCAGTGTATGCTGCTCACGAAACACATCCAACAAGTCCTCTACCACGTGGGCAAACCCGGCCAGTTCACTGAGTTGCAACGAGGTAGCATTTCCCTTGATGCTGTGCGCCACGCGGAAAATATTGTGCACGAGCTCCGGATCGGAAGGGCTCGATTCCATCTGGACTAACACACGTTCCATCACGTCCAGACCTTCTTCCGACTCGGCGAGGAACGAGGCCAGAACTGCTTCACGATCAAAGTCCGCTAAATCCATTGTTCCCCTCGTGGTCGTGCCAGTTGACAGCGACCGGTTTTTACTACACTTGCTCAAAACTCTTGATGGTCGTCATGCCATCGGCTACCTGAAAAACCAACCGACGGCCATGCTTTCCCGAGACTTCCCTTTCCACAACGGGGATGCCCGCAGAGCGTAGAAAACTTTCGGCGAGATCGACGTTCCTTGTTCCCACCGATTGCGATAAGTTAACCGCGAAGGCGCTGGACCCGCCGAAAACTTTGGCTTGCAAGTTTCTGATCTCGCATCCCAATGCCAGCACTTGGCGCAGAAGTTCGGGATTGGCGACATTCCCGTAGCGCAGCCGGTTAGGCCCTTCCGCCAGCCCTTCCGGCAGGAGATAGTGGTTCATTCCTCCTGCTTTCTTATTTCGGTCCCAGAGGCAGACGGCGGCACAGGATCCCAGAATGGTCGAGATGACTATCGGATCGCGCGTTGCAAACACCTGTCCGGGGTAGAGAAAGTGCCGAGGCTTGTCGGAGTCCGTGGGCTCAAACTTTTTCATGGCCTCCGCGGGCAGAACTGCCGGATTGAATTTGGGGGAATTCTCTCTCATGCTCTCATTCCTGGTCCCTCGGTCCCTCTTGTCGCATGGCCGGTCGGACCAAACAGGGGCTTAGCCGCTTCGTCGGAAAGTAGTTTGAACAGTTCCATGTCGGACTTGTCGAAGGCGAGCTTCTGAGGAAGCAGACGCAAGATCGCAAGTATCGCGATCGTTTGGTCCGCAACGCTGATAGGAACAAAGGCCTGGGCTTTACCCATCACGCCGGAGCGATCGCGAGCCCCGAACTCAACGTGGCACTCACCTTGCATTACGCGTTGAAGACCAGCTTTACCGAGGGCGTGCAACAGGTCGTACTGCTCGAGATCGATTCCGAAAGACCAAAACACCTGAAACGTCTCTGTTCTCCGATCAAAGCGAAACAGTCCCATTTCCTCCGAGCCGAGAAAGTTTGCCACAATTTCGCGCAGACCCTCGATAGCGTCTTCCTGCCCGCTGCTCTCGGCCAGCCTCTTACGAGCCGCTCCCAGGCGCAGGTCGTTCATCGCTTCGGTCGCAGCAGGCTTTGCCCCAGATGCGTTGTTCTTGTCACCGTTCATGAAGATCCTTGTTTATGCAGACTCCCGTTGCGCTGCTTCAAACCAGCGGACGCTTTGGTGTTTTACTCGCCCAGGTAACTCTGTAGCAGAGCTACTAACTCAGCACCGTTGACCGGCTTCGTGATGTAGTCGTTGCAACCACTCTGGAATCCCGCCTCCATGTAAGACTCTTCGCCGCGAGTGGTGACCAGAACAATGGGAGTCTCGCGCGTGCTGGCTTGCTGGCGCATCATCTTGCAGGCCTCAAATCCGTTCATGCGGGGCATGACTACATCCATCAAAATCAAATCAGGATGCTCTTGTTGCGCCTTCTCGACCGCTTCCTGCCCGTCATTTGCCGTGACACACTGGTAGGTCGTGCGCCGCTCCAAAATCTCGCGCTCCATCATCAAGGCAGTCCTGGAATCGTCAACCACAAGTATTTTCTTAGACATTCTTCTCCTCGAACCCTGATGCCTATGTCGTAACAGCCGCTACCCGCAACGTGGAATTTTGAGACGGCTCACTCGCGCCGAGCTCGCCCATTTCTCCGGTTCGCGGCGTCAGCCGCACTCCTCGCTTTGCGCAAACCAATGAATGGGCGGTATTTTTCGTGTGAATCGCACCGTGAAGCCAGATCGGAAGGCGTCCGCACAATACTTGGCCCAATGACTGCTGCCATCCAGCCAACATTAATAATGTCTAACACAGGGAAACACCGCTCGGTAGTTACGCGGGTAACGAAAAAAAGAGGGCGCTGGCTCTCGCCAGCGTCCTCCTTCCGTTCCATATCCACTTGCAACGCTCACCCAGATGGTGAACTGCGGTCAACCGTGTTTGATGAAAGTTCCATCCCGCAACTCGGCGACCGCCCGCTGCAGTTGCTCCTGCGTATTCATCACGATCGGCCCATACCATGCGACCGGTTCCTCAATCGGCTTGCCCGACACCAACAGGAAGCGGATGCCCTGGTCGCCGGCTGTCACCACGATCTCGTCCCCGCGGTCAAAGAGCACCAGCGAGTGATTGCCAACGTCGTAGACGGGCGGCGCGTCCTGCTTCGCGACCTGCTCAGTCAGAACCGCGCGGGGATGCGAGGAGTCGCGGAACGTGCCAGAGCCTGCGAACACATAAGCAAATGCGTTGCGCGTAGTCTCGACTTTGAGCCGCTTTTTCTGGCCCGGGGCAACCGAGATATCAAGATAGTTCGGATCGGCGGCTACCCCCTCCACCGGCCCTTTTTTGCCCCAGAACTCGCCGCAGATGATGCGGACGTGGGCACCGTCGTCGTCGGTGACCTCGGGGATCGCGCTGGCAGGAATGTCCTGATAGCGCGGATCGGTCATCTTCAGCGATGACGGCAGGTTGGCCCACAGCTGGAAACCATGCATTCGGCCGTGCTGATCGCCCTTGGGCATTTCCTGGTGGAGGATGCCGCTGCCGGCAGTCATCCATTGCACGTCGCCGGCAGTCATTTTGCCCTTGTTGCCGAGACTGTCGCCGTGCTCAACGGAGCCGGCGAGCACGTAGGTGATCGTTTCGATCCCGCGGTGCGGATGCCAGGGAAAACCCGCTTTGTAATCTGCTGGATTCTCATTGCGGAAATCGTCCANNCCCTCGATTGTCGGCTGCGTTTGAATGATCTGTTTCACTGGTCTAAGTGACATAGAAATTCCTCTTCTACCGTCAGCAAGCTCGTGGCTTGACGTGTACATGACGGTTTGAATAATTCAAGCTTTTACGAACTGCACGTCGAGTGTGATCGTTACTTCTTCGCCGACGAGAATGCCGCCGGTTTCGAGCGCAGCGTTCCAAGTCAAGCCAAAGTCTTTGCGATTGATTTTTGTCGTCGCCGACACCGCCACTCGCGTGTTACCCCACGGATCCTTCGCAGGCGGAGTCGGGCCTTCAACCGAAAAGATAACCTGGCGAGTCACACCATGAATGGTGAAGTCGCCCTCCACGGACAGTTCTCCATCCCGCACAAGGCTGATGCGCGTGGATTTAAAGGACAGCGTAGGAAACTTCTCAACGTCGAAGAAATCGGCGCTCTTGAGGTGCGCGTCGCGCTGGGGGTCGCGCGTTTCAATCGACCCCGCTTCGATCTCGGCCTCGACACGAGACTTTCTCAGGTCGGATTCGTCTAGAGTCAGCGCTCCCTTGACCTTGGCGAACTGCCCCTTCACATTGGAAATCATCATATGCTTGACCTTGAACTCGGCCACGGAGTGCGCCGGGTCGATGTTCCAGGCGGTGGTAGCGGTGTTGGTTTGCGGTGCGGTCAGTGTGCTCATTGGTGTTTTGTCCTTTCAGCTTACTTTAGATGCGTTCCGACGATATTCGTTACAACAGATATATTGGCAACGAATCAACTCACTTCGCTGCGGGCGGCATACAGCAGTTCAGTCAGTTCCCCAAGCCGTTCACGTCCCAAGTGACCCAGTTGCCTGCGATGGGCAGCCTGTACCGGTTCATCGAGCCGGGCTAGCAGTTTGAGTCCCTCCGGCGCAATCCGGGTCATCACCATTCGCCGGTCCTTGGTTTCGCGGCAGCGTGAGATCAGGCCGCGCTTTTCCAGGCGGTCAAGAAGCCGGGTAATGTCCGGGTCGCGCGTAATCATGCGGCTGGCTATTTCGCCACAGGGAAGGCCTGCGGGCGCCCCGCGCAGGATGCGCAGCACGTTGTACTGCGTTGCCGACAGATCTTCGGTCTTGAGAACCTCAACCAGTCCCCGGGAAAGCATGTCCGTGGTGCGCAGCAGGTCAAGAAAAGCGGTCTCCTCGGGGCAAGCCGCCGTCCGTCGCTGCCTTCCCACCCGAATCGTTTTCCTCATGCCAAGAATAATAGTCGTTATAACGACTATTGTCAAGACGGACGTTTCAGCCACGCCCGACGCAGTTGGCGTTATCTGGATCGTGACTGGAATGCTAACTGGCTTAATACACTGTCCGCCGCATAGACCCCTCTATATTGCGCTTCCTCGAAAATGGAAAATCCGCTGAGATCCGAATTGGCGAATAGAATTCGTCCGCGCCCCTTGGCAAGATTACGGCGTTCGGCGGAAAAGATGGCGCCGACCTTGGGGCGCGCCATCGCGTGTCCGAGTCGCATAATGTCGATGTGCGATACGCATTTGCGGATATCACGATGCACGCGCTCGAGGTCGTGAAGAATCGCTTCCTTCCAGTAGTTCCAATCCTTGTTCAACAGCAACTGCCGATTCTCCGAGGGCAGTCCATCGGCCAAAGCCCAGTAGAAAGTCCACACAGTCCGGTCCACGTGCGAGCGGAGACTCTGATGAGTCGCATCCACGTAGCCGAGTGTGGGTGAGTCCATGAATACGTTATCCCAGGTCGGATCGGTGCCATAGGAGTCGGGAAGATGTTCGAGTGTGAGGTTGGCAGTCAGCCAAGGCGAATACTCGAAATCACGCAGCGGAGCCATACCCTCCATCAGGTACGGTGCCAGGAATGTAGGCGCGGCAAAGATTACGAATTCAGCCTGATATTCCGTGTCTCCGGCCAGAACGCTGAAGGCCTTTCCCCGCTGCGAGATTTTGTGCACCATTCGATTAGTGCTTACAAAGCTTCCGACCCGTTCAAGTAATCGGCGGACGATCCAGCCGTTTCCTTCGGGCCAAGTTAGCGGCCCCTTTTCTTCCGGCTCACGAGATGCGAAATACTGGATTCCAGCCCATGCCGACGTGCTGCTGCTGGTTGCGCCGTAATCGTCGCGGCAACAGTAATTCATGTACCAGTTCACGATGCGAGAATCCACCCGCTGCGACCGGAGCCACTCCGCAAACGAGAGCCGATCGAGGTCGGCTGTGGTATTGCACAACCCTATCTCCATGGGCACAGTGAACTTGGCAGTGGCGCGGAAGCCATGGATAAGATCTTCCAATCTTTGGAACTGATCGCGGTCGGCTGCCGTTAATCCGATGGCCGGCTCAATCCCTTCTTGCCATCTTCCATACAGAAACAAACGTTCTTGCGGAGTAAAGCAAAGATAGCGTTCTTCCCATTGCCCGTTCTTGAGTACACCAAGGTCCTCGAACAGCTCGCGGACATAGATAGCTTTTGGTCCAGGCACCGGAACATAATGCGCGGCCCACGGATAGGCCGTGATTTCGTTTTCACCCCAGCGTGAGTTTCCGCCGGGTTGTTCGTTCATCTCAAGAAGAACGAAGTCGGTGAAGCCTTTTTTGTGAAGTCGCCATGCGGAACTGAGGCCCGCAATTCCTCCACCTACAATCACGACGGCATGTTTCACGACCCGCGCAGGTTGAGGAAAGCTGGCCCGATCGCGGAGTCGATGACCCGTCTGAAATGAATCGTTCACGAACGAACCAGCAATCGGCCGGTCTCCTTTGATCGACAGACCAATCAGGGCCGCGCTTGCCGATTGCAGGAATTCGCGGCGTGAAGTTCTCAATGACTGATGTCCTTCCAGTCCTGGTCGTACGCGCGAACCAACACCTGATCATTTAGCCGGTTCGGAGGCATCGGCAGCGGAGCCAT
>PLUI01000295.1:10004-97627 GCA_003164855.1 Acidobacteriaceae bacterium
GCAATGCACCAGTACGAATCGCGCGCAAACATCGGCGAAGTGCTTTGGACGACCATCAATCCTTGAGCGCTAAGGTGACGCGCCGCGGCTTTGTAGAAAGCCGTCGTGTACAGCTTTCCCAGCGAATAGTTTGTGGGGTCGGGAAAATCGATGACGATGAAATCGAAGGAGTCGGTATTCGAATCGACCCAGGGAAACGCGTCGGCGTTGATGATGTGTACCTTGGGGGATGAGAACGACTTCTGATTGAGCGCGGTGAGCATCGGAAGCGTGGAGAACAACCGAGTCATCTCTGGATCAAGATCGACTAACGTGATGCTTTCAATTTGCGGGTACTTGAGAATTTCGCGCACGGCGAGACCGTCGCCGCCACCCAGAACCAGCACGCGGCGGGGCGCGGGAATGGCCGATAAGCCGGGGTGGATCAATGCCTCGTGATAGCGGTATTCGTCGCGCGAACTAAACTGCAGATGGCTGCTAAGAAACAGCCGGATGTCATCTTTGAATCGGGTCAAGACGATGTGCTGGTAGCGGGTATCGCGGGCAAAGATAATCTCGTCCGCATAGATGTTGTCTTCCGCTGCAATCGTGATGCGCTTGGCCTGTGCCAAACCAATTCCCAATCCGCACATGAGGACCACGCTGATGATTCGCAACGAACGTACTGAGGCGAGCTGGTTGGCAAACAGGAACGTGCTCCACAGCGCCACGGCAATATTGACGATGCCAAACAACATGGCAGAACGCACCAGGCCGAGGTAAGGGACCAGAAGAATCGGAAACAGGAGCGATGCTCCCAGCGCACCCAAATAGTCGAACGTCAGGACATGCGACACAACGTCGCGGAAATGATACCGGTCGCGAATAATGCGCATCAGCAGCGGAATTTCCAGACCGACAAGGACTCCGATTACGATTACCAGCGCGTACATCAAAAGCTGAAATCCCTGGGTGTAGGCAAAAGCCAGGAACAGCAACGCCGAGGAAAATCCTCCAATCACGCCCAACAACAGTTCGATCCACACAAATCGATAGGCAAGGCCTCGATCGATGTAGCGTGAAAGAGCGCTGCCGATCCCCATAGCGAACAAGTAACAGCCAATGATCGTGGAAAACTGCAGGACGCTATCGCCGAGAAGGTAGCTGGCGAGCGTTCCCGCGATGAGCTCGTAGATGAGCCCGCAGGCGGCAATCAACAAGACCGTAATGAAAAGCAGTATGCCCAAGGCCTAGTGAACCGCGGACGCAATGATGATGCAAATGCCGATGGACATCGTCCCAAGCAGGATCGCGAGCGCGGTGTTGTGCTCCTGCACAATCTCTTTCCAAAGGTTATAGGGAGTTACTTTGTCGATCACGAGAAACGCTGCAGCGAAAACAAAAATGCCGAGCGCCGCGTATACAACTGCGTTCACCACGTTGCCAATCTGGACCCCCATTTACTTTCCTCCTGTGTAGTGATGGTAGTAGCCGTAGACCGAGCGATAGGAACCGGGATTATCGCGAACAGATTTGGGGACGTTCTTC
The DNA here is from genome assembly GCA_003164855.1 of Acidobacteriaceae bacterium. Taxonomy (GTDB): domain Bacteria; phylum Acidobacteriota; class Terriglobia; order Terriglobales; family Acidobacteriaceae; genus Sulfotelmatobacter. Next base: position 11,532 of record PLUI01000295.1, read on the forward strand.
ACTTCGTCCACTGAGGTGAGGCTCCAGCCGCGGTACTCCGCCGTCGCCAGCGTGCCGAGCACCATGATGCCGTAGAGAACATATAGATTTCTGATCATGAATCGTTTCTCTTTTCTGAGAGGTCGCCCAGCGTAATTGGCCGATTGGGATTGTTGTCATCGTCATCGTCCGACGGCGCGGTCGGTGCGTAGTCACTCTCCGCCCACCGCAGATGTTCAAAACTTAAGGATCGCCAAGTGATGAGGGCCACAGGCAGTGATAGAGCCAAGAATGCCAGCCCGAAGAAACTCATCTGCGGAACGTCGCGCGTAGCCGTAATCGAGTACCAGATATTTCCACGGCCAAAATCGGACTCCGGTTCCACGCGAAGATAGTAGTTACCCGGCGGCACACTCGGAATTGCAACGCTATCCACCTGACTGCCTTCAGACCAAAAGCCATCCGAGTCGTATCCGTGATAGTAACTGACCTCACGGCCAAAATCGTAAGCCCGGCCAGTGTCCTGGTTGATGAGCGCGTAGTTTAAATAAATCCAGTTGTTGTCCACGTTCGATGTCGTTTTTAACTCAAGATCAGAAGTGTGCCCCTTGATTTCAAATACATCCGTCACGAAAGACGCTTCACCGCGTGCATTTGTATTAAATTCGTAGTTCCCTGCTATCACCTGCTCATTGCGGGCGAAAGTCGAAAATCCCATAAGCATCAGCACCAGGAGCGCGAGAAACCCGGCACACGCAAGCCATATTGCTGAAGTATCCGCGCTGAGCGGAGATGGCTGATTTTCGTAAACGCCGATGCGCTCCGGCGGATCTCCTTGCAGGCCGAAAGCTTTCCAAATGTCACGCCCCGAAACATACTCTCCCATCGACCATGTGATTTCTTCNNGGTGCGCTCCGTTCGCTCGAAATCACCCGGAACGGAGAAATGTAGTCAGACACGTCGGCCGATTCGCCGACCCGCACCTGCCAGGGAAATTCTCCCAGCACAAAACTCGTTCCTGCTTTCGCGGTTTGAAAATGCTTGTAGGTTTGTCCGAGGTAGGTCACGGTGGCTGGGCTGACGTTATCGTTCACGGTTGGCAAAGACCGCAAAATGCTGGTGTCGTTCCAGTGACCGTTGTATTCGGTCAGATAGCGAAATCCTTTGTATGGATTAAAGAGAACGTATTCATGCCAGCTATAAGAGATACCTTCAACGTGGATGGTTCGTCGCTGGAATCCAACGGCCTCGTATGCAGTGCCTCGAATAGTTCCTCGCGTACCGAGCGGGATGAGCGGCGGATCTTCCCCTACGGCCTTCGTGAACTTCTGCAGAATCGTCAGCTGTGGATCCTGTGCGTCCAGAATGGAGTGACAGTGATCGCAAACCACCGTCACCGCCTGCGTGAACGATCGCAGCGTAATCGCCGCGCCGCATCCCGGACAATTCAGCGACTTCACTTGCGGCATTCCGGACGGATTAGGGCCGCTTGCGCTCATGACCACCCTTCGAAGCTTCGCAAATTCTTGAGCTTTAAAGAATCAAAATCCACTGATTCGCCTAAATACAGAGCGGGGGCTTCGTCACTGTAGTCGACCGTTGCGAATTTTCCATTCGGTGACATCAAGTCCACGAAAACGACATCCTGCTTATCCCAGTATTGGAAAGGCAATTCTCCGTCAACCCCGCTGTAGTGCGCCTTCGTGATCGTGGTAACGGTGTATGCCTCGTTGTCCCAGGTATAGCGCTGGCCAACTTTGTACTCAGCTGGCAACTTCCGGCCCGGCGCTGCAAAGGTGACCACGTAGTCATCCTGCGCGTCCGAGAGCCACGCGCTTCCGTTGTTCAGCACTAAGTGCCATTCGTTCCAGGTGCCTTGATCGTATTCATAAATAATTCGTCCGACCGCCACGAAGGCCTGGCGGTTATAAATGCCCTCCGTGCCAATCTGAATGGGAGAACTGTTCGGAGGCAGGTCTGCAACCTGGCCGACTTTCTTTAGGTCGATATCAGTTCGGACAAGGATGGATTTGCAATATTGGCAAACGGTCTGAACGCTGCTGGACCAGCGGAAGATAATCTTGGCGCCGCAGTTCGGGCAGTTCGCGGTAGGCTGAGTCATCCGTTCTGGCTCTCTCGTGGAAGTTTGGCGGCCACAATGGCGGGCTCGAAACGGAATCCTTCGGCCACGCCATAAGGCCTGGTCACGGTCCGCACGGCAACGGATGCGGCGCCAAAAACGCTCGTGATCTCGCCCTCAAAATCCCACTCTTCCCGGGGAACGCAGCAAAAGAGATTCAGGCAAAGGGATCCGAATTCTGGGAACGTGTGACACGCGAGATGCGATTCCGCCAGGAGACAAAGGCCGGTAATGCCCCCGGTGTTTGGAAATTGGTGCCACTTTGTCTCTCCGATGGGACGGAGTTTCATCTCTGAAATGATCCGCTCAAAAAGTTCGCGAAGAAGTTCAGCGCTCCGAAGCGATTCGGCAGAGCACCCGTGCGCGTCAACCACCCATTCGATTCCATTCATAATGTCGCATACCGCTACTGCTGCGCCTGTCCGCACTCTGAACAGAACTTGCTGATTTTTGGAATTGGCTTGCCACAGTTGAGGCAGAACTTCGTTTCCGCCCCAGCTGCGGTTCCGGTTGTGGCGCCCGCGACCGGCGCAGATCCGGATTCCCCAGCAGCAGGCGCGGTTTTCTTTAGGGCATCCATCATTGCCTGCCCCATCGCGACGCCTGCACCAATTCCAGCGCCGACTCCGGCAGCACCACCGCCTTCGTTCGCTGCAGCAATTGGAATGGACTGTGCGACTTGATACTGCGTATACCGTCCCATGTCGCCGACCATATTCATGCTGATCCTTTGATCGAAGACTTTCTGAAGCTCGTCCGGGAGCGACAAATTCTCAACCACGAAGCTGTCGAGCGAGAGTCCGAATTCAGCGAAGCCCGGCTTGAGCTGCGCGATAATTTTTTCGGAGAGCGCTACCTGATTCGCCGCCATATCCAGGAAGGGTACGTTGCTGCCGGCAAAGGTGTCAGTAATACGTCCGATGATGGTATTGCTCAACTGTCCTTCAAGGTCCGCGACGAGATAGCTATCCCGCGTGCCGCTCGCCTTCGAATAAAACACTTTGGGATTGACTATGTGATAGGTGTAGATCCCGAATGCGCGCAGCCGAACCGCACCAAATTCCTTGTCACGGATCGTGATCGGGTTGGGCGTTCCCCAGTGCTGGTTCGTCTGAATCCGAGTCGAGAAAAAATACACATCCGACTTGAATGGAGACTGGAAGGCCTTGTCCCAGTTCATCAGATAGGTGAGAATCGGCAAAGTATGAGTGTTGAGGGTGTACAGGCCGGGACCAAATGCGTCGGCAACCTTGCCTTCATTCACAAACAACGCCATCTGCGAGTCCCGTACCGTAAGCTTGCCGCCATTCTGGATCTCCCGATCCTGCATGGGATAGCGGTAAGCGAGGATTCCATCCTCGGGCTCGACCCAATCAATAACATCGATAAACTGCTTGGATAGAAAAGTTCGAAGACTCATGGGTGCGCTCTTTCCTCGCCTTGTTTTGGGCTGCAGTAATTCGCTTGAGAAGGGATGCTACGGGCTGAATTGGCCTCTGTCAACAACGTTGCATTGCAGGTCAGTCGATCGATATTGCAGATCGTAAATGACCTACCGCGACAACCTAATGTCTTAGTGGTTCTTAATCACCGCCCGCTCGGTCTGGATTGCGGAAAAACGGGCGGATAAACGCTGATCTGCTCTCGTACTACGCATATCGAGTTCTGGTGCGCCTGATCCCACGATCCGACCGGCCCTTCCGTAATCTCCAATTCTCCATGAATTGGTCGCATACTCAACTCAGGCCACATGACATACTTCCCCCCATTGCAGGCCCCGCGCCGTGCTCCGCGAACATCCTTCACAGGAACCACTCCGGCTGTCCTTCGATGTCAGGACGGTCATCGCGTACAAGGCAAATTGCAGGTCATCTCGCTCACCGGGGGGTTGTTGTGCTTGTCTAAGCCTCTGGACCACGGCTGCCTGGTGAAACTGATGTTTCTGACCCCTGGCGGATCGGTCCTGGGCGCTGCGGAAATGTTGAATCCGGTCTCCTGGAGTCTTCAGCCGTTCAAGTTTGTCGCATTGCACTACGACGACGAGCGCAGGCTGCAAGTGGCTATTCAGTCGTCGTTAGATCAGAACCGGAGTGACTTCGGGCAGATGGAAAGGCATAGAGCTTGGTAACTCCCATATTGTCATAATCGGCATCCCGGCGAGTCCAGTCAAAGATGCCCAAGAATGTTCAGCCAGCCACCACCTTTAACCGTGATGGCCGGCTGTGATGTTGACCTGTAACCCTTTCAGCGTCAGCCCTCGCCTGAAGAGCTATCTCATTGCTGCGTGTTATTTCCACAATCTCATCGCGCTATGCGAGGCAGAGATGGGGGCATTACCTTGACCGGTACCCGGCGATTGTTGGAGGTTCCCATCCAGCCAAGCGTTGACGGAGTGCCGATGCCGTGGCTCTGTCCCATCCAGTCACTCGAGGCAGCCAGGTTGTTGCGCAGTGAGGGTGAGCTAACGGCCACTGGCTTCGCGATTGTCCCGACCACCGGCATGTGTTCCCAGCTGCGCAGGCCGGAACCTCCCGCCAGAATCGCGTTCGAACGTCCCAGTCCCGCAACCAGAATCGGCTTGGCTAGCTTGCTGGTGCCAACTTCGCGCAGGCCGCTGGTGAGAATTGGGGACTGGCTCTTGCTGGTTGCCGATTTGCCGGTGGCGATGATTGCCTGTGACAACGGAGCAGGACCGCTTTCCTTTTTTGCCGTAGGCACCCTGGCTGACGGTTCTCTCGCGCAGTGCCGTGCGGGACACTATCGCGACGGCGAATCGAATGCGCGCCAAGCCTACGAGTCATCCGTGAAAGCCTTTGGACCGCGCGCCGGACTAACCGGAGGCGCAGCCTACTCTTTGGCGAGTTGCCTGATTGGTTTGGATAAATTGGACGAAGCCGCGACACTTTTACGGCAAATCGATGCGCCGGCCGTCGCGCAGCTCGCCGGCGATCCCAATTGGGGTGCGCGAGTGACCCTGGCGCAAGCCGAAATCGCTTATCGACGCCACAATTACAATGCCGCGCGAGCCGATGTCCAGACTGTCGCACCGGTATTTACCCGCAAGGACGCGGAGCCCTATCAAAAGCGCGCCTTCGAATCTTTAAAAGCCGCGCTAAACCAGCCCTCATCGCAGAGCTGAGNNTGTTGCGGTCGAGGCGTGATAGTTATTCCAAATCTCGCCAATGCCGGCGAACTTCTGGCGGAATCCTTCATCCTCCAGCATAGTCATTCGGATTCGTCGCTCCATGTTCCATGCGGTTTCGTAAGTGACCCTCAGCTCTCGTTGAAGCTGCTTCGCGGCAACCCGTCGGTTCGCAGAGGAGATCCGTTGGATGGCCAAGAACCACTTAGTAAGCGGGAGATGGGAGTTATGAAAGATCGTTCCCGTAGTTGGCGAGAATTGATACCGGCAGTCCAGACACTCGTATAGGTGGCGGATTTTCCCGCCTTTACTTTGCCGGTGAAACTTGAAAATTCGGACACCTGTACAACGGATGCAAACTGGAGACTCCGGCCAGCGTAGGTGCACCAGATAGAAAATGCAATCTTCCTCGAAGTCATTTCTTTTGGCTAGCTCTGAAACAAAGGGGGGGCTTCTCAAGAGGAACCTCTCTACAGAAACATTTAAAGAAACTTGTACAGGACTCACAAGAATCGTGTCTGTATAAAACGGAACACTTCCGAGGTAATCGTGTCCACAGACGCCTTGCGGTTACGCTGACGTGGTCGTGACAACCCCTAGAGTGTTTGATCGTGTTTCCTAGCTGCTCATGGCAAGTGAACACTGTCTGACAAGAGTGTTGACATCGCCACAGAATTGGCCGGGCAGAACGGTCTGTGGAAAAGAAGTCGCAGCATACCTACGCGCTGAGTTTTTCCGGCAACAGGACTGCGATTTTGCCGAGGAGCCTTACTAGATCAATTGGCTTGGTGTCATAGTCATCGCAGCCTGCCGCTATCGCTTTTTCGCGATCGCCCGCCATCGCATGCGCAGTCAGCCCGATCACAGGGATAGCGCGCGTTTCTGCGCTGCCTTTCAGAGTCTTGGTTGCATCCCAGCCATTCATCACGGGAAGACTCATGTCCATCAGGACCAGATCGGGCGTCTCTGATAGAGCCATGGCTATCCCTTGTGCGCCGTCGACCGCCAACAGAACCTCGTAACCTCTTCTTGTCAGTCGCCGCGAAAGCATATCGCGATTCATTTCGTTATCTTCAACCAACAGTATCTTAGGCATTTCTTTCTCCGCCGGGCCGCCGCCAGGATTCGCTCGCCGGCTCATCTCGTCGTAACCCCTTCATGGCTGAAATACCAGCGCATCGGGTCGATCACACTCGGACCGTCGGTCCGGGAAACTGGGCGCGCGTGCGGGAATCTTCATGGTGAATATGCTGCCCTTGCCGAGCTGGCTTGCCACGGTAATGTCACCACCCATCATCTTGCAGAAGCGGCGGCTGACGGCCAGTCCTAATCCGGTGCCACCATACTTACCCGCAATCGAAGAATCGGCCTGCGTGAACGGCTCAAAGAGTTTGCCGAGTTGCTCTGGGGTCATTCCGATGCCAGAGTCGCTGATGGAGAAGTACACCCACTCAGACATTTCCTCTATGCGGCGTGTGACCGCTGTGGTGATCACGCCTTGCTCGGTGAATTTCGAGGCGTTACTCAGGAGGTTAAAAAGGCACTGTCGCACCTTCGTGAGGTCTGCCTCCATATCCCCGAGATGCTCGCTGAGCTCGCAATACAAGGTATTCCCTCTCTTTCTGGCCAGCAACGCAACCGCTTGCACAACCTCTTGTACGACTTGTTCAATGGAAAACGTCTCCACATACATTTCCATCTTTCCGGCTTCGATCTTCGAAATGTCAAGCAACGAATTGATGAGCTCTAACAGATGGTTTCCGGCCCAATGGATTTTGTTCAGATCGAGAGCCAGATTGTCCACCCCCTGCTCTTTGACTTCTTCCAGCAATAGCTCGCTGTAGCCAATGATGGCGTTCAAAGGGGTACGGAGTTCATGGCTGAGCTGCGCCAGAAACGCCGACTTGATGTGGTCAGCTTGCTCGGCAACCCTTTTCTGCGCAGCCATTTTCTCGCTGAGGGCGGTCTGCTCGGCGAGCGTCAACACCAATTGAGTATTTCTCATAGCCAGACTTACTTCTGCGGCCACGGACTCGAGAAGTTGGAGATCTGTTGTGGAGAACGGCTCCTCCGAACGTTTCGGCCCAACACTCATGACCCCAAGCAGTTCGTCGTCACCGGCAAGCGGCAGGAACACTTGCGCCTTGAGGATTCTCAGCGTCTCCTGCTCCCCTGTGCTGGTCCGGTGCACCCACGATGCTGGATCATCGAAGTAAACCAAAACTGGACGGTTCAGCCGGCGCAGGCTTTGGACAGTCTGGGCTTCGCGAGTAAATCCAAGCGAGACTGGCAGCGCGTCACCTACAGTCTCGGTGACGGAAAATCCATCTGGTCCCTTCAGTAGCACTGCCACTTGCGAGACACCGAGAGCCTCGGCAACACGATGCGCCATACCGTTCAGCAGCGGCTTGGGGTCCATGAAAGCTCGCGCCTGATTACGCAGGTCATCGAGAATCTGTTGGGCGTCGTGCTCTGTGCGGAAGAAACGCCGGTCGATCCACAAATTCAAACGACCGGCAAAACGTTGCTCCAACAAAACCAGCAGGACAGCCGCGCAGCCAATGATCCTGAGTTTCTGGATATGGCCCATTCCCGGCTGGTAGGCAAAATATGAAATGACGCTCAGCGCGGTTGCAAGCCGTAACACGCCGAGACTCCAAGGCGCAAAAACATGCCCCAAGCTCTCCCGAACGAACACTCGTAAGCCCAGAGCGCGCTGTATGACCACAACGTAGGCCAGCGTGCAGGGGAACAACCCCAGCAGTAAGACCGTCGCAATCACTGCCAGTGGGGCTACTTCGAACGTTCCCCTACTCCGGATCAGTCCAATGACCACCAAACAAAACATGGGGGCGCAACTGATCGTGGATCCCAGTAATAAGATTCGCGCCCGACGACAGCCATCGGGCGTCGAGGTGGCACGGCATACCGTAGCGAGATGGTAGACGAAGAACACAACCGCAGCTAAATTGAGGACCAGAACCGCGCTCCCTAGCAACGGCATGAAAGTTTCCCAGCGGGAGAACACGGCGAAGCTACTTTGGCTCGCAACATTCTCGCTTACTCCAATCAGGCTGACCGCCGCCAGCGGCAACAGGAAGAACCATTTGAGCCACGGTCGCTCGCGGTCCCAACGGGCCCGATCTGGAAAGTGAATGCCAAACAAGAGGAGCCAAATCCCGAATGTGCTGGCTGCGAAACCCTGATAGGCGAAGGCCACACTCCGAAAAGGCCCGTCCCAGCCGGCTACTCGATATAACTCCGGGAAACTCAGCAGCAGCGCAAGCAGAAACCAGGCGCGTGGATCCCAAGAGCGAATCGCAGCGACTCCGAAACCCAAAACGAGACACAAGGTAGGGACAACAAGAAAGGCTGTGACGTAGAAGATCCAGTCCCGCACGCTAGCCGGCCTTTCCCGCGAGGCGGCAAGCCTGATAGCCACGCGGGTCGTTATTCCATCCTGGCGGCGAATGCCAACGGTAAGAAGGGACCCAGAGCGTGCTCCCTCCAGCGATTGGTCCAGAACGCGCTCACCAGTAAACGGTTTTCCCTCAATCTCCTCAATCGTGTCACCTTCCCTCATCCTCGCAGTGATCGCTTCCGGCTCCACGGAGGAGACCACGGTTCCCGAGGATTGAAACGGTGCGCGGGCTTGCTCGGACAAGTGTTCAACCATCTTCACCACGTGATGAAAATACAAAACATGATAGGCACTCGCAATGGTGAACAGAAAAAGAAGAAAGACGTAGTTACGTCGAGAAGGTGGCATATATTCTCCAAGTCATTGTCGAGTGCCGGAGTCGATCTGCTGCGGTGCTGCATATTCGTTTTTCTTAGGGTATGACGCTGGGGACGGACATATAACCTTGTCCAACAAATACTCCGGAAAGGATTTCAGTTCTTTCTGGAAATAAGTACGGTAACGGGCTTCGAATAGTGACAACAGGGATCGAGACTCATCGCCGAGCAAAGTGGGAGCCGCCCCGCCAACAAAGTACATATCCACTTTCCGGCCGTCCTTGGTTTTTATCTTGCCGCGGTGCTCGCACGCGAAGAAGTCTTTTACCCGGGCATAGGTTGTCGCCGAAAGATTCACCCGGCCCGGAGCACCACCCTGCTCCGTCCGAGCGCTGAAGTTGACCGCGTCGCCCCAAATGTCGAAGGCGAACTTGCGAATCCCCACGACGCCGGCGATCACAGGGCCGGTATGGATGCCGACACGCAACTGCGAGTTGAGATGTTCGCCACTACCGGCCATCTGCTCAACGATGTGCACCATTTCTAATGCTGCCAAAACCGCGTCCACGGGATGAGAGGAATTTCGCACCGGCAGTCCACCTGCAAACATGTAGCAATCGCCGATCGTTTTTAGTTTTTCCAGTTCGTAACGGACCATGACACCGTCAAACGCAGTGAAATATTCGTGCAGGATTCGTACCAATCGATCCGCCGGGAGTTTTTCCGTAGAAAGTGTGAAACCGACAAAATCGGCAAACACGATCGTGACATCCTCGAAATACATGGGTTCGACGCAACCCTTGGACTGCAACTCCTCGGCCACTCTTTCGGGAAGAATGTTGAGTAGCAATTCCTCGGCGACCCGCCTCTGTCTTCGGACATCCAGCAAGGCTTTTTCAAGTTCCTCGTTCTTCCGTTGTTCCTCGTCCCGCATACGCTTGCGCTCGAGCAGGGCCCCCACCCGAGCGCGCAGCAGGATCGGATCGAAGGGTTTGGACACATAGTCCTCGGCCCCCATCTCGATGCAGCGAACCACACTCTGGATTTCGCTGACCGAGGAAATCATAATTACCGGAATGTGTCGTGATCGAGGGTCTTCCTTGAGCTCCCGCAGCACGGCAAAGCCATCCAGTCCCGGCATCATTACATCCAGCAAGACCAAGTCTGGATTTTTTTCCCGCACCATCTCCAGCGCCTGATGTCCGCTTTCCGCAATCAGCACACCGTATCCCTCTAGTTTGAGCCGGCGCAAAAGTATGTCGCGGTTGGCTTCGTTATCGTCGACTACCAGAAGCAGACCCTTCCCGCCCGACCCTTGCGATTTCTGTCCGAGCCCGGCTGGATCAGGCGCAGCCGCCTCCGCGAGGATCAAACTGGTTGCTTTTGGCACCACGTCGATGTCAGCTACCGTGGGGTTTTGCGAGGCATTTATCAGATCAGCGGCTTCGATCAGGCCGTGCGCAGCCGCGAGGAATCTTGAAATATCGGCTACCAAGCTCTTGTTTTCCTCCAGCCCAGCGAGTTCTTCCATTTCCTCGCCCCACATGATCATTTTGTCCCCGGCTTCCCGCAGACGATCGCGTAGCTCACGGAATCGGAGTTCTGCTGCAACTCTTGGGACGGACAACAAAGTGTCCACTGCCGTCTGCGTTGACTTCGCCTCCACGTGTGCCTGCCGCAGTATTGGCAGCATCCGGGAATAGTTTCGCGCTTCGCCATCTTCCAAAAGAATTTCGGTGTAGCCGACAATGTGATGCAGCGCCGTACGAATGTGGTGATGAAGTTCGGAAAGCGGCATCGGAAACAGTAATATGGGTTTCGAAGTTGCCGCCTTCGCGTCGCGCACGCGAGGTCTAACGGGATCGTTCATATTCATGGCTTCAGCCCCCAGTGAATCGGTGCCCGCCTTTGGTAGAAGTCCACAACGCCACAAAATGTTCACGCCCGCAATGGCCTCAGACGAGTCATCTCCGGCGAGTCCACCTCTCACCCATAACTACCTGCAACTCATCGCAACAGGCCCAGCCTTCACAAACTCACGACCTATTCCCTTTCGGCGGTGTCGCTCAAAGCGACACCCGGGCTGCCTTCATGACGGATGCATTACCCGGCATCCCGCCAGCGCGGCATTAAAATAGAGCGTAAAATGTTTCTGACAGTGCCAGCTTCTTGTAACTTCCACGAATGGTCGTCTTCATCATTGCGATCACCACTAACCTTATGACTCGCGGTAGTGCGATAAGTGGATTAGCGCACTTACTTCTCCAGTAATTATCACGTCACCGGTCGCTGTCTGTTCACAATTGCACAGTCTCGTTTTGTGGAAAGGGCCATAAGCTTAAGAACAAGTTCCTGGTGTCGTTAGTTAGGCGAGGATGATTATGGCAAGCAATGGGATAGTGTCGACGCCACAACCAAAGCGTAAGCTGGTCGCGCCTTTGTGGCACACTCTAGTCCTGCTCGCCGTCTCTGTTGCTCTTTTATGGCTGCAGAATCGCACCCTGAGATCCGGCGGCCAGCACCACGGAAACGTGATCCACTATCTGTCGGTAATTATTTCCGAGTGGGCTCTGTCTTTTTACGTTTGGCTGGGGGGGTTGATCCCAGGCGCGACTCGGATACGCGAGCTCGTGGGCGGACGTTGGAGCGGCATGAGAGATGTGCTGCGCGACATCGCGATTGCTGCCGCATTTTGGGTTGTATTTGCCGGAGTGGGTTTTTTACTGGATTTTCTGTTGAAGCCCAGCCCTCCAGCGGGCCTGGGATTTGTGAACCCGCGAGGTGCGGTCGAAGTCACGTTGTGGGTGATGATGTCAATTACCTCTGGATTCTGTGAGGAGTTGGTGTTTCGCGGTTACTTGCAAAAACAATTTCTGGCATTGACCGGAAGCGCCGCGCTCGCGGTGCTGGCTCAGGCCGTCCTTTTCGGATGCGGCCACTGGTACCAGGGAGTCAAGATGGTGATCGTAATTACAGTCCTGGGGGCACTCTTCGGAATCCTCGCACACTGGCGCAAGAGCCTGCGGCCGGGCATGATCGCGCACGCCTGGGAGGACATTGCTAGTTTAATCGCCATCATCACATGACCACACATATCTTCTGGTCGACACAGATAATAACAGCGCGACAACGTAGCCAGCGGAAAGGGTGATCTGGAAATACAAGTGACGTGATCACCCCTGACTGCTCAAAGCCGATAAGCGCAGCGACTACGGTAGTAAGCAGATAGGAATGTCTGTAAGTCACACCCAATGTTCTTGACTCCTTTGAGCAACGGGTGTGTGATCGGCGACAGTTACAACATTTTCGTAGCATCAAGGAGAGCAACATGCCACCCGAAAAAAATAAACCCGCAGAATGGACGAAGGAAGAGACCGACAAAATAGCACTGGAGGTCAAGAAGCGCGCGATGAAAGACCCCGAATTTCGGGCTCTAGCTCTATCTAACCCGCAGGCTGCTGTTGCCAAGTTCAATTCCACCCCCTTTCCTACCGGCTACAAGGTACGGTGTATCGAGCAAGCCGGCTATAACGTTACCGTCGTTCTACCCGATCCCGTCGCCAGAGTGGAAGAGTTGTCGGACGCAGAACTCGAGCAAGTGGCTGGCGGAGTAAACCGAAACAACGTTAACCTCTGACGAACGTCACGTCCCTCACGCCGATCATAAGCGTTTGGGAGTCAACCGGACGTATCGCGGGCAGAAGAGATTCTTTAACCGGTGACGAGTCGAGGAGTTACTTTTTAGGTTGTTTAAGACCGAGTCCAGATTTCCAGGCCCGTCACCAATATTCATTTCAAATGTACAGTCTAAAGATTCTTTCCGAGCAAGAAGTGGCCGGCTTCAACGAGTTCACGTTTCCACACTATCGGTCGGTCCTGAGCAAGATGTCGCTCGGTCACCGGATGGTGGCTGTGGGGGCCGTTCTTCTGCGAGAGTCGGTCGGTTTGGTTTTTGCGGAATTGAAAGAAACCCTCCGGGCAGCCGCGATCCGTTCGATCGCGGTTGCTCCTCAACAGCGGCGAATCGGAATCGGTACTGCCTTGCTCCAGCGGGTCGAGCTGGAATTAATGACGCGCGGATGCGGAGTCGCCGAAGTCATCTACATGGCCGGCCGGCCTTCTACCCCCGCGGTGGAGAGCTTGTTGAGAAAGAATGGCTGGCCGACGGCCAATCCCAGAATGATGATTTGCACAAGCGATTTCGACCTGCTCTCCCGCGCACCCTGGATGAAGCTGGCCCTCCCTCCGGCGTTCGAGATTTTTCTTTGGAAGGAGCTGACCGCGTGCGAACGTGCCGACATATTGGAGTGTCAAGCACGCGAGAAGTTTTTCCCCGAGGTATTGAATCCATTTGCTCACGAAGATCTAGCTGAACCGGCGTGTAGTTTTGGGCTTAGATACAAGGGGCGGGTCGTCGCCTGGTGCATTGTCCAGCAATTCGACGCGAATACCCTGCGTTGCGGTTCCCTTTTTGTACGAAAGGAATTCGAGGCACAAGGTCGGGCGATTGCTCTGTTGGCAAGGTCCATTTATGCCACCCGCGATACCGGCAGATCCAATTTCATTTTCGATGTCTCGTTTGAGCGGCCGCGGATGATTCGGTTTGTACAACGCCGGATGACGCCTTACCTGAAATCGATTCGTATCACTAATGAGAGCAGGAAAAAGCTCACGGGAGAGTGTCTAGCGGCATGACACAAACTCAAAGCAATCCGATTCCTCTAGTGACCGTGGAGGAACATCACGAGGCCTTTTACGTCTGGAACTATGCTGTGCGGAAGGGTTGGCTCACAGCCTCGGGAAACACGCTGCTGCATGCCGATTCACACTCCGATCTAGCATTGCCCCGTTTACGGCGGCCGCTGGATTCTATCGGGGATCTGGCGGATCTGGCCGAATTTACCTATGAAGAACTCAACATCGGCAACTTCATTTGGCCGTCGGTCTACCTGGGCCTGTTCAGCCGGGTGCTCTGGGTCCGTTATCGCCACAAGCTGACCGAGGGGGGATGGCAGAGCATTATGATCGGTACCAAGAACCACTACAAGACCGACTTCTTTACGGCTTCCTCTCTCCATGCCACGCCCTATGCGGCGGCAACGGACGTCCGGAGGATCGAATACTCTCCGGTCACAACTCAGGAATGTATCAAAACTGATCAGCCCGTAGTGGTTGACATCGATCTGGACTATTTCTGCTGTAACGAGTATCCCCAACTGCCCGTCCTGGAAGTAGAGACCACGAAAGCTGAATACGAGAGATTCACACACGATCCGTATCACTTCTTGCGCATCCAGTGCGGCAAGGTCTCCGTGATCGCTCGAGATGAAAGATATTTCTTCGTCTATGACGACTTTCCCCATCGTGACGATCAGGAACTACTTTGCAGTCCGATTGATCAAAGCCAAGTGCAAGAACGAATCATCGATTTCATAAACTATCTTCGCTCTTATTCAATCCTGCCGCCCCTTATTGTGATTTGCCGGTCGGTTTTCAGCGGATATACCCCCCGGCAGCACAGCTCGTTCGTGGAGGAGAGTCTGACTCAACAGCTCGGAGAGTTATACAGTCTCCAGACCTTTTCAATTCAGGATTTGTTACCGGCTTCAACAGTGGAAAGGAACCATCATCTTGCCGCTTAGTCACGCTAAAACTCTTGCGTCCGGGGAGACAGCGCCAACGGTGAACCTCGCACTGTCACTTCGTCTGAGCCACATGTCACCATGTCGTTTGACGTTGTCGTTGTCGACAAATTCAATCTCATCCCCCACCTGATGACGATCCGTCGCAGGTTGCAATGGAGCCGAAAAATCAACACGCGCACTTACCGCAGCGTCAATCAGGTCTGTGGCCGACAAGAGATTCTGCATTGCTTGATACTTCGCCTGTGCAGCCAGGGCAATTCGCTAGTGATCTTCAGGGCTCGAGGCGGGAACGAAAATGGATTCTCAGAGACATTTCGCGATCAGTTTTCTGGCTCTTGGAATCTTGCTCCTCACGATGGCGATATCGCCCTGCGATGCCTTGCTTGCGCAGGAGCAGGCGCCGCTCCCCTCGAGATCTGCGCCCAGCATCAGCCTTCTGGATGCGGTGAGGTCCACCTTGGTCAACCATACTCTTTTGCGAATTCAAGAAGAGCAGGTAAATATAAACCGGGGCATTAAGCAGCAGGCTTCAGGCCAATTCGATACTTTGCTCGGAAGCAGCGTTGGCCAAACCCGCACGAACACGCCGCTTACTCTATATCTGCAGCAGCAGGCTTTGCTCATCGGCATCTCAACCAACAACCTAGTCACTAACCTCACGACTTACAACGCGAGCGCCGGGAAACTATTCCGAAGCGGCGTGTCCGCCAGCATCGTACTCGGAGTGACCCGGGACTTGGACAATGTCACCCAAGGGGGCGGTGTCAATGGCTCGCACGTCGGACTAATGGTGAACATTCCCTTGCTGCGCGGCTTGGGAAATGAGGCGGTAGCGGCGCAGGAGGGTGCAGATTCCCTGGAGGTTGAAGCCAGTCTGCTGGATTTCGACCAGTTGGTCGCCCAATTGATGGCGAACGCCGCCTCGAGTTATTGGAACTTTGTCGCGGCTCACCGGGGCCTGAGGATTGCCCAGGATTCGGAGCAACGCGGGAGAGAATACGTAGAAAATGTTCAAGCCTTCATCGACGCTGACCGAGTACCCAGAAGTGATATTCACGAGGTCACTGCGAATCTGGCAGCGCGCACAGCCACGCGGATCGCTGCCGAACACCAAGTGGAGTTGGCTCGTCAGCAACTAGCGCTTGATATGGGACTTCCCCCCGAGCAGATGTTGAGCCTGCCGGATGCGCGGGATGACTTTCCGAGCCCCGAAAATCAACCGCTCCCCTCGAACGGGTCCGCAGCGATGCAGTACTACCTTGGGGAATCGTTGAGGCGGCGGGCTGATTTTCTGGCTGCGGGAAAACGATACGCAGAAGCGCGCAGACTGCTAGCGGGAGCCAAGAACCAGCTTCTCCCGAGTTTGGATTTGAGTGTGAGCACGGGTTACAGCGGCCTCCAGGAGGGAAAAGGTCCAGAGCAGTTTTTCCAGGCGCCGTACCGAGGTGTGCAGGGTGTCGATGCCGCGCTCGCCCTCAACTACACTTTCCCGCCTCGCAACGATATTGCTCGAGGGCAAGTGGTGCAGAACGCGGCTGCTCTCAATCAAGCTCTTCTCCGCAAAACTCAGATCGCGGAAGGCATCACGGCGGCGGTATCGGTTGCTGTGGACGGAGTCCGCGCCGCCGCTGAGCAGGTTAGGAAAACCGGGGAATCGGTGAATTCGTTCCAGTTGGCGCTGACCGCCGAACGCGAGAGGTACCGGATGGCGATTAGCTCGGTGGTTGAAGTCCTGACCGTCGAAGACGCGCTGACCACCGCATTGACCAACCAGGTACAGGCGGGATTGTCCTTCTCCCTCGCACTGACCCAGCTTCGTCTGGCGACCGGCACATTGTTCGAACTCAACAAGCCCGTTCAGATCGTCGACGGAAGCATCTTCTTAACAATTCCCTTTGCGGCCGTGCCGCAAGGGCACTAAACAGGAGCCAACGATGGACTCTAATTTGTTTCGCAAGGCTGCGCTGGAGCGGTTGGCCTCGCCGGAGCAGTTGGACCAACTTTTGCGGGTGACTAGCGCGAAAGGCTGGGTTGGGCTGTCGGCGCTCTTTCTCTTGCTCGCTACTGCAGTCGTTTGGGCATTTGAAGGCAGCATCGCCACAAAGGCAAGCGGGCAGGGCGTGATCGTTCGGGTTGGTGGCGTGCTGAATGTGGTCTCGCGCGGCTCTGGACTCATCCTGAGTCTCGACGTCAAAGTTGGCGACGAGATCCGGGCAAACCAGATCGTCGCCAGGATTGCTGAACCGGTATTGGTGGAAAGAATGAAAGCGAGCCGTGAGGCGCTGGCGGAAGCCCGCCAGGAGCAGCAACGCAGTCTCGACACCCACAAAACCGGAACCCGATTGAGCGAGGAGGCGCTGCAGCGGGAGAGTGCCAACGCTCAGCAGCAGGTGAAGGAGCTCGAGGAACAGGCGAAGCTCGCAGCCGAAGACATCCCGGTCGAAGAACAACTGTTGGCCAAAGGGCTGGTCACCAAGCAGCAAACCATCGCCACCAGGCAAAAACTGATCGGCATTCAGGGGCAGATTGCGAACATGCAGGCCCAGGTCAAGCAACTCGACGCGCAACAGTTCGCGATTGAAGCAGGCACGTCGCAGGTGGATGCGGAGATGAAAGCTCGCATCTCCAATCTGGAACGCGATGTGGCCGGCATGGAGCAGGAATTGACTCTCGCGGAAAATGTCGTGAGCCCCTACGGAGGAGAGGTGTTGGAAGTCAAAGTCGACGCTGGAGGCGCCGTCGCTGCGGGACAGCCAATCCTGAGCATCCAGCCCGATGCTCACAACCTCGAGCTGCTGGCCTATCTCCCATCGGCCCAAGCCAAGGACGTGAAGGATGGAATGGAGGTCCAGATCTCGCCGGCCACCATTAAACGGGAAGAGTTCGGCTTCATAAAGGGGAAGGTCGTGTATGTCTCCGATTATCCAGTTACGTCAGCGGCGCTGATGCGCAGTTTCCAGAATGAGATGCTGGTAACCTCCCTTACCACCAATGGACCGGTCACGGAAATCCGCGTCGCTTTAGAGGTCGATCCAAGCGTGTCCAGCGGCTTCCAGTGGTCGACGCCGAAGGGTGCACCAGTTGTCATCTCCAGTGGCACGATCTGCAACATCGACATCGTAACCCGCCGGCAAAAGCCGGCCACGCTTGCTCTTCCCTACGCTAAAGAAAAGCTCGGGTTAGGTTAGGAAAGCTATGGCCATCACAACGCCAGCCGCTGAGAGTTCCTTCAAGCAAGGCCGCGGATATTTGTTCAAGCAATCGCGGCTCAGAACTCCGACGGTTCTCCAGATGGAGGCGGTGGAATGCGGCGCCGCCGCGCTTGCCATCGTGCTTTCCTATTACGGCCGTTTTGTGCCGCTCGAACGACTCCGCATTTCCTGCGGCGTCTCCCGCGATGGCAGCAAAGCCAACAACATGTTGAAAGCGGCTCGCGCCTTCGGTCTAATCGCAAAGGGTTACAAGAAGGAATTGGAAGACCTGCGCGAGTTCCGCGTCCCTTTCATCGTGTTCTGGAATTTCAATCACTTTGTCGTGGTGGAGGGCTTTGGCCGCAAGAAAGTTTTCCTGAACGACCCAGCCACCGGACCCAGATCAGTCTCCCGGGAGGAGTTCGATCAATCGTTTACAGGCGTAGTCCTCGTATTCGAGAGAGGCCCGGAATTCAAGAAAGGAGGCCAGAAGCCAAGTTTATTCAAATCTCTCCAGAAGCGTCTTCCTGGAACCCGGTTGGCCCTGGGTTACGCGGCTTTGGGCACTCTGGCGCTGGCCCTGCCCAACTTGGTGATTCCGGCCTTTTCTCGAATCTACGTCGACGACTTCCTTGTCATCGGCAAGGTGACCTGGTTAAAGCCCCTGTTACTGGCCATGGCTATTGCCCTCATCATGAAGGCGGTCGCCACTTACATCCAGCAACAGGCGCTGCTGCGCCTGGAGATGAAGCTCTCCCTAAGTTCCTCCACCAAGTTCTTCTGGCACGTGCTGCGCCTGCCCATGGAGTTCTTTGGCCAGCGATTCGCTGGCGAAATTGGCTCGCGGGTGGAGATTAACGACCGCGTCGCCAACCTGCTCTCCGGAGAACTGGCCACAAGCATGGCCAACCTTCTTCTCATCGGCTTCTACGCCGCCCTGATGCTCCAGTATGACGTGGAACTCACCCTCATCGGTGTGGCCATAGCGGTAATCAATCTGGCCGCTCTGCGCCAGGTGTCTCGCAAGCGCGTTGACGATAACCGCAAGCTGCTGCAGGAAACAGGGAAATTGCTGGGAACTTCCATGTCCGGCCTTCAAATCATCGAGACTCTGAAATCGATGGGGTCGGAATCGGAGTACTTCTCCCGCTGGGGAGGGTACCAAGCCAAAGTCCTGAATTCGGAACAGGAACTGGGATCGGTCACCCAACTGTTCTCCGCGGTACCGCTTTTCCTGACCGCACTGAATACCGTTGCCATCCTTGGGATCGGGGGCTTCCGAGTCATGGACGGATTTCTCACCATGGGCATGCTCATCGCTTTTCAGTTCCTGATGACCAGCTTCATCGAGCCCGTGAATCGGATGGTCGACCTGGGCAGCAAGTTACAGGAGGCAGAGGGCGATCTGCATCGCTTGGATGACGTTCTGCAATATCCGGTGGACCCGCAGGTCGATGGTGTCACCGATGCGGCCGGTACAGGCGCGAAGATCAAGAGACTGGAAGGCTACTTGGAACTGCGCAATGTCACATTCGGTTACAGCCGCCTGGATCCTCCGCTGCTGAAGGACTTCAGTCTGTACTTGAAGCCCGGCCAGCGCGTGGCTTTGGTGGGCGGCTCCGGAAGCGGCAAGTCGACTACCGCCAAGATCGTGGGCGGGCTTTATGAGCCGTGGTCGGGAGAAGTCCTGCTAGATCACAAGCCGCGCCGAAGTATTCCTCGTGATGTCCTAAACAGCTCTCTGGCCATGGTCGACCAGGACATTTTTCTCTTCGAAGACACCATCCGTCAGAACCTGACGATGTGGGACGCCACAATCGACGATCCAGCTGTTGTGCAGGCGGCCAAGGATGCTTTCATTCACGACGACATCACCAGCCGGCCCGGGGGCTACGATTCGATTCTGGAAGAGGCAGGCCGCAACTTCAGCGGGGGACAACGCCAGCGTCTTGAGATTGCACGCGCACTGGTGGGCGACCCCCGCATCCTGGTGCTCGACGAGGCCANNCGTGACTGCGACGAGATCATTGTCCTGCAGTCGGGAAACGTGGTCCAACGGGGGACTCACGAAGAGATGATCCGGGTTGACGGCCCTTACACCCGGCTGGTTCAG
Source organism: Acidobacteriaceae bacterium (assembly GCA_003164855.1). Lineage (GTDB taxonomy): Bacteria > Acidobacteriota > Terriglobia > Terriglobales > Acidobacteriaceae > Sulfotelmatobacter. Next base: position 31,480 of record PLUI01000295.1, read on the forward strand.
GCGAGCTGACGTGGCTATCTCTGCGATCAAACTCGATGATCTCGGCTCGCTCCAGAGTCCCGGTTCGAATCGCCCCTTTTCGATTCAGGATCCGAACTATGTTTGGATCGTCGAAGCGGGTAAACTCGATCTCTTTCTTACGGCGTCGCCAGATGGGGAAGTCTGCGGTCCGCGTTACCCTGTCATGCGCGTCGATGAAGGGCATGCCATCTTTGGTGTTGGTTTTGATTTTGAAGGCGATGTGCTGCTGATGGCAAGCGCCGCGCCGGGAACCCAGTTGCGGCGGCTGCCCCAGGTTCGCCTTCAGGAAGCAGCCGCCTTAGGGACAGACGATACCGTCCTTCATTCATTGGAAGACTGGATCCAGGCGCTGTCCACTGTGTTATCGGGAAATATTGGCCCCCGCGACTTTCTCACCTTGGCAGCGGGTGAGACCACCATCTCCGAAAAATCAACTGCGTTGGTTCCTGAAGAGGAAGTGCTGTGGGTGGCTCATCGAAAAGGAAACTCGCGTTTCCTTGGAAATACTCAGATTCCTCTTGTCGAGGGCACCCATTTCTTTCCTGTTTCCCGGCACGCCTGGCTGGAAGCGGCCCCAGAAAGCGTACTTTACTCAATTGACTCGCGCCTCCTTCAGCGAGAGGACCCGGACTGGGTGGGACTACAGAACTTTCATCGGATTGCGATGTCCTGCCTCATTCAAAACCAGCACTCGGCAGAGGAAAAGGAGCAAGATCGACTGCGAGCTCGGGTCAACTCCGACGCGGTTTTGATTGACAAAGCACTGTTGCAGTTGGCCGCTCCGCTGCGAACTGCCCAGATTGATCTGCAATTGGGGGAGGAATTCTCCACTGATCCCTTGTTCGTGGCTTGCCAGGTTGTGGGAAACCGGCTTGGGATCAAGATCCAACTCCCCCCCGACATGCGTCGCAAAATCAAGATCAAAGATCCAGTCGCCAGTATCGCGAGGGCTTCTGGTATACGGATGCGTCGGATCGCTCTGCGGGGAGCGTGGTGGACGCAAGACAGTGGCCCCATGCTGGTCTTCCGCGATAGCGACAGCCAGCCGGTAGCGCTTTTGCCTAAATCCCGAGGTGGCTACGAGATTTATGATCCGGTGGACCGCAGCACCGTCGCGGTGAACTCCGATGCGGCTCTGGCGCTCAATCCTTTTGGCTATGTGTTTTACCGGCCATTTCTCCCAAAGAAGCTGACTGTTTCGGACCTGCTGCAGTTCGGTATTCAGGACTGCCGGAGGGAAATCGGCATGATCCTGTTGATGGGGATTGCCGGCGGCTTATTGGGGATCGTTACGCCTTATGCCACCGGCGTCATTTTCGACTCGCTGATTCCCGGCGCCGAAAGGAACCAGCTGCTCATGATGTCCCTGTTTCTGCTGATCGCAGCGATATCCACCACTATGTTCGCCCTGACTCGCAGCTTCGCAACTCTAAGGCTTGAGGGCAAAATGGACGCGGCCGTGCAAGCTGCCGTTTGGGACCGCCTGCTCAGCTTGCCGGTTCCGTTCTTCCGCCAATACAGCTCGGGTGATCTCGCCATGCGCAGCCTGGGGATCATTCAAATCCGGCGGACCCTCACAGGTTCCACCTTTACTTCTATTCTTTCCGGCATCTTTTCTATTTTTAGTCTACTTCTGCTCTTCTACTACAGTTTGAGGCTCGCCTTGCTGGCCTGCGGGTTGGTCGCCGTCGCTTTCCTGGTATCAGTCGGTGTGGGCTTTTTCCAGGTCCAATATCAGCGGCAGATCTTCAAGCTTCGCGGGCGCATTTCCGGCCTGATTTTGCAGTTAGTCGTTGGAATCGCCAAGCTTCGCATGGCAGGAGCGGAAAACCGGGCGTTCGGATCCTGGGCTCGGGAGTTCTCGCAGCAAAAGGAGCGAGCGTTCCGGTCCCGCCAGCTCTCCAATAGCCTCACGGTATTCATTTCCGTTTTCCCCGTCGTGTGCCTGATGAGCATCTTCTATTACAACGCCTACCTGATGGAGCAACCGGCAACGAAGTCTTTCACCACCGGAGAGTTCCTGGCCTTTCTCGCAGCCTTCACGCAATTTCTCACCGCAGCCCTCATGATGAGTTCCTCCGTCGTTTCAGTGCTCAACATTGTCCCGCTGTACGAGCGGGCAGAGCCCATTTTCCATACTCTTCCCGAGGTCAACGTGGCGAAGGGCAGCCCCGGCAATTTGAAAGGAAACATCGAGCTCAATCATGTGACCTTTCGCTATAAACCTAATACGCCGCCGGTATTGCGCGACGCGTCGATGAGCGTTCAACCAGGCCAGTTTGTCGCCTTCGTCGGTCCCTCGGGTAGCGGGAAATCCACCGTGTTCCGCTTGCTGCTGGGATTCGAAATACCGGAATCCGGAGTCATCTACTACGACGGCCAGGATCTGGCAGGGCTCGATGTTGAGGAAGTTCGGCGGCAGATGGGGGTGGTATTGCAAAATGGCAAACTGGTCAATGCCGATATTTTCACCAACATCGTTGGCTCTGCACCGCTCACTTTGGAGGATGCCTGGGAAGCAGCGGAGTTGGCCGGATTCAGTTCGGACATACGGCGCATGCCGATGGGCATGCACACAGTCATCGGCGAAGCTGGGAGCGGTGTCTCGGGTGGCCAGCGCCAGCGCCTGTTGATCGCGCGTGCCATCGTGGGGAAACCCCGAGTGATTCTGTTCGACGAAGCGACCAGCGCTCTCGACAACGAAACGCAGGCGATTGTCAGTCAAAGTCTGGAAAGACTTCAGGCCACCAGAATCGTCATCGCCCACCGTCTCAGCACCGTTATGAAAGCGGACCATATCTTCGTTCTGGACAAGGGCACGCTGGTGCAGAACGGAAACTTTCACGAACTGATGGAGCAAAAGGGTCTGTTTCGCGAGCTGGCTAAACGGCAGCTGACCTGATGCGAGTATGAGAGACCGCCGCACATTTCGAATGCAGGTTCTGGCGAACCTGGGGGCCGATCCGGTACAGGTCGAAGAGCTTTTGAGCTATAACCAGACCTTCTTCCAGCCCACCGACATCGTCCAGTACCCGCTCCCCGACGAGCCGTTTGTGGGGGTGTGGGAAAACTATGCCCGCGAAGTCGAGCAGGCCGCAAACATCGGTCTTCTCTCGAAGTATCTGGTGCAGTTGCGCTTTCCAGTCCGCGCCGGGATGAGCCAAAACGCCGATTACCTTGCGGCGACGCGGAGAGGAGTCAACCCTGACGATCTCGAAGCGGCGACCGGATTGTTGCTACGTCCGGAGCAATGCCAGCTTCTCTTGCACTCGACTCCTGCCGGTCGAATCCCGCTGCTTATAGCAGAAACTCGCCAAGATTTCGTTCTCCTGGTCCAGGCCCTTGCAAAGCGGAATGAGCCGGTGCCCATTCCCGACTCGATGGGCGCTTCCATGGTCGCCGGCTATAACAATTGGCATCGCATCCAATTGCTGCGCTCTGCATTTGAAGCGTCGAATCCTTCCTCATCCTGGGATGTGGAGTTCCAAAGAATCAAAGAGCAAAAAAGCTGCTATCAGGACCGATTTATCATCCTCAGCCGCGGACCTTACAGCGGTGTCCCTGCCTCGGACTTGGGTTTGCAACCGGAAGAGTGGCGGAGCATCTCGCTGGCCATCCGGCGGGAACACGAGTGTGCTCATTACTTCACCCGGCGGGTCTTTGGGTCAATGCGCAACAATCTAATCGATGAATTGATCGCCGACTACTGGGCAATCAGTACAACGCTGAACCACTTCCAAGCTGACTGGTTCTTGCGATTTTTCGGCCTGGAAGCGTTCCCGCGATATCGCGTGGGCGGGCGATTGCAGAATTATCGGGGCGACCCCGCTCTGTCCGACGGGGCCTTCGTCATCCTGCAGCGGCTAGTCAAACACGCCGCTGAGAATCTGGCGCGGTTCGATGGTCGCTACGCCACCGAACTCCGGCAATCCGACGCCCAGCCCGCACTATTTCTTGCGCTGTCAGCTCAGACGGTCGAAGAGATCGCTTCCGAAGACGGCGCCAACATCCTGTCAGAATCCTTTCTTCATTCCATAGAAACGATTCGAGCGGGCTTGACTTTACAAGACCGATAGCAAGGGAGATTAGTGCCATGAGAAAAGCGCTTCAGTTGATGGGTAATTTAGACGATGTCGACATCGAGTGGATGGCCGACCACGGCGTCCAGCAATTCATCGCTGCGGGCACTGTATTGATCCAAGAAGGAGAATCGATCGATTCGCTTTATGTAGTGCTCGACGGCAGGCTCTCTGTCCGTACCGCCGCTATGGACAGCAGGGAGATCGCCTCGCTATTGTCCGGAGAAATCGTGGGCGAGATCTCGTTCGTTGATTCCCACCCACCCTCCGCCTCCGTGATTGCCGTGCAGGATTCCCACGTATTGGGTATTTCCCGCCAAGTGCTTGCGGACAAACTGGAGGAGGATAGGGCATTTGCTGCACGTTTCTACCGGGCCCTGGCTGTTTTTCTTGCGGACCGCCTGCGTGTCACCGTGGGATTCCTCGGTTATGGAAGCAAGCAGCAGGACGCCGATCCCGATCAACTCGACGATTCCACGATGGATGAGATTTCGGTGGCCGCGCTCCGTTTCGATGATTTGCTCAGACGCACGACGAAGCGTCCCGCAGTCGCAGCCGTCCGGCCATCCGAGAAGGTCGCCTAGCGAAGTGAGAGGAGAGAAGTATGAAAATCACCCTGATCCATCCCCCGATCGATGATCCCACTCTGCCTTATCACTCGACGGCTTACCTCGCCGGCAACCTGGTCCGCAACGGATTCACGGACGTCGCCATGCGTGACCTGAATATCGAGTTTGTCAATTATTGCCTGGAGCAAACCATCGTCGAAGGATTCTATAGGGATGGCGAACGGCGGCTGGGGGAATTGGGAAGACGCAGCCACTTAAACCTGGTCGAGCAAAAGGAGTACCTGGACCTTTGGAAGTGGCAACCGATTGATCCAGGAAATCTGCGGCGGGCGGTCCATCAACTCCGCAAGCGGGAAACTTTTCTCGATTACTCTTCGTACGTTGAGAACGTCAACCTCTTGAATCGCTATTTCGGATTTCTCGGGGTGCTCTCTTATCCGGCCTCTATTGTTACTTTCAAACATCTTAGCCAGGCTCACTTTTCTCTTTATAACCTTGATGATCTATTCAACGTCGAATTGTCGCAGAAGATATGCTATCCGCTTACGCGATTCTTCTGGGAACGGCTGGCCGGCGATCCGCGGCTCGGCGAATCCGACGCTCTGGGGATAAGCATCGTTTATGACTACCAGATGGCCTACGCCTTGTGGCTGGCTCGAGCACTGAAACAGCAATGGCCGGAGAAACTCGTAATTTTGGGAGGGACATCGATCAGTCAGTTCTTCAAATATATGAAGGACAAATCACAAATGAAAAGGTTTTTCACGCTGTGCGACGCTATCGTCGTTGGCGAAGGAGAAACGGCCATATGTCAAATTGCCGACGCCAACGGCGACCTGACTAAGAAAACCAATATTTGCAACACCATCACTTATGATCCTACGCGCGACCAAGTTCGGCTGCCGCTGGCCATTCACTACGAAAATGTTCCCGCTTTAGCTCCCCCTCTCTATCACCACCCCTGGGACCTCTACTTGTCGCCGGAGAGAGGGGTCAACTATTCTCCCACCCGGGGCTGCTATTGGAACCGTTGCACCTTCTGCGACTACGGGCTGAACACGGACAAACCAACCTCTCCGTGGCGCGAGCGACAGATCGATCAGGTAATTGCAGACTTGCAGCAAGCCGTGGAAAAAGAAAATGTCAGGTACGTTTACTTTGCCGTGGACGTGATGGCCCCCGGCTACCTGGAACGTCTCTCGGATGGGATTCTAGATGCCGGCCTCGACATTCGATGGAGCGCCGAGTTGCGCATGGAGAAAATATTCTTGCCCGACCGCTGCAAGAAAATGGCGAAGTCCGGCTGCGTATGCGTGTCTTTCGGAATGGAGTCCGGCAACCAGCGCGTCCTGGACTTGATCGACAAAGGCACAAAGGTCCAGTACATGGGCCAGACCATGACAAACTTCGCCCAGGCCGGGATCGCTGTTCAACTGATGGCATTCCGGGACTTTCCCACCGAAACTGAAGCTGAGAAAAAGGAGACCATCAAGTTCGTCGAATCCAACAAGGAAAACTGGTCCACTGGAGGAATCGGTACATTTGTGCTGACGGGCACGGCGATGGTGGCCCGGAATCCCGAGAAGTTCGGGATCGTGTTGATGGACACAAAGAACGTCGATATCGCCCGGACCCTCGCATATCGGATGGAGCAAGAGACAGCCCGTAAGACGCTTTTGATGGAAGAATACGACGCCTCCTTTGATGATCAGGCCGGAATTTTCCCGTCGGTGCTGGGCCGTCCGTGGGCAGGCGGCACTGATACCCTGCACTCCATGATTTACTACGAGACCTACGGGAGACGTTTCTTCAAGGAGCTTCCCAGAATCGCAACAAAACCCAGTGGAAGCTGGCCAGAACTTCTCGATTGCGGAGTTCGGATCAGTGCCCGACTCACCCGGTCTTCCTTTGATATCAGCCGGATTCTCGCGAACCGGAAGGCACACAAAGACCACATCAAGGAGTTGATCCGGACTCCCATCGAGCCTACCCACTCGGAGCTCACGCATTGGCAGGAGACTTCGCCCGCCGNNCCGCCGTGCCCCGCGACGACAGCAAGAACAACTATTGGATTGCTACGGGAGAGCGCTGCATGAGGCTGGACGAACGGGCGTACCAAGTCCTTTCGACCGCGGAAAAACACTCAACGCTGAGAGAAATCCTGAGCTGTTTCGACGAGGACCTCAGACTAAGATTGGAGGTGTATTTTGAGACGCTGGCGGAAACCGGGCTGGTGGAGCTCTATCATCTCAATGGGCCGATCAAAGAAAATGCATTGTCTTTATGAGGAGGTAGTAACTTCGAGTTTGCCTTCGATAAGTGCCTCGTGAGGACCGCCCACCGAATGAATTCTTAACCGGGCAGGCTGGGTCACACCTACCTTACAGATCGTTTGCATCTCGGTCAGGAGTCATAAACATGCTCGACCATGACCCCGTCAGATCGATGGCTTCTTCGCGGCAAAGAACGAATACGACCCGATTGGCCTTTTCTCGAACAAGTTCTACGAGAAGTACGGGAGGTAAGCGGCGCCGCACCCGCTTTGCGCTTTGGGACTGACCGATACAAGCAATAAGAAGCGTCCCTTGGATACGCGTTCTCGCCACGGAATATTCAGAACTCCAGCCGCGCTTGAAACGCGATCATGCGCGGAGTGCTATCCCCGCCCAAACCGACACCCAGCAAACCGGTGGGCGGAGAAGTCGTGTACGTGAGTGCTCCGAATCCCGTTTGCGTCAATGGCTGTCCTGGGATACCAGCCTGCACCACGCTTGGCAGGCCGAAATTCGGATGATTGAAGACATTAAAAAACTGACTCTCAAACCGCAACTTTACATGCTCGGTCAGAAGGAACAATTTCGTAAGATAGAAGTCACTCCAGACAAAATCCGGGCCGCGCAGTGAGTTACGGCCAAGGTCTCCGAATTGGCAATTTTGCGGGCTGTCGCCACCGTAGCACTGCCCGGTGCTCGGATCAACGGCCGAGACGAAAGCATCGGGATTGAGCCATTGAAGTGTTCCTGGCTGTGTGACGCCCGGAATTGGATGATGGTCATACAACGGAACGCCGGGGACGACACTGGCGAATTGCGGCCCGCTGCCTTGCACAATGCCCCTTCCGCCTGCGGAATAGGGCGTGCTCAGCACCGAGAACGGAACCCCGCTGTGCCAAAATGCCGTTCCGGAAATCTGCCAGCCGTTCAACGCGTAGCCGAGCGAATGATTCCGCACTTTGACCGGCAACTGATACACGTACTGCGCGTTAAGATTGTGCCGAATGTCGTAATCGCAGGGACCGTAGTCGCGGGCAAGTTCCCCCGGCAGAGGAGAAAGAATTCCTCCGGCAGAGAATTGCAGAAATCCGCCGTTCGAGACCGTGTCCATGCACCGGCTGAAAGTATAGTTGACCTGTCCTTGCAGACCATGGCCGAGGCGCTTCATTGCGGTCAGTTGGAGGCCGTTGTAATGACTGTTCGCTCCCGTGGAGAACTGCGTCACCGCGCCAAATCGTGAATCGGTCGGTTGGAGATAGGGGAAGGGTGCGAAACAGTCTTGGCAGACGGTTTGGTAGCCGTTGACTTGGGTCGAGTACGGTTGGTTCACGGCACGCGTGCCCACATATTGCGCTTTCAGGTTGGCCGTTGTACCGAGTTGACGTTCAATACCCAAACTCCACTCCATGAAATATGGAGCATGGAGTTTGCCATCTGGGATGGCGGTGATCGCAACCGGTGGAAGACAGCTCGTGGGATTTGCCTGTGGGGACGCGCAGGAGACTTGGCCCTGGGGAAATCCCGAAGTGAATATCTGATTTGCTGCAACCGTTGCGTCGACGGCGCTGTTCGCCACCCCCGATGCGATTGCCGTGCATCCCACGATTGGGTTGCAGCCCGAAGATCCGGCAGTGCCCACACTGCCAAGCACTCCTCCCTGGAACGTTTTGTCGTATGGGGGATTGATGCCGATCAGGTCAGCTACACTGCCCGGCAATATGTCGCTGAAAATCCCGAAGCCAGTCCGAAGTACCGTCTTCGGATCGAACTGCCATGCAATTGCCGTTCTCGGTTGCAGGATCGCTATTGGTGTAGATGAAAAAAGATTGCCGAGATGAGTTTGAATGGCAGCATTCAGCGGTTGATTCACATCATGAGAGATGGAACTGAAAGAGCCGCGAAGACGAGCGACTTGATCGTGCGGATTAAGCGGATTGGAGTTGAAGGTGTCGCGCACGCCGAAGGTCCAGGTCAGTTTGCGAGTCACTTTCCATGTGTCTTGCGCGTACACATCGAGATTGAGAAAGTTGAAGGGCTCATTTGGGTTCGAAGGGAACGTCTCCGATGCGGTGTTCGCTACTCCATAGATAAATTGCTGCAAGTTAGCGTACGTCACGGTGGGAACTGTCCCTTCCCCAAAGTCAAAATCGTTTAGGCGGAAGATGCGAGTATTGGTTCCAAAACGCAGTTCGTGCACGCCGTGGCTCCAGGCAAGATTGTCGTTGATGAAGAACCGTGACGCGCGCCTGCCTTGAACCCAAGTGTTGTCCAGTCCTCCGATGGGCGTGAACGGATTGGCTCCGCTGCCCTGCAGCACGATCGGGAAAGCCGCAAGCGTCTTCTGAAAGTTGCCGGGCCCGAACAAGCTTTCGTACCAGGAGAATGCGGGATTGAAGTAGTTCACCAGGTTCTGCGAGAAGACGTGCGTGTCCCCTGCGGCGAACGAATAGAGAGGCTGCGGGGAAATAGCATCGAACCATGGGTTGATGGGGTCTGTCCATGCGGCTTGCAGCCCGGTGTCCGCCTGAAAACGAAACCATGCGGTGTCCTTCGCGTTGATGTTGTAATCGATTCGGGTGGTCTGGACCTGTTCGTGGTCGTCGCTGGAATGTGAAACACTCTGCCGATTGGCGCAACCCGCCGCGACCGGACAACCGAGTATCGCGGTAGGTGTGCCTCCGGTATCTTGATAGAGAGAGAACATCGCCCGATAGAACGGAACTTCTTGCGGCGCGGCGGGGTAAATAATGTTGCCATCTGCGTCCGTGAGGCCCAACGGAAGCTGCTGCAAAACATATTGTTGGAATGCTGCGCTGGGGACAATCGTCGGCGTGACGATGGGGAGCGCGATCCGCACCCATTCGCTATCGAAGAAGAAAAATAGCTTGTTGTGCATGATCGGACCACCCACACTGCCCCCGAAATGGTTCACCGTCGATCCCGGCTTGTGATTTCCAGGCGTCGCATTCGTGAAGTAGTCCGCCGCATTGAGCAGTGCCCCATTCCATAGTTCGTAGAGATTCCCGTGATACTGATTCGTCCCGGATTTGGTCACATAGTCGACTTGAGACGCTCCATACCGTCCCTGATCCACGGAATAGGAAAGAGTGTTGACGGTCACTTCCGAAATCGAATTCAAGCCCAGCACCAGATTGGTCGAGAGGCCGCTATTCAGATTTGTAAGCGGATCGTTTGTTTCCAGCCCATCAACGATNNTCATTGCCGCTGCCTGCGGTATTGATCAGGGCTCCAGGCGAAAACTGCAGCGGGTAGGTCAGGTCCCCGCCTGGATTCGGGAGATTCTCCAGCGCTGGCGCATTCAGCGTTGTCGAGGTGTTCGCGTCCGCCGGGTTGATGAGCGGCGCTTCGCTGCTGACCTCCACAACCTCTTTGGATTGAGCTACTTTAAGGGTGAAATCTACTGTCTGCTTTTGGCCCAGGCCCGAAACCACGTTTTCGTTTTGCTGAAGTTCGAAGCCCTGCGCTTCGACTTTGACCGAGTAGGTGCCAGGCTTTAACTGGGGGAAGTTGAACCGGCCTGCATAATCGGTCCGGGCACTACGCTTCAGACCGGTCTCGCGATTTGTGATCGTCACCGTGGCGCCAGGCACGACTGCGTTACTTGCATCCCTCACCTCACCAACGATGGCACTGGTGGTTTCGCCTTGTGCGATCGCTTTCGACGAAAGAAGACACACCACCATCAACAACGGAAGCCCAAAGTGACATGCCCGTATCATATGTTCCAACGGATCCCCGCCTTCCGATTAACCACAGGTGATGACTCATAGTTAACCATAGTTAATATAAACAAGCAAGTATAATAAGAAATTGGGCGGCGACAAAAGTGATGGCGTTTACTACGAGTGGTTTCACTTTGATAACCAGGCAGGTGGGAAGAAGGTGGTGCCAGCGTCTCTTCGACATTGGTTCCCTCAGAGCTGATTGACGGCGCCGCAAACCAAGCGAGACGCGCAGAGCCGAGTTGTGAGCTTGCTGCTCGACAAAGCGATGAAAAACCAAGCACCGAGGCTTATCGGACGTTAACGGACCTACAAAATTCTGGAGGAGATTTGCAAGTGGTTGATAAGGTTGGCGTCCCCGACGGGATTTGAACCCGTGTTACCGCCGTGAAAGGGCGATGTCCTAGGCCAGGCTAGACGACGGGGACCTCTGTAAGGTGGGTGTCGATGTAACAGTTGATCGTAACAAGCCCTTGTAGCCCTGTCAAAACGCCAGAAGTCGCCGGGACAATTTAGAATTGCATGAGACTGTATTCTAAACGCGCGAGTCCACGAACATTCGAGGGAATTGTGTCCGATCCACTTTATCTCAGTCTTTGGTTTGCTGATTTTTCCGGCCCGGAGATGTTGCCGCACGCCTTCGCTGTGCTGCAGCAGTTCCCTTTCTCGGCGCAGCGTCCGGGGATCGGTTACTTCGCGCTGCATCCTGTTTCCTGGAACGAAGCCACCGTGTTGGAACGCCGATTTCCTGCAGGCATTGATGCCGGGCAAGCGACCCTGATCGTTGCTGAACTGGTGCATGACGATTACGCTTACGTCTTCGAAGCTCACTGGGATTTATGGACACCGGATGCGTCGAATGCAAACTGGGTGCTTGAGCCAGCGCCGGTAAAATTTATCGTGCAGGGAGAAGAGTTCGACGAGGGAGCTTACCAGCAGACCGGGCACATCGAAGTGGACCTCGGTTTGGATTCGTATTTTCTGCAGCCCGATACTGCCCTCAACGACCAGACTCGTGCCAAGATTCGCGACAACGTCGCGAAGTTGGTGGAATTCTCCGTGAACGTGGAGAAGAATAGCGGCACCAGCGCGCGGCTGCTCTGGTCGGAATCGGAAGAGAGCCTGGCGCAGAAACTGGTCGCCCGCCTGCAGAAAGTGCAATAAACGACAGAAGAATCAACCCACAACCGCAGAGAACGCTAAGGACGCAGAGGCGGGGAGACGATTTACGAGCCTCCGTATGCCGTCTCGCAAGTGGACGACGTTGAAATTGATCAGCAAGCCCACTCGCTTGTCCGCGAGCTTTAGGTACGACAGCAGCTAGGCCTTGTGAATTTCCAGTGTTTGCTCAACGACCTTCAATTCAACAACTACTTGACCTTCAACGAGCAGGTCAATCTTGTAGCCACCCTCAATCTCGACTCCGTCGTAAACTACCGGCAGCCAAACTTGCGTTTCGACCCGGAGTCCACGCTTCGTCAGTTCGTGCTCTAGACATTTTTCGTAGACACTCTCCAACAATCCCGGGCCCAGCGCCGTATGCACCTTCATCGCCGCATCGACGACAGACCCGGAGATTTCGTTGATGTCCAAAGGATCCCCCTATAACTCCTCAGCGTTCCTCTGAGTCCTCTGCGGTTTTCATTTCGTCCTTTCGCCCTCGACTTTCAGCTTGTCGGACGCTCCCGCTTGTGCCCCTGCCAGCCGCGCCGTAAGCACTCGGAACGGAGAGCAAGAAACATAATCCATCCCTACTTGGTGACAAAATTCTACGGAGGACGGCTCGCCGCCGTGCTCGCCGCAGATCCCGACTTCTAGCTTGGGACGCGTCTTGCGCCCGCGCTCGATCCCGATCCGTACCAGTTCGCCCACGCCGTCCCGGTCGATCGCCGCGAACGGATCTTGCTTCAGAATCCCCTCCGCTAAATATGTCGGCAACACTTTGTTGACGTCGTCTCGCGAGAATCCGAACGTGGTCTGCGTCAGATCGTTCGTGCCGAAGGAAAAGAATTCCGCTTCTTTGGCAATCTCGTCCGCGACCAGGCAGGCGCGGGGTAATTCAATCATGGTCCCTACGAGATAGTGCACATGTTTCCCTTTTTCCTTGAACACTTCTTCTGCCACACGCCGGACGATCGCCCCCTGGTTCGACATCTCTTTCACGGTCGCGATCAACGGGATCATGACCTCCGCGTGGGTTTTAATGCCTTGTTTTTCGACGGCCACGGCCGCCTCAAAAATGGCGCGCGCCTGCATCTCGGTAATCTCCGGATAGGTAATCCCTAAACGGCAACCACGATGTCCCAGCATCGGATTGAACTCATGCAGTTCCTCCACACGTGCCAAGAGTTGCGGGAGAAGTTTCTTCAGGTCCCCAGCCCCCTTCGCGCCGTAGTCCCGGTATTCCTCGACGAGAGTTTTCTTCTGCTTGGCGTTGGCGCTGGTCAAGCTGGCAATATCGACCATGAGTTTTTCGCGCTTCGGTAGAAACTCGTGCAATGGAGGATCGAGCAGACGAATCGTTACCGGCAAACCGTCCATCGCTTTAAGCAGCCCGATAAAGTCAGCCCGCTGCATCGGCAATAGCTTCTTCAGCGCTGCGCGGCGGTCTTTCTCGTTGTCGGCAAGGATCATGGCGCGCATGTGCGGGATGCGATCCGGAGCGAAGAACATGTGCTCGGTTCGGCACAGTCCAATTCCTTCGGCGCCAAAGGCCTTCGCCTGAATCGCATCGCGCGGAATGTCAGCATTTGCGCGCACGCCGATCTTGCGGAACGGTTCCGCCCAACTCAGTAATTTCTGCAGCTCCGCATCATCCGACGATGCTTCCAGCGTATTCAGCTTTCCTTTGATGACGCGGCCACTGGTGCCATCGAGCGAGATCCAGTCTCCCTCCTTGAACACCTGGCCCTTCGCCCGCATCTCTCCGGCGCGCTCATCCACCTGAATATCGCCCGCTCCCGCCACGCAGCACTTCCCCATGCCGCGCGTGACCACGGCAGCGTGGCTGGTCATCCCGCCTCGCGACGTCAAAATACCGGCAGCGACCTCCATGCCCTGAATATCTTCCGGAGTGGTTTCGGCACGGACGAGAATCACCGGATTCTTGTGCGCGCCATGACCCGCTTTCTTCACCGCTTCCTCAGCAGTGAAAACAATCTGACCCACGGCTGCGCCGGGCGAGGCCGGCAATCCCGTGGCCAGCACTTCCACCTTGGTACTCTTCTCATCAAGGCGCGGCACCAGGAAGTCGTAGAGCTGATTTGGTTCCACGCGGAAAATCGCTTCTTGCGGCGTGATCAACTTCTCTTCCACCATCTGAATCGCCACGCGCACGGCGGCGCGGCCCGTGCGTTTGCCGTTGCGCGTCTGCAGCATGTAGAGCTTGCCATCTTGAATGGTGAACTCGAAATCCTGCATATCGCGGTAATGCTTTTCCAGCCGCGTGGTGATTTCGCGGAGCTGGTTGTACACATCGGGCATAATCTTCTGCAATTCAAGAATGGGGACCGGAGTGCGGACACCGGAGACCACGTCCTCGCCCTGCGCGTTCATCAGAAATTCTCCGTAAAACTCTTTTGCGCCCGTCGCCGGATTGCGCGTGAAGCCCACGCCCGTTCCGCTGGTATCGCCGAGGTTGCCGTACACCATGGCCTGCACGTTGACCGCGGTGCCGAGCATGTCATCGATGTTGTTGATGCGGCGGTAATGCTTGGCGCGCTCGTTCTGCCAGGAGCGGAACACAGCATCGCGCGCCATCACCAATTGTTCATGCGGATCCTGCGGGAAATCGCGCCTGGTGTGGTTTTTGACGACCTTCTTGTAGTCCTCGATCACTTCCTTCAGCGCTTTGGCATCCAGATCGGTGTCGAGCTTGGTCTTTTTCTGTTTCTTCTTCGCGTCGAACACTTCGTCGAATGCCGACTTTGGAATCTCCAGGACGACGTTGCCAAACATCTGAATCAGTCGCCGGTAGGAGTCGGCCGCAAACCGCGGATTATTGCTGCGCTTGGCCAGTGCTTCCACGCTCTTGTCGTTCAATCCGAGATTGAGAATCGTGTCCATCATNNAGCGCTTCCTCCATCTGGCGGTCGACTTCTTTCGATACATGTCCTTCTCGCATGTACTCGCGACAAGCTTCTGTCTGGATGGTGAACCCCGGAGGAACAGGTAGTCCAGCGTTGGTCATCTCGGCCAGACCAGCGCCTTTGCCGCCCAGGTCATCCTTCATTTTGCCGTGGCCATCGGCCTTGCCGCCGCCGAAGAAGTAAACATACTTTGTTGTATTGTTATTTTTTTCCTGAACGTCAGTTTTTTCGGGGAGGGTCATTGTCGCCATGATAATTAGTCCTTTGTTGTTTTGATTCTGGTAGCGCCGGCGTCCCGCCGGCAATCCACATATTTAAGCTTGCTCAAGCAAGAGCGAAGTTACGCCTTCCCTTCAGTCACGATCTCCGAGAAATCGGCAATCGTCGAAAATTCTTTTAACAATGTTCGGAGCAGTGCCAGCCGGTTCGCCCGGATCTTTTCATCTTCGACCATCACCATCACTTTGTCGAAAAATACGTCCACAGGCTCTCTTGCGCCCGAAAGCAGCAGCAGCGCCTCGAGGTATTCTTTCTTGTTCCGGAACTCTTCCACTCTCGCACTGGTGCTTTCCATGTATGCCATTAAGTTCTTTTCTTCCGCGGCAGCTTCCGGCAGATATTCAAACTTTGCAGCCGGATCAATTCCCTTCTCCGCGGCCTGTCTCAAGATGTTTCGCATGCGTTTGCAGGCGGCGCCAATTGCTCGAAATTCCGGCATGTGCATCACCTGCTTAACGGCTTCGGCCCGGGCCAGCGCATCCCCAACATCGTCCGCGCCTGCGGCCAATACAGCCTTCACCACATCGTATGCATAGCCACATACATCCTTCAAATAAAATTCAAGACGCTCGTGGAAGAAAACCCGAACGGCATCGTTAAACTTTTCGTCTTCGACAAATTTATTTTCTGCTTCCGATCCTTTATATCCGGCGCGTGCATCGCGCATCAGATCCATCAGACGCAACGGCAGCTTCTTTTCTGCAATCACTTTCACGATGCCGTTCGCTTGCCGTCGCAGCGCAAACGGATCCTTCGACCCGCTTGGCACCAGCCCCAGCGAAAACATGCCTGCAATCGTATCCGCTTTGTCGCCAATGGAAAGCACCGCACCCTCGATCGAGCGCGGCACGTCATCTTCAGCGGACTCAGGTTTGTAGTGGTCGTAGATCGTATCTGCGATCGCGAGTCGCGTCGCTTGCGGCAGCGTCGGATCGAGTTCCTGCGCGCGCGCATAGAGCCCGCCCACAATGCCTTGCAGTTCGGTAAATTCCTTCACCAGCTCTGTGGTCAAGTCGGTCTTGGCCAGGCAGGCCGCTTTGTGAATCACGCCCGGACGTACCGGCATTCCGCTCTGCTTGATGACTTCGCTCAGCCAACTACACAAGCGCTGGACCCGCTGCGTTTTCTCGTAGTAGCTGCCCAGATCCTTCTGGAAAGTAACGTGCTTCAGCAGGTCCAGGCGTTCCAGCAGAGACCGCTTCTGATCCGTCTCCCAGAAAAAGCGCGCGTCGTTGAAGCGCGCCCGAAGCACACGCTCGTTACCGTGGCGGATGAGTCCCTGCGGATCTCCGTCGGTATTCAGCACTGCCAGAAAATGCGGCATCAGTTTGCCGCTCGAATCTTCCAGCGCAAAATATTTCTGATGATCGCGCATAACGGTGACCAGCACTTCTTCCGGCAGAACCAGAAACTGCGGATCAAAACCTCCTAGAATCACGGAAGGAAATTCTGTGAGGTTCACCACAGTGTCGAGTAACGATTTGTCTTCGCGCCAGCGCGCTCCGGGAATGGTGCGCGTAGCCGCATCGAGAGCTTTACGAATCTGGTGCTCGCGTTCATTACGTCCCAGAACCTTGGCCGCACGCAGCGCATCGACATAAGCAGAACCGGCCCGCGGAATTGTCACGTTGCCATGCGACAGAATCCTGTGCCCGCGTGAAGCGTTCCCTGCCTGGATGCCGCCGAATTCCAGCGGAATGGTCTCGCCATCCAGCATCGCCACCAGCCAGCGCACGGGCCGCACGAAGCGCTCGTTTGGCTTGCGCCAGTACATATTCTTCGGCCAATAGATCGACGAAATTTCCTTGGGGAGATTTTCCGCAAGAATTTCGGCCGCGGAGCGGCCTTTCCTGGTCATACTGGCCGCCAGGTATTCGCCCTTCGGCGTCGTGATCTTCTCCAGTTGCGAGACGTCTACGCCAGCTTTCCTGGCGAAAGCATGCGCTGCAGGTGTGGGTTGACCATCTTTATAGGCAACGCTGGCTGAAGGCCCATTCATTCGCTCCGTCACGTCGGGCTGGGTCGCAGGAATTCCTGACGCTAGCACCGCCAACCTGCGAGGCGTATCGAAATGCGCAATCTCGCTCGCAGCCAGGCGTTCGCGGTTCAGCAGCGCACCGACGCGCTCGCGCAACTCCTGCGAGGCTGCGTCGATCATCCGCGCCGGAATCTCTTCGCACCCGATCTCTAGTAGAAAGTCTGGCATCTATAAATCGTGCGGTCTTTAACTGAAGCGATCGTCACTATCGCGCTTCGCGAACCGTCCGCTTCGCTCAGGATGACAAATCTAAATCGTTGCTGGCGACAACTTCTCCTGGCGCTTCTGCTCCTTCTTTTCGCGAGCAGGCTCAGGCTCGTCCGATTTCTCCGCCGCCGCAGATTCACTCTTCTGCTGATCCACCCAAGCCCTGGCGATCCCGACCGCTAGTGCACGCACGCGCGCGATCACACCCACGCGCTCCGTAACTGAAATTGCGCCCCGTGCATCGAGGATGTTGAACAGATGGGAACATTTCAAACAAAGATCGTAAGCTGCTAGCAACGGAAACCGATCCTTCGGCGGCAGTTTGGGTAACTCCGGTCGATCAAGCCTTGATTCCGCTTTCAGCAGCCTTTGATCCTCGTTGGGCATGTACATTTCCCTATACGTCTGCATCAGTGCGGTGCACTCCGCCTCATACAGGCGAAAATGCTCCCAGGTTTTTTCAACGTCAGCAGCCTCAAAGTTGTACACAGAAAACTGCAGTTCATCCGCCAGCCGCACATCGCCATATTTCACTTCGCGACCGGTCGTTTTTCCGTCAATCGATCGATCGTTCGCCCACACAATGTCATAGATCGAATCCACATCCTGCAGAAATGCGCCAATGCGTTCCAGACCGTAAGTCAACTCGGCGGAAATCGGAAACAAATCTATGCCGCCGCATTGCTGGAAATATGTGAACTGCGTGATCTCCAGTCCATCGAGCATCACCTGCCAGCCTACGCCCCACGCGCTCAGCGTAGGCGCTTCCCAATTATCTTCTTCGAACTTGATGTCGTGCTGGCGCAGGTCGATGCCAATCGCAGCCAACGACTCCAAATACAATTCCTGCACGTTTTCCGGCGGAGGCTTCAGGATCACCTGCAGCTGCATGTGCTTGAACAGCCGGTTGGGATTCTCCCCATACCGCCCATCCGCCGGACGCCGGGAAGGCTGCACATACGCCACCTTGTAAGGCTTCGGCCCCAGCACGCGCAGAAACGTCTCCGGAACCATCGTCCCCGCGCCCACTTCGACGTCATAAGGCTGCTGCAGCACGCATCCGCGCTCCGCCCAGAACGCCTGAAGGCGCAGGATGAGTTCCTGGAACGTCAGCGAGTTGGGCTTGGATGGATTCAAAGGATTATTCGAGAGCGAGAAGCCAAGCGTTGATTGTAATAGAAGCGGAGCCGAGACGTCAGCCGGGAGCTAGAACCCACTCTTCTCCAGCATCCCCGCCGTGACCAGCTTCTTTTCGATATGCCTCTGCAAAATCTGGATCAGAAATTTCCTCAGGTCCGCGCCCTGCGTCTTGGGCCAAGGCTTCCCCGCAAAGCTCTCCACCGGAGCCCGGAACATTTGTGCGGCCAGCGCCCGCGATTCATTCGAAATCTCGGAAGAGGCCAACCGCTTGTCCTCGGGACACATCAAGCCATCGGCCAGCGCATGGAAGTAGGCGCGGCTGCCGTTCAAGCTGCGCCCGCAGACGATGCACTCCGTCAGTTCGGGCAAGAAACCCACTAGCCGTGTCAGCCACAGATCAAAGTAGGTGACCGGCATCCATATGTCCGAACCGGTCAGGGCGTCCAGCACCGAGAGGGTCAGCCGGAAGATGGCGTCATTGGCTTCACGATCGGGCAGCAGTTCGTCCAGCAACTCAGCCACATGCGCCAGCGCCACCGCGCGCGCATAGCTGACTTCGGTAGCCAGCGGAGACTCCAACACTTCGCAGGCATCCAGGCGCGCCAACTCCTGCCGCTCGCGCACATCGTAAAAGGCGCGCACATAGGTCATGGGCTCGAGCGCGCCGCCGAAGCGCCGCTTCGACTTCTTTGCCGAGCGCGCCACGCCGCGCACCTTACCCTCCGCGCGAGTAAACAGCGTGACCAGCAAATCGGCTTCGCGCAGCGGATAAGTGCGCAGCACGATCGCCTCCGACTCCGTCAGTGCCATGGAAACCCAGGTGGACGGATGATTGTAAACGCACAAGCGAAGAGATGAAAACAATCGGACTGCCTGGCATCTCCGACAGCTGATTGACGCAAAGCGCTCGAAGACACGGGTGTTACGGCGGAACCCTCATCTTCCGTTGCTCCGCAGGCCGGTCAGATCAGCACAAACTTCGGAAGTGGCACGATGAACTTGCCGGTCGAGGATAGGTAATCACGTTCCCGCGCTTTGAACTCTTCGATGAAGTGCCAGGGCAACACCAGGAAATAGTCGGGTTTCGCGGCCCGGGCGTCCGCCTCGGAAATAATGGGAATACGAGTGCCCACTGTCACCATTCCCCATTTGTCCGGATTGCGTTCGGCGGCCGCGTCGATTACCGAATGGTCGAGCCCGAAATATTGCAGCATGGTATTGCCTTTGGTCGAAGCGCCATAGACAAAGACCTTCTTTTTCCGCCCGACTTGATCCTTGATGAAATCGCAAACTTGCCGTTTGATTCCCTGAACCCTCTCAGCAAACTCGAGATAAGGAGTCGGCTCGTCCAAACCCAGTTTCGCTTCATTTTCACGCAGGCTGGCCACTCTTTCGGCAGCCTGCTTCCGATAAGCTTCGTCTCCAAAAGCGTTCAGGCCCGCCGCGCGATTGCGAATGAAGACGCGGATGCTTCCGCCGTTGACATCGTTCAGCTGCGCATCCACAATCGAGAAACCTTGGAGGTGGAGCAGATATTCAAGGGACTGCAGGGAGTAGTACTCCAGGTGTTCGTGGCAGATGTTTCCGAAATCATTCTGCGTGAGCATGAGTGGGAGATAACTCATCTGCACAATCCACACCCCTTCGGGGTGCATAATTCGTCGAATATCGGCCACGAATTTCTGCGGGTCCTCCAGGTCGTAGAACATGGCAATGGAAGTGACTACTTTCGGACGACGGTCCCGAAGATCGGCGTCCGCCAAAAAACGGTCCGCGTCAAAGAATCCGACTAGGACTTTGTCCGCCTTCTGGCGCGAGAAGACGGCTAGGTTTTTGGCTGGATCGAAGCCGATCTTGTAGAGCCCCGGCACGGTGTACGAACCCAAGAGTGTGCCGTCGTTGCAGCCGATGTCCAGCACAGAATCTCCCGCCTTGAGCTGAACCATTTTCGTAGCTGCGGTTGAAATATCCGCCAAGGCATCGCGCATGGTCTGGTTCGTTCCCGAGCG
Source organism: Acidobacteriaceae bacterium (assembly GCA_003164855.1). Taxonomy (GTDB): domain Bacteria; phylum Acidobacteriota; class Terriglobia; order Terriglobales; family Acidobacteriaceae; genus Sulfotelmatobacter. Next base: position 51,926 of record PLUI01000295.1, read on the forward strand.
ATACCAATACTCTTGATACATCACCTCGCCGGAAACGGTGTGACGCAATTGCAGCAGGCGGCATTGCTGGCAGAGCACCAGGTCCAATGGCGCCTTAGCTCCGTCCGGTTGCTCAGGCGCCAAGAACGTGGAAACATACTGGTCTCCCAGGGAAAGAATCGCATCGAGTGAGCTCCCGCAGACGCGGCAGCTAGTCCAAGTCTTCATTTATATTTCTATCTCCTAGGGAACTGAGTCATTGTCTGTAGAGGCCGGCTCATTAAGCGGTTCAGGTGCAGCGCCACGCCCGGGGTTCATCTCGAGGGATCGCAGATCGGCATCCACCATCATTCTCACGAGTTCTTCGAAGGTTACAGTCGGGCTCCACCCCAGAGTGCGCTTCGCTTTCGCCGGATCTCCAACCAGCAAAGCTGTCTCTGGCGAGCGAAAGTTTTCGCGATCTTGCTTGACATACTCCTCATATCTTAGACCGACGTGCGAGAAAGCTATTTCGCAGAACTCACGGACCGAGTGCGTCTCCCCGGTAGCCACAATGTAATCGCTGGGCGCTGGTTGCTGCAGCGAGAGCCACATCGCCCGGACATAATCGCCGGCGAAGCCCCAGTCGCGTCTGGCGTTAAGGTCACCAAGGCGGAGCTCGTCGGCCAGACCCAGTTTAATCATCGCTACTCCGTGAGATATCTTCCGGGTAACCAACTCCTTGCCTCGCCGGGGGCTTTCATGGTTGTACAAAATACAAGAACACGCAAATAGACCTCGTTGCTCACGATATACGGCCGTAATCCAGTGGCCAAAAGCCTTGGCCACTCCGTAGGGATTGCGAGGCTGAAATGGGGTTGTCTCCCGCTGCGGCACTTCCGTCGGATTGCCAAAGACCTCGCTGCTGGATGCCTGCACGAACCGTATTCGGTTGTCGACTCGATGTATGGCATCGAGCCATCTCACTACCGCCAAGGCGTTCCGTTTCCCAGTCGAAATGGGGTCGGTCCACAACTCACTGCTCGAGGCGCGCGCGGCCAGATTGTATACTTCGTCCGGGCGAAGTCGAAGGAGTAGGCTATCGACGGAGGACTCCCCGACCAGGTCGCTCTCGACAATCTCGATCGCTCTGGGAAGTCGCTCCACACGAGCGTGGTCGCCGGTACCGATCGAGCAGGTGCGCACGGTGCCTATGACACGATAGCCTTGATCCAACAACAATTCTGCCAGGTAGGAACCATCCTGGCCGTTGATGCCCGTGATCAGCGCAGTAGTCATAGATTGCAAACCAAACAGAATTCCCGAGATTCTTGCTGAATCCGCTGCCCGACGCAACTGGTTCAGCACTATGTCCACCCAGCGGTCTTCCTGCGACTAAGGACACTCAATAGGGCGCTGCTCGTCATTTAGGGTTCATTTCCGCAATAATTTCGCTTAGAACAGCTTTTCTGTTGGAACACGTTCCCTCGTGGGCGTCGTGGTCAATTGCTCGAAAATTTGCTCTAGCTTTTGAGCGCTCTTGGACCAGGCGAAGTTTGACTCCACAAATCGTCGTCCACTTTGCGATAGTTCATGCCATCTCTCGCCCTTCAACAGCCCAACTATTCGATTGGATAATTCTACCGGTTCATCGGCGACATAAAGTTGCTCACCAGAAGAAGCTCCGATCCCATGGTTTCCAGCCGAGGTGGTGACCACTGGAGTAGCACAAGCCAAAGCCTCAAGTATCTTAGTTTGGGTGCCGATTTTTAGGCGAACCGGGCAAACACTTACCATTGCCTGATGAAGGTACGGTCTCATATCGGGCACAGAACCAGTGACCTTGATTCGTGAATTCTTGGCCCACTTTCTGACCTGCTTTGCAGGTCTGGACCCGACCAACCAAAGATTCGCCGAGGGCTCTTGTTGACAGACCAGCGGAAAAACGTCCCGGCAGAAGAATTCCACTGCGTCAACATTTGGCACGTGAAACATATTTCCCGTAATCACAATCATTCCGTTTCGGCGAGCGATCTCTTCACAGGGTCGGTAGGTTTCATCATCAATTCCATGAGGCACCCAGTCCGTGCAAGCATCAAGGACCATGCGTCCGAACTCGACAGCATCCTTCTGGTTCACGAAAGTGACCCGGCCAAACTGCGCAGCCTGCTGCCTGTCATAACGCTCCAACCGGTCGATTCTGCTTCGATGTAGTGCCCGCGAATACCAGGGGTACATGGGCAACATCCGCTGAGTTTTCAGGGCCAGAGGCTCCTCTAGGCTCCAAATTGTGGGACCACGATACCAATCAGGTCGGAATTGAGCCGATTGCAGCGTTTGAAAGAGCACCACATCATAGGTTGCATTAGCTAGGCGTCTATGCACGGCTTCGGACATGCTGGCGGATCTAGCGCGGGAGACCTCCTCGTGTGGGTCGCGCGTCATGCGCCCAAGCATGTTAAAAAGCACGCGCCAACGGGGTGGTCGCGTTACCAGTTCGATGTCATTGCACCAGCGCGGCAGGTTGCCCAAGTTGTTCGGTTTCTTTCTGTCCCGGAAAGAGATCAAATCAACGGTATGGCGAATCGATAAATGTCTTATGTGATTCAGCGTAATGAGCGCGCTGCCGGTAACGGGAGGATCGGGCAAATTGGGGGCGACGAAGAGGAGTTTCATTTCTGGACAAGTAGTCCGGATGACGATTTCTGCACGTCACTGGAAGCGACCGCCTCGTAAAAGGAGGTATGGGCCTGAGCTATCGAATCCCAGTCACTATTCAGACTACTCTTGACTGCGGTATTTCGTCTGCCGACGAATGCTTTCAGCGCACCCTGCATGTCAGCGACGTCATTCGGACGCGCATAGTAAACGTTATCGTTGGCATCGTAGCCGTGTCGTTCCCGGGCTGTGGTCAGGACAAACGTCCCCTGCGATACCCCTGCGCGGATTGATGTATTCCACGTCCCTCCCCCGTCCTTAAAAGGAAGTACGACCGCATCGGCCGCCGCCAAGATTTGCCCTGCTTCTTGGGCCGGCTGGTAACCTGTGACCGTTACTTTTCCCGCCCAAGGTTCTCGATTTGCGTATTCCAGCACTGCTTTGTGATACCCATCGCTCGAATTCAAATCGCAGATGAGCACAAGGCGGTGCCGTGCAGGATCAGCGATTTGGAATAATAACTCGACACCTCTGTCAGGATATGCAAAACCAAAGAAAACTACCAAATTCGAGTCTATTGAAGAAAAACGCAACCGTAGAGCAGACCTTTCCTCCTCTGTTAGCTGCGTCGGCGGAATGGTGGAAGCATTGGGAATAAACTTGAGATGTTTTCGCCGATTCAGCCACCGGTACAACGGCGCCATCCTATCTATATACTCCGGCCTGACAACAATGAGGCCGCCAGCCAAGACAGAGTTGGGGATGAAGCGGCGAGACATCCGCCGCGAATCATATCCATGCCAGGTTTGGACGACCGGCACACCTGCCATTCGAAACAGGCTCGGCAAAAGCCAGGGTAGATATCTCCTCCCGTAACCCTGCGTGGGATACTGAATATGCATGATGTCCGGTTTCCAACGACGCGCTGCCAAGCCAATGCGCACAACGTCCGCCATTCTCCATCCCCGGGCTACGGGCAATACTTCGAATTCAAAATCGGAGGGTTTTGGTGTCGCAGACACATCAGTTAGAACCGCCACGGTGGCGTCTGTGCGGCGGCTGAGTGCCTTGGCAAGATGTGCCGCGTAGTCGCCCACTCCGCATTTCATGGGCGGCAATGACCCGGAAATAAGCAAAATTCTCATCGCAACCGAATAATTAACAACTCGTCGCCGCCTTCGAAAGCGGAACGGATATCGTCGTCACGGATCCAATGTTCTTGCCTCGGAGATTTGATATATCGATTCGAACAAACTCGGAAACGTCGGCGATTTGCGATCAAAAACCATTCTCCAGCGCGGGTTGATGGGATAATCCGATCGATTGATCGACTCCTCGTCGAGCGCGTTGCGGTGCTCATAATACTGTTTAGTATAGAAGTGACCACCACACAATCGATCGATGTGTCGAAACCAGTTTCGCACCTGATCGAGCTTCATCTCCTGCAAAGAACAAATATTGATGAACAAATCGCATGATCGGCCCGGCAGATATTCAGCCTGATCGGGGCTCAGGAAGATTAAGCTCGCATCGGAAAAGGCTTTATTGAATTCCGGCTGACTCCAGTTCTCTTTAAAACGGACGGCCTTTAATTCGGGGAACAGCCTCGTCAGATACCATTGCGATACGTACAGCGCGGGAGGAATGTCGATAACGACATATCGTGCCCCTGGAAACGCCTTCAGTAGAGCGTAGCCCATGCGCCCATGTCCAGCCCCTAATTCATAGACAATCGGCCGATTCGCCAGCCGAGGCTTTGCATGCTGGAAGATGGTATTCCAATCCATGATCGTGTTGCACAAATCCTGCGTGATCGTTCGTCCCTCAATCCTCAACCCAATTGGGTTACCTAATTCCGGCTCTGCAACTTTCGCCAGCAACCCCATTAAATCTACGGACTGGGCATACCGATACAACAGCTCCAGCATCCGCTGATGGTTTTTCTTCAAAGTGCAGTCCAACACTCCGGTCTCGCTTTCGCCCTCCTGGCCCGACCTTGGGTTGGTTAGGTCTTCCAGAGCACTTAACTGTATGTTGACATCGGCCTCTCCCGTCCAGTTGAAATAGTTCTTGTTGACAGTGCGCTTGAAGTTCTCAGCTCCGGCTGATTCAATCTGTAGGGCGTTGTACGTAGAAAAATATAGCCAAAACTGCGACGGTTGATAAATCCGGGGCACTTTGGCGATATATTTCATCATCGCACGTAACTCGTCGGTCCGTATGTTGTCGAGCAGAGCGGCAAAGAATTGATCCTGCAATGAGCCGCTCTTGGACATCACCATCCCCGTGGCATACATCTCTGAAGTCTCTGGGTCCTCACGAATTGCTTGGGCATACAAGGACGCGGCGCCAGCGAAATCGTGAAGGGCGGCACGTGAGGAAGCGAGCTGGAGCAATTTGCGGGCCTTCTTGTGCTCCAGTACACCAGCTACACGATAGAGCGCCCAGGACAGTTTCGACTGGCCGCCACCGCTCAGGGAGCGCTTGTCGGCCAGATATTGAGGAACGAGACTTGGCGTGTGAACTGCACGCACGAGTTTCTTGCGCAGATTTTTTGTCAAAGCAGAATTTGTCACGTTAATTGGCCAGAACTAAGCTGTGGGCCGTGTCTGGATCCTGTCGCACGGGGATTGTTTTCTGTAAAGCCAACCAAGCGAACGTATAGTGCCTTTGCGCACAATGAATCGCTTTTTCCAGGCTAGAAAAATCGAGTTCTCCGTGCGGAGATAATTTGTACTCAATCGCTTCATTAAGAAATGCGCTCACCTCTTGTTTAGAAAATATCCTCCAGTCCATTCCGAAAACGTGAACGCCGCTCGTGTCCACTTTATCTGGCCAGTAATCAAACGAAGCAACGAAAAAACCGCCTGGCCGAAGAAGTCTCGAAACTTCTTTTAAGAGCAGCTCGCTATTGAAACCATGCTCAATTGTAGAGATGGCGGTAATTGCTTGAAATGACTCGCTCTCGAAGGGTGTACTCGTAAAATCCGAAACCTCGTAGCGTATTGCACCCGCAAACGGCATCTTCTTAATATTCGGGTTCAAGTCGATGCCCGCCACATTGGAATAATGCAGACCATTCAAGATGCAAGGCAGCTCGGAAGCGAACGCCCCAATATCCAGAATCGGCGCATTCTTGGGGACGTTGCTTTCTATAAACTCCACTGTCCTTAAGACGTCCCAACTTTTCAATTCGTCGCCCACCTCAATGCCATCGGATATTCCGAGTTTGCGCACAAGGCGTTTCCACCCGCGACTGGTAAAGGACAAGTTTCTCCGACGAAGCTCGCGTCTTGCCTTCGCTATTTCGACTTTTGACTTTAATACTTCCACGGACATTTTGGTTTCCGTCTCGTTCTCCAAGCAATCGGCTATCCCTACGCCTGGGAAGACACAACCCTCAAGCGTAATCTAATATGCTGAATATCTTCGCAAGGAAAGGACGCCGTATCAGTGGCGCCACAACAGTGGCAGCTGCTAGAGCAGCAAAAAGCACGACCGAAGAAGACGCCGATGTTGCCCAAGGTGACATCCGACCAACTATTAGCGCGCGCCCTAAACCAGCCACGGCAGCCACAGCCAATAAAGGTGGCACTATGTCATGAAAAAGCCACCGCGACATCTCATGACGCAGCAAGCGACGATGGGTTAAAGGCAACTCTAACAGTAGATTGGCTGAATGCAAGCCCAACCAGACAAAGGCCACGCCCACCGGACCGTAGTGTGTCGCCATAAACCACATGGCTGGCACAGCCAGCACAGTCAGGAAGGCAGCAATCTTCAAAGTTATGCTGGTCCAGCCATACGCCAGCTGCAGGGTATACGGCAAAACAATCAATCCGCTTAGGGCTGTTCCCAGTACCAGAATGGTTGCAATCGGGCCCGCACTGCGAGCAACTTCAGCATTTCTAGTCCATAACAGGAGGATTTCCGAGGAAAACAGCGCCAGCATAGCGGCGATGGGCAAAATAAGTACCGCCATCAGCTGTGTACAGAAATGGTAGAGATGCTTCAGCCCCTCTTCGTCACCTACCGCCGCCAGAGCTGTGAACCTGGGATAGATCGCATTAAAGACTGAGCCGATGATCAGCGACAAACCCGTCCCGAACATCCCGGCGAGGGTGTAGTAACCAAACACCTTCAAACTGAACACCTTGCTAGAAATCACCTTGTCAGCTTGAGTCAAGATCAGGGCGAAGACCGTGATCCCGCTCACTCCTGCGGCGAACCGCCATATCCCCCTCATCAGGCTGAAGTCGAATCTGGGAGCCCCATCCGCGGGGGGCAAGCTCTTCCAGAGAAACGTCGCCACGAGGAGGACCTGCCCAGCACTAGCGATCGCCTGCCACAGGAAGAACGCCTGGACTGTCGGGGAGAAGAGCCACAGGACCAAGATCGCTCCCCCATAGGCGATGGTAGCCTGCGAAATCCGGATGGCGTTAAAGAGAACTTGCCGGCGCAGCCCCAGCAAGCCACTTTGATAGAAACTGAGTGGCCATTGCAGGAATGACAGAACGCCCATAAGCGTGACTGCCTGCCGGATACTGCGGATCGGGAATGAACCGGCTTTGATCCAGTGTGTGGCGATTGAGGGCGCTGCGACCACGATAACAACTCCAATCGCAACTCCCACCGTCCAGTAACCCACCTCAAGCGTGCGAACCAGATCGCGAGCCTCGCCTGCCTTTTCCGGATGGACCGAATAGCGGGCCATCTCACGATTCATCGTCGGACTCAAACCTAAGTCCAACACCTGAAGCATAGCTTGAAGTATCCAATAGAATCCAATTAATCCATACGATTCAACACCCATGAATCTGATGTAGAGAGGAACGCACGCCAGTTGTACCAGCATCGCCCAAGCAGACCCGGTTAAATTCGCAGCCAGATCGAGCTTGAAACCGGCATCTGGTTTGGAGTTCCAGAGAAATTTCATGAATGCCGAAAAATCACTTGTGTGGGTCCATTGTGTTGATCGAGGAACACCGAATCCGGCAAACCCGCATCATTCGCGGAATGAGTTTTGCTTTGCCAGACGCCCTTCGATTTGGTCAGCGAGAAGCTTGGTATCAGCCTCAACCATCAATTTGACCAGGCCTTCAAGTTTAACCTTGGGCCGCCAGCCGAATACGCGCTCAGCTTTACTTGCATCCCCTTGCAGAATATCAACTTCGTTAGGACGAAAATATTTCTCATCGATTTCAACGAACTTTTCCCAATCAAGCCCCACATAATCAAACGCAATCTGCACGAACTCACGCACGGTGTGTGTTTCACCAGTCGCTACAACAAAATCGTCTGGTTCGTCGAGCTGCATCATGCGCCACATCGCTTCCACGTATTCGGGCGCATATCCCCAATCACGCTTAGCCTCAAGGTTACCCAAATAGAGGCGCTGCTGCAAGCCAGCACGTATCCTCGCTACCGCGCGGGTGATTTTGCGGCTAACGAAGGTCTCTCCTCGCCGGGGAGATTCATGATTGAAGAGAATCCCGTTGCAGGCGAAAAGACCATAACCTTCCCTGTAATTGGCGGTTGTCCAATAGGCATAGAGCTTGGAACACCCGTAGGGGCTGCAAGGCCGGAAAGGCGTGGTTTCTCTTTGTGGAGTTTCAAATGCTTTTCCGAACATTTCGCTGCTTGAGGCTTGATAGAACCTCGTCTCGATACCTGACGCCCGTATGGCTTCTAACAAACGGAGAGTGCCAAGACCGGTAATGTCGCCCGTATACTCAGGGATCTCGAAGCTGACCAGAACATGGCTCTGGGCACCCAGATGGTAGATTTCATCGGGTTGAAGGCGGTAAAGCAGCCTCATCAGACTCGTCGAGTCGGAGAGATCGGCAAAGTGCAAAAACAGCCGCGCCTCGCGCTCGTGCCAATCTGGAAGGACGCCATCGATGCGGGAAGTATTGAAACTGCTGGACCGGCGCTTAATGCCATGAACCACATAGCCTTTATTCAGCAGAAGTTCAGCCAAGTAGGATCCATCTTGACCGGTGATTCCTGTGATTAGAGCGGTTTTTCCCATGGGCAGACTCATTCCTTGACATCCACACTTACAGCTTGCATTATCCGTGGCCGATCACACAGAGCATTATGCGCGGGAAGCGAAAAGTGGCACTGCCGAGCAAGATAAGGTTTCGTTCGCCCGCATTCACTCTTCCTTCGTACGGGCAAAGCAGAGTAGATTCAACTCCAACCTTCGGATCTGGTTTGCCTTCGTCAGCAGCCCGCTTAGCAACGGATTGGGATGGCTCGACTCTGGCCTTTGAGAGCGTGCATCTTCCCATCAGCCTGCAAAGACAGCGAGCAATCTGCCGACTGGAATATTATATCCCGGACGCCGCGGCAAACAACCAAAACAGCTCTAAGCCGGATGTAATCTTTCGATTCGTCGATTGCGGGCGGCAACCCAACGCAGCACTGCCGATCATCAAAAGGCACACGGCACAATTCATAAATAGGCATGCAATGAACATTTGCTGCCAACGTCTCGCCCGGCCCTAGCCATTCCGGTTCCGTTGCGCACTTGGTAGAATGATGAAGATTTGACCCAATTATTCTTGAGCTATAGGATTCCTCAATCCATCATGCGAAAGTTGCTGCTGCTCGCCGTATTTATCCGTCTCTCTTTAGGGTTGTGTTTTTCGCAATCCCTCGGTGATCCGTTCTCTCAAGACATGTCTCAGGGTAACTCGCAGGGCACTTCTCAGGGCACAACAGTCGATTGCTCCGACCCCACGATGGCAGGAACTCCCCAATGCAGCGGCGCGCAGAGTCAAAGATACAATAGCCAATTACCGAATAGTTCCTCCGCACCCACGCGCACCCCAGTGTTGACAACACCGTACGGCTTCAGCCCAGATCAATACACCCCGAGCAGGCCCCCGCTCAATCCTTCGCAGATCTGGCACCGTCCGGTCCCGACCCGGCCCGAAACCGAGTTCGAACAGATGGTGGCAGACACCGTTGGACGCCCCCTGCCATTGTTTGGCCAATCGTTATTCGTGCAGGCACCAAGCACTTTCGCTCCCGTCGACTGGACCCAGGTTCCAAGCGACTACATCATTGGCCCTGGCGACGAACTCCAGATAAGTGTTTGGGGACAAGTCGAGGCCAACTTGCGGGTAATTGTGGACCGTTCCGGCCAAATCTACATCCCCCAGGTTGGACAAATATCCGTTGCCGGCACGCACTACGGAGATCTCGAACAAGTCCTGAAAGGCGGGATTTCAAAGATATTCAAGAACTTTAATGTCACGGCAAGCATTGGGCGCCTTCGCTCCATCCAAGTGCTGGTCGTGGGCGATGCGCGCTATCCCGGGACCTACACCATCAGTTCGCTGAGCACCCTGGTGAACGCGATCTTCGCCTCCGGCGGCCCCACTCCACAGGGATCATTGCGGCACATCCAGGTGCGGCGCGATGGCGCTACCATCACAGATTTCGATTTTTACGACCTGCTGATCAAAGGCGACAAATCCAAGGATGTTCGTCTCCAGCCCGGCGATGTCCTCTTTATTCCTCACGTTGGCCCCCTGGTCGCCATCGCGGGCTCTGTAAATTCGCCGGCTATCTACGAAATGAAGGATGATTCCACGCTGAACGACCTGATTGAGATTGCCGGCAACCTGAGCACCGTGGCCGATACAAGCAAGATCACCATCGATCGTTTTGTGGATCACCGGGCGCGTAAAACTCTGGAGTTTCCCTACGACGAGCAATCCCGCGCTCTGCCGGTCAAAGATGGCGACATTGTTCGAGTGTTCTCCATAGTTCCCCGTTTTGAGGACACCGTAACCTTGCGGGGCAACGTCGCTAACCCCGGGCGTTATCCCTGGAAGCCCGGCATGCGTGTCCGCGACTTGATTCCCGACTCGCAGGCATTGCTCACTCGTCGCTACTGGCGCAATCGCGCCGCCATCGTCAACGGCAGCGCGACTGAATACCCCATTCCCACATCGTCTTCACAAAACAACCCGTCCGCTCCCGGCCAACAGCAGTCCAATCGAACGACGCCCACCGGAGCAATGCCGAACGGAACCATGCCGAATGGCACCATGCCGAATGGCACGACAAACACTACCGCTGCGCCCGGCGTTCCAGAGTCGAGCCAAAACTACAATTCCCAAAACAATTCGTCCGATGCCACGGGCTCCTCAAATCTGGCGGATTCTGTCTACGCGCAGAACCAGCAAAACCCTTCAGGGAGTGATTCCTCGAGATCCGGTAATCCCACGACCGGCAGTCAACCGCCTACTCAGGCCTCGGCGAATAATCCAAACAACCCCAACCCAAACACCGTTAGGGATATTGCTGAAGATGTGCGGCGCTATGCTCCGGAGATCAATTGGGATTACGCCATCATCCAGCGCGTCAATCCTATTGATCTCACATCCAAGCTTGTTTGGATGAGCCCGCGGAAGGCGATCCTTGAACGCGACGAAGAGAGCAACCTGGAATTGCAGCCCGGCGATATCATCACGATCTTCTCGCAGCGAGATATCACGGTTCCGCAGACGGAGCGCTCTCAGTACGTGATCGTCGAAGGCGAAGTAGTGCGACCGGGTGTGTACAAACTCGAAACCAATGAAACGCTTCGCTCGGTTTTACAACGAGCGGGCGGCCTGACTCCCGACGCCTACGTTTACGGTTCCCAATTCACCCGCGAATCGGCACGGATCGATCAACAAAAAAGTTTGGACGAACTGGCTAATACCATGGAGGTACAAATCCGGCAGTCGGCCATGTCGGTGGCAGCTTCCGCCAACCCGGGAGACTTGCCGCAAATGCTGGCGGCACAAGAAGCGATTATCACCCAGCTCCGTAGCACACGCGCTAGCGGACGCGTCGCACTCCCGGTCAAGCCTAAGGACAAAAGCCTCACCGATTATCCCGACATGTTGATGGAAGACAGCGACCGTCTCTCCATTCCCCATACTCCCTCAACGGTCTCCGTCGTAGGAGATGTATACAATCCCGGATCATTCATTTTCGAGCCTCGAAATACAACTGGCGCGTATCTTGACATTGCCGGCAAGGGAAAACCGCAGTCGGACATGCGTCATGCCTTCGTGCTGCGCGCCAACGGAGTCGTGGTCGCTGCCAATAATGTCAACGGCCTTTTCACCGGTACGAAGTTCGACCGCATCCACTTGTATCCTGGCGATCAGATTGTTGTCCCCTACAAGATCCCGACCGGAGCCTTCGTCCGCGGGCTGCGCGACTGGACGCAGATTACTTCGCAGCTGGCTATTACTGGCGCCGCGCTCGCTATAATCGCGCCATGATCTTCGCCGATCAGCGATGGATCGGACAGCACGGTATCGGACGTTTTGCGCGGCATGTGCTTGCCGATCTCGATTATCATTCCGTGCCCTTGGCCGGCCATCCGGCCGCGCCGCTCGATGCGTGGCGGCTCGCGCGTGCACTGCGCGACCTGACTCACAACGACTTGTTTTTTTCGCCCGGCTACAACTCTCCGCTCTTCTGCCCCTCGCCTTTCATCTTCACAATTCACGACCTCAGCCACATTTATTGTCCGGAAAATAGCAGTCCATTGATTCAGCTCTATTACGCGACCATTATGAAGCGAGCCTGTCATCGCGCCGCCAGCATCCTTACTGTTTCGGAATTTACGCGAGGACAGATCGTCCAGTGGTCTGGAGTGCCGCCGGAGAAAGTCTTCAACGTCGGGTGCGGAGTTGACGCGGCGTATCGCCCGGACGGTGATTCGTATGGCCTTTCGTTTCCCTACCTTCTATGCGTGAGCAATCGCAAGCGGCACAAGAACGAGTTCCGCGTAGTGGAAGCCTTTGCCCGCGCCGGAGTCTCTTCCGAGATGCGTCTGGTTCTTACCGGTAATCCAACGCCGGAACTTTCAGGATGCGTCGAACAGCATGCTATGGCATCGCATGTGCATTTCACCGGGGTGGTCCCGGAATCGAGGCTGCCATCGCTCTACCGTGGCGCCGAGGCGCTGATCTTCCCTTCCCTTTACGAAGGCTTCGGCCTCCCTTTGTTGGAAGCAATGGCTTGCGGCACGCCTGTGGTCACTTCAAACATTACTGCCATGCCCGAAGTCGCCGGAGTTGCAGCTCTGCTCGTAGACCCAACTTCGGTGGAGCAGATTAGCGCAACGATGGCGCAAATTGTAAGCGACACAGCACTACGAGGTCAGCTTCGAGAGAAAGGGTTGGCGCGGGCCGCCCAGTTCCCGTGGGCCAGCACGCTTGCCAGAGTGCACGATAGCATCGACCTGAGACACAATTCAGCCAAAATACAATGCTCGCAGGCACAGCAGTGAATTTGGACCAGTGATTCGACGGGAAACCTTATAATTTTCCAAGATTTCGCAGCCTAGGAGCCGCGTGCCCCCAGTAAAAGAAAAAACCCTATTCGGCAGCGCCGGCGGATCGCATCCGCTTGGGCGGTAGGCTGGAGTTATTTGGCCCAGCAGTGGTAACTGATTCGATAAGCTGTCGACGCCGACAACGTCACCGGAGTTGTTCCATTAGTCCACGTAAACAGGTCGCTGGAGGTGGAAGGAGTTTTATCTTTCATCACTGCCAACCCATTCCAGATTCCCGTGCCGGCATCGCTTGCCTGGTACATACATACCGGCTTATTCGTTCCGAATGGAGATGAATTGAAAGTCAGAGTAATTGTCCCTGTTCCGGAAGGGGAGCCGGCCCCGGTGCTGACGATGATCGTCCCCGCAGCATTTGTAGATCCGGTATCGAGCGAACAGCTGGGGGAAGTTCCGCCGCCGCTGGTAAAGGTACAGCTTGGCGCCGTGCCTGCTGTCTTAATACTGCCGACAATCATCTGCTGGCCTGTAGTTAGGTTCCCGGCCCCGTCAGATGTCAAGCCGACGAGCGGAATCGCAGTCGTGCCCGGACTCGTTCCGGGAAATAGGGTTGGGCCGCCGGCGTTGGTGGAGGCTCCTGCCGATCCGTACCACGTAGCAATAACGCTTTGAGAAACACCGTTTCTGTTACCGATCGTAACTTGAATCTGAGGAACGCTCGGGCTACCGCCGTTCAGTTTGATCGTGGGACTGGTGAAAACCGCCTGCCCGGTGTAGGCGTAGTTTACCGGAACGTTAAACGAACAGCCAGCGACGCTCTCATACTGTGCGCAGGCAACATCTATTATCATCATGGCCGACCTGTTGGTATTACTCGGCCAGCTGAGAACCAAGCGCCCATTGAGGTCCCCGGCGACCGCTGCTGTGCCATGCGGTTGTGCAACTACGATAGTTCCGTCTGCCGTGATGTACTGCGATCCGGTCTCAATCATCGGCATAGCGATTTGTTGCGTGGCAAATAGATCGCTGTTCATAGTAGCCGGGAAATCGAGCGCTACCCAGGGTTCCACTGCATAGGACCCTCCGGCGTCAATCAGAGGGAGCGCTGTTCCTCCGGCGGTGGTTGTGGCAAAAATCTGTGCATTGCCCTGCGCGTAGACTACGCCCGTGGAAGTAACGTGGATAGCATCAGGCTGAGGAGCATAGGAAGCTTCCGCCATGATGTTCAGCGTGCTGTGCGTAAGCTGTCCGGCAACCGTCAGGAACGAGCCGGGCCCAGTCTGCATGTTTCCTTTCAGCGCAACGTCGGAGTGGTACAACTGCGCCGAAGTATCAACCAATAAGCCGATTTGAGATCCCTCCACGTTAAGCCAAACATCAAATTCACTGTAGCCAAAACTATACGTCCCGCCATTGACGAGAAGGTGGAGGCCATTCGTATTCCCTGGTACCCACGTGGATTGGCCTGAGTACCCGATATGGACATTGTGCATGTAGGTCCGCTCTGTAAATGCCCGCACGCCACCAGTGCAAGAAGATCCCGTTCCGCCTTGACAAACATTCTCCAAAAGAATGCCATTGCTGCCAGCTCCCGAATATGCGGTGGTGCCTGTACATCCCGAGACCGTCACGTCATCCCATGTAGAACCCTGCAAAGAACCTGAATGAATGCAATTCGTTGCCGATGAAGTACCGATCACTGACAGCCCGCGCAAGGCTCCGGCCTTGGTGCTGTTGAACGAACTCATCTGCCAAAAAATCCCATCCCCGGAGCCTGAATAGTTCAGAATCGTTGCGTAACTTCCCGCCCCGACGAGTGATTGTCCGGGCTTCGTCATGTTGATCGTGGTGCGATAGGAGTAGTTGCCTGCGGGAATAGAAACTACGCAAGTATAGCTGCAGGCGGCGAATGCGGCATTGATTTGCGCTCCGATGTCCTCGGAGCCGACGACTGCAATCGGAACTGTCAGCTGAGCCACAATCAAGGGCGTAAACAGCAAAAGTAGCGCCGCTGCGATAAGCGTTTTTTTCCTGGACATGAGCTTATCCTGGCGGCGGGATTGGATCCACGAAAACTCGGCTCTCTTTGAGGGAACCAGCAAGTTCTGGGCGCAGGCCTCGTCGCTTGCCCACAAAACCTCCTATACTCTTATGACGCCGCTGGGTCGATAGATCTTTCTCACAAAGAATGGCAAGAGCAAACACGGCGCCGAATGAGCTAAACACGATGTTAAAAATACCTGCACATGCCAGAGTGGCCCAAAAGCTAGCCGCCGCTATCAAGAATGGCTGCTCAGTAGCCAAGGCCTTCCGCCGCAAATATAGCCACATCTTTATCATCAGAACTCCGAAAAGCACAAGACCAACTACACCGATATGCAAGACCAATGCCAGTGGAGTGTTATCGATGATCATTGGGTACAATGAAAGGAGTTTCTCATTTTGAACTATCCCCGCGCCAAAGACTTTTTCAGGGGGAGAAGACTGTAGAATAAGCTCAGAATAATAGGTCCATTGAGTAATTCGCTGAATGAGCGACGCTGTATCCTGCAAATCACCAGTGTCGCTATTGGAGGACCGCAATCCGATTAAGATCGTGGAGATCCCGATCACAAAAAAAAGTACTGGGTACCAGAGCCCGCGCGCGGGCCTCTTACCAAAAGTCAGAACTAGAGCATAGAAGCAAGTGCAGACGAATACCAAATAGCAAAGCCTCGTCAGAGTACTGAAACAGGCTACGCCCGAAACAATGAACAGTAATATTCCTCTGACCGGCATTCTTCGTAACAGCGCAATGCCCAGTGCACCGCATAACGCGCAAAACATTCCGAAGTTCATCGATGACGTGAACAGACTGAAAGCCCTAATTTGGCCGACAAAGATCCAGCTGTTTACTTGAAAGGCTCCATCGGCGCTATCCGTGGGCAGGAGAGGCTGAGCCGCAGAGTATTGAGCGATTCCTATTGCCGCGCAAACCAGAAAAGAATACACAGTGCAACGCGTGATGATGCGTTCGGAAACGGCCCCACGGAATGGCACCAATACGGGACCGATCAAAAGTAAAAGGTAATATGCGTTGTAAGATTGCAAAACGTCTCCGATGGGCATACGGTGTGCGCGGTTCAGATACGGAATTTCTAAAATTAGATAGCCGATACAGAGCAGCCATGTGAGTATTGGCAGCCCAACAACCCTAATCCTTGGATAGACGAGGAAACCGAGCAGTGCAATGGCGAGTACTGCGGCCTTAAAGACGAAATTGCCGGCCAGTATATTACCGCGTAAGAAAAACATCTGCAGCTGTGGAATAGCGCCATCCACAATTAAAAAGAAGAGGAGAATAACTATTACGATTGCCACAAGCCGACGGAGGGATAGTTTTAAGAAATCGTTCATTTGAGCGTTTCACGGCTTCCAGTCCTCGAAATATCCACCTTTCAGACATCGCACCATGCGATATCAGCGCATTCTGGAAGATAGCGAGAGACCCCGACGGTAGTCTTGAATTCCCGCCCACACACTTCTGCAACGAGCAAACTGAAGCCGAAGTAAGCGTCGAGAGAATCGCACGGCCAGGAACACGAGCGACGCGAAACGAGGTGCCGGCGAATAAAACCGCAGGAGACGCAAGCCTGAGGCCGTCTGGTAACGGTCCAGCATTAGCTTGTTTCCTCCACTGCTCGCATTCACCTTGTGCAAAACGTGGGAATCAGGAGCGGCCGCGATCCGCCATCCCTTCTTGCGCAAGCGCAGGCAAAACTCGGTATCCTCCCAATAGAGGAAGAAGCCTTCGTCCAACAATCCAGCATCTTCTATCGATCTGCGGGCGACAAGCATGCTGGTGCCATTAAGGGAGTGAAACCAATTATCCCTCTGCGGTTCTGTGCTGAGCCGTCCGTAACCGATCCACAGATTCACCCGCGATCCCGCCCATGCCTGTACCATTGATGGCGCGTCAGCATAGTAGCAGATGGAGGCGACGGCTCCGATGCCCTCATCAGTCAGCGCCTTTGCAACAAGCGCAGAGAGTGCGCCCGGAGCCGCCTTCGTATCATTATTCAACAGCCAGATGAAGTCGGCATCGTGCGTGAGCGCATAGCGAATCCCAATGTTGTTGCCGCCAGCAAAACCGAGATTTTCTTCGCTCTCAAGCAGCTGAATATCGGGGCGAGCAGAGCGTATTCGGTCAACCGAATCGTTGGTGGAACCGTTATCCACAACGACAACCATTAGGTTTGGATACGTGCATTCTTCGAGGGCCTTAAGGCAATCGAGGGTGTCCTTCCACCCATTCCAGTTGAGGACGATACAGACCACCTGCGGACGCGAGTTCAATCGAACTCGCTTTCTGAGTTGCGCTTTCCCATTCTCCCACAAAGGCCGTCCCATGTTCCAAGTAGGAAGCTGCGAAACTTCCGCGCACGGTCCGGCTCGCTGATAAAACACTTGATCGTCTCCCGAAAGGAGTCGTTCATGGTATGCAAAATCCAACTCGGAAACACAAGAAAGTATTTCCGACAGAGCGCGATTCGATTACGCGACATGTAATATCGCCGCATTGCGCTGTGATACGTGGGTCGGAAATTGAACCCCAGAAACCTGTGCCCCTTGTTGGCATGACCCGCGGCATGAAGCAGTACGGCCTGTCTTGAGTCGGCAAGCATGTAACCAGCGGCGCGAATGCGGAGGCAGTATTCAAAATCAACGCAGTCAATGAAATACTCGGACGCGAACCCCCCCACCTTGTCAAAGATCCATGCCGGGATCAACGCTCCAGAAGTGAGTGACAATACCGGTCCACCGTCGCCGGCACGCAGAACCGGCGGCTCCATCCCTGTTTCCGGATCAACATACTTAGGGTGAATTGAACCAACGCGTTCTCGGTTGGGATGTGACTCCCATGCCGCGAACATCTGATCAATAAAGCCCTCAGTGATCCTGCTATCTTGATCGAAAAGGATGATCCAGGGATAGTTCTTGCTCTTGGCCCAGAGAACCCCGCGATTTAAGGCTTCTGCGATGCCGAGATTCTCTTCGTTCTCGATTAGGTCGAAGCGCAGAGCGCGGCTTGCAGCGCGCAGCGGGTTAAGCTCATCGGCGTTCGATCCGTTGTCCACCACAACGAGTCCCTGTACTTGGGCTAGAATCTTCGGCATGTTTTGCAGCATGCAGCTAGTTGGGTGATACGTAACAATCACCGCACAGACCGATTGATGTCCATTTTGCCTGTTCGTCATTGCGCCCCAACTGATTGTATTGACTCCCACGTTCCAAAACCAGAATTCCGGGTGGATAGCCTAATCTGTAGGGAAAACGGCGGAACGGGTGTGCAATGCGCAAAGAGTGTAGTGACGTAATTACGCCGCTAATTGGCCCCTGGATGGGAAATGGCCAAAGGCCGACCACTGCTTACCGACGTTTGTAGCTTGGCCGTCTGTTTCGGTGGGCGAGGGACCAATACGATGTAAGGAACGACCTCGCTGGAGAATTGACGGCGCAATGTGGGATTGGCGAACCCGGGCGCATGGTCGCCCACAATGACAAACGCGGTGGGGCGACTAAGTTCGGTCATGGCTGCTAGTACGACGGAACGATGGACGTTCGCAACGAGCTGATACCATGAACAGAATGCCGCCTGCTGAGAGAGGAGAGGGGTGAGCGAGCACGAAGCTAGGACGGGGAGTGGGGCTGGCGTCGGCACCGGCAGGTGAGAGTTCAAAGTCACCCAGTACACGAAATTCGGATTTGAATCCGGCTGGTCGAGACGTCGTCCGATCCATTGGGCGACCGCGGCATCGCAGGTTCCGGTAAATGCGCCCACGCAATCCGGCAGCCCTTGCTGTCTGAATTGATCTCGGAACCATTGCTCCTGGAATCCGATGCTTTTGTACCATTTCAAGCGCTCGAACATGTGCCCGTCCATCCCGTGCAGCGAAATGTTGTGATAGCCAAGGGCGGCAAGCTGGTCGGGAAGACACTCGTGCAATTCCTGCGTTGAAGCCTTGAGAAGGTAAAAACCGATCTTGCTATCGCACAGTTCTCGGGCCTCTCCGGGAATTGTGGACCCGTAGAAAGGAACTGTGCCCTGCAAGACGTCGTACCGGGTGAGCAGGTCCGCCTGAAAGTAAGGTTGGGCGAGTGTACTACGGATAGTTGCATCAGTGGCAAGTCCCCATGACTCAACCAAAACCAGCACGAGGTTGGGCATCTCCTGAGCACCTTTTTCCATAGTAAGCCCCGCGGAGCGGACCGCCATGGCTGAAGCACTTGGAACAAAAGATGGTTCCGTCTGGGAAGCAAGCACTTTATTGCTTATCACAATACTTTTCATCTCGTTACGGACTAGACGAATCACGGAAATGCGAGAAAGCATTACTTCGCTGAAGTAACTGGACTTCACCGAGTCGATGGGCAACTCTAATCGGAAGGGATTCGGCATCTTTCCCGTTCCGCGAACCACGGTCACGAAATCGACAGATACAGACAAGGCGGCAAACGCCACCAGACAGGAGGCTGCAATCCAGCGATCCGTCCCTCGGATCTTCGCGACCGGGAAAAGAGCGGCGATGGCAGCCACCACCAGCGCCAACACAGCTACCGCGCCCACGAGAAGAACCCTGGTGCCGGAAAGTAAGTATAGAAAGTTGGAGTTTCTCAGACATTCCGCAGGCGAAAGATAAAAGGTCTGGCTCACTCCACAAACCAGATCTGCGGCAATGACCAGGAAGAGCAGGATCCCAGAGGCGACTCTTGGCAAGAAAAGTGCCAGTAAGCCGACCACGACATAATCGAGGCAAAAGAACCCGTTGCGCAGTAAGCCGAGCAGCGGACTTGCGGTCCAGAAGGGGAGATTTGCGAATATCGTATAAAACGCCACAAACAAAAACAGTGTGCCTGTCCGGCCGGTTAACAATTTTCCCAAGGTCCCGATGCCTCCTCAGTACTCCACAACATTAACATTCCGCGGGTCAGTATATATCAGAGCAAGCCTTACCAGATAAGAAAACAGAAAAAGGGAGCGCGGCGCTGCTGGATCTCAGAAGATCAGCTTTCAACAATGCGGAGAACGTCCCTTCACAGGGCCGACTTAGTCTGAACCTGCGCGGCCTTACGGTGCCCGCATATCAGACTAGCGGTGACCCCCAACAGTTGTGCACAAGCGCGCGCCGCGAGCAGTACCGGAGAAGCCAATCCGACCACTGCGTCTTTTCTGATCGCCCGCAGTCCGAATGGCAAAGTACTGACCACGAAGGCAGACAGCACAATCACTGCGGCGGGCAGAGCCGGACGCACCACCAGATCGCAGGCCACCGCCAGCAGCAGGGCAGGCGCAAATAGAAGCTGAAGTTTCATAAGCTGCGGCGTATGGCTGTCCTTAACCGCCTTGCTGGGGTTCTTGCGCACGGCCAGCACGCGCCAGAAAGCGAACTTGTACTTCTTCTTAAGGTACCACCAGAGAGTATCCGGGTGCGTGTGGTAGACAATCGCTTTGGGGGCAAACTTCATCTTCCAGCGACGCGCGGACATCCGATAGGAAAGTTCGATATCCTCGGCGCATGCCATCGGAAAAGAGGTGTCGTACCCGTTCATCTCCAGGAATCGATCACGACGAAATCCGGCGGAATAAGTGTCAATAAAATCGATAGTGGGGAGACTCGCCATCCGGCGGTAGCGGTCTTCGTATTCCATCTGTACGAAACGAGCGGCTAAACGTCTTTGGTGCGTTCGGTAGATTCCCTTTACTCCGACGATCTCCGGGTCGCGGAAGGGCTCGATCATGGCGTCAATCCAGTCCGGCATTGGAACGCAATCGTCATCGGTAAAAAGGAGAAGCTTGCCGCGGGCCTCCAGTGCACCGCGATTGCGCGCCGCCGCCGGCCCGGCATTTGCCTGCGTGATGAGCTGGACGCCAGAATAACCCTCAACCACTTCAACCGTATTGTCGGTCGATCCGTCGTTAACGACAATGATTTCCGCATCTCGCCCGGGCGTCTGTCGCAGTAATGCATCTAGACAATTGCCAATGCGAGAGGCACCGTTAAATGTCGGAATGATGATGGATACAGGACTGCTTTCGATGGAACACCTCGAACTGGAAGTGGTCTCCTAGAGAGTACACGCTGGCACTCGGATGGACGTAAGGAGGCGGCAAAACATGCGATCACTGCATGGCATGACTGCGACGCCTTGCGCAGCCCACGCGTAGATGTCTCAGAACAGGAAAAGAGTTAGCTTGGAACAGCTAAATTTTTCCGCTTCCGAGGCGTTTCTAGTCACTACCCGAAGTGCTCGTGACAGCCGTTATGTTATCGCGGCGTGGAGCTGATCGGGGCGTTTCGGTCTTCTCGTGCTGGCTGCCGCGCAACAGATACTTCGACAGCGTGATGAAACCCTTGACATTGCGTTGCAGCTCACGCCGATCTTTCAGCGACTGCTTCAGCTTGTAAAGAAGATATGCCGGACTGAGGTAAAAACTGCGCCGCGCCCGGTCACAGAAGCTGACCAGTTGCTCGTGCGTGATGTTGGGCAGAGTCACAACGCTATTGTGCAGCCCGTCTTTGGTCAACCACGCGCCCCAGTCTTCGATTTGAATGTAATCCCGCTTCTTGGCTTCCTCATAGGCGGTCGTACCCGGGTACACCATGATGGGGAAAAATTGGGCCGTATCGGGTTGCAGTTTCTTGGCGAAGTTCAGCGTCTTCTCCATGCTGGCCGGCGTCTCGTTCAGGTTACCGACCATGAAGCAACCATGCACCATTATGCCGGAGTCCTGACAGATGCGGACAAAACGATGCGCCTCTTCGTGATACTTGGCGTCGCGGCGGTCATCGTTGTTCTTTTTCATGCCATGGATCACTTCCACGTCACCGCTTTCAAACCCGACGCAGAATAGGCGGGCACCGGCCTTGTGCAGCGTTGAAAGAAGCTCGCTTTCGGCGCCAATATCAGCACGGCAGTTGGCGTCAAATGGCAGTTGGTTGTTCCGCTGGATCAGCTCTTTGGCCAGTTCCAAAGTACGCGGTTTGCTGATAATGAAAGTATCATCTTCCAGCATGACCGTCTTGATTTCCGGCATTTCGTGGGAAACAAAGTCAAACTCGTCGGCCACATTCGCCACCGAGCGGTAGCGCATGGTGTGCCCACTGAAGGTTTGGGGATAGACGCAGAACGAGCAGTGATAGGGGCATCCGCGGCTGGTATCAAAAACCACCAGCGGCCACAACGAGTGGCCGTAGAAATAGTCCGGCGTATGCAGAAATCGCTTATAGACTTCCGAAACAAAAGGTAACTCATCCAGATTCTTGATGGCTTCCCGAGGCTTATTGGCGACGCTCTCGCCCGTTCCAGTTTTGCGCCATACCAAGCCATCCACCGCGGAAAGGTCGGCGCCACAAGCTTTCGCTTCCAGCCAGTCGCGCACCGTGTATTCATACTCGCGTATGGCAACAGCTTCTAGCGCAGGTGACATAGCGAGCGTCTCTTTGGGCAAGGACGAGACATGCCGCCCTACGAGCAGCACATGCAGCGCAGGCTTCGCAGCCACAAGCGCCTCGATAACACTAACGTCGTTAAGAATGCTGGGGGTAGAAGTATCGCAGACCACCGCTTCGATGTTCTTGGCTGCGATACGGGCAGCTACTGCCTGCACCGAATAACCGGCAGCAGGGGCATCAACCAGGTCCACGTCGTGACCGCTTTTGATTGCAACTCCGGCCGCATGCGCTAGCCACTTGGGGTAATACAGAGTTCCACTCTTGGTGACCGCGGGACTGCGTTGCTCCCGAGAAAAACGTGGGTGAAAGGGTGGATTCAGAAACAAGACACGCATATACGGAGGAGTATATCAGAGCTTATCGCAAATGCTGAGGAATGAGGAATCAGGTCCGCAACGGCTGAAATGCGGTATTTCTTAATGCTCTTCGTTGACACGCGAGGCCGCATTCGGTAAACGCTTTTGCCCCGATTGCGGATGCGAAGGACAAAGCCCGTGCATGTTCATGTCTCGCAGCCCTTCGCGAGAATGGAGGTGCGATTACGGCGGAGTCTTTCTCCTACTTCAAACCTGGCTTTTCCGCTTCAGACCTCGCTTGATCGCGTTGAGACGCTGGCGATTCTCGGGCATTTCGAAAGCACGGGCGGTTCTTTCCCGCATAAAGACCCAAAACACGGCAACGAAAAAAGCGAGAATCGTAGCTCCCAACACAATCAGCGTTCGATGGGGAGAAGACTTCAAATCGGGCGGAACGGCAGCATCCACGACTTGGATAATCGAGCCCTCCCGGGCCTCGTCGAGTTTGGCGATTTCGAACTCCTTCGCCAAAAGCTCGTACACGGTTTCTTGATACTTGAGATCGCGATACCGGCGGACGTACTCCATCCCCGCCTGTGTCGCTCTTCCCTTGGAAAGATTGAGATCCGAGGAATCGTCGTGCTGCGACCCTGCCAGCCGTTCGAGCTGCGATTGGAGCGCTGCAAGTTCCTGCTTCGCGAGAACCAGACCAGGATTGTCGTCAGTAGCAAAGGATCGCATGCCTTCAATCTGTACTTCCTTGGCCACGACCTGAGCGCGCAAGATGGCGGCGGATTCGATCAGCGCTCTTGCCTGACTGTCAATCTGCAAAACTCCGGTAGATTGCTGAGTCTTGGCCATGGCCTCCTCGGCGGCGGTCAGGTTATCCTTAGCCTGCTGCAGTTGCTGTTCAAAAAACAGGCGCCGCCGCGCGGCCTCGGTTATCGCCAGGGTCGCGGAGAGTTTTCGGAATTCCTGCACATAGCCGTTAGCCAGTTCGGCGGCCCGCTTGGCGTCGCCATCCTCGATCGCTAGGCGGATTAGCCCATCTTTGCTCCCGGAAACAACCGTCGTGCGGCGCTCGAGCTCCTTTCGTGCACTCGACATCCGCTTTGCGTGATATTCCCGCATCAGTCCAAAATGATCGACCATGCCATCCTCGACGGTTCGGCTAGTAAGCAAAGAGACGTACATATCGTTCGGGTTCTTGAGGCCAAGACCGCCTCCGGCAAGCGCCCCCAGCGCGCCCAACGCGCCTCCGAGTTGCCCGGTTAGCATCGAGGCGATGGATGAATTTTGTTGAGGGGGAAGTAGTACGATCTTCGCCTCGTATCGGACTGGCAACAGAAATGAAACAACCACCGCCAGCAGGAGAGCGCCCAAGACGAAGCGCATGATGAAGCGCTTGCGCTCGACAATGAGCACCAAGACATCGAGCACAGAAATCTCAGATTCGTCGTCGAACGGGTTTGTGCTTTCTTCAATTCTTTCCTGAACGATCGGTTCGGGTTGGGTTTCAGTTTGAATCATCGTGTTCGCGGCAATACGGCTTTACTATTATGATAGCCCTGCAGTGAGTGATTCTATCAGGCTCCGTCAATTTGAAGCTTCTATTTTAAGCACCCTGCCCTGCGGCTGACCCGTACCGTTAAGGTTCCTCAGATGTCGATTTAGCTTTGTGTTAGCTTTGAACGACTTCAAGTTTTGGTAGACATTACCGCTTGAATCCGAGCAGACATTTGCAAGTAGAAGAGCTTCTACTCCAAGCTAAAAGAGTTGCGATGTGCTCGTTTTCCCGAAGGACGTGAATGAAGTTTACTAAACCGGTTCTCGGCCGGTGGAAGCCCGGCTGCTGGACTGAAAAGCTCGGAGTAAATTCGTGCGCTCTGGTGGCGATTGTCCTTGGCTGCAGTCTCATGGCCAGCGCGCAGACCCCAGCCGATGGAAAGCCCACCCCTCTTCCATCTTCGAGACAAGTGGAGAACTCTCCCGATCTTGCGCTGCTCCCGGTTGATTTGAAATCGCTACCACGCAATCTTTTTCAGGATCAGAAGAATTTCTGGTCTACTCCGTTCCACATGACCACGGCTGACCTGCAGTGGGCGGTCCCATTGGCTTTTGCCGGAGCAGCGTTGGTGGCAAGCGACACGGCTATAGAGAAACATGTTCCCGCCGACCCGTCGACAGTCTCGCACGCCGTCACCGCTTCTAATGCGGGGCTAGCCGCTTTTGCGGCCGTTGGTGGGGGAATGTTCGTGTTGGGACATTTCGCACATAACGATCAGGAACGCGAAACCGGGCTGCTCAGCGGAGAGGCAGGTATTGACGCATTCCTGGATACTGAAGTTTTCGCTTATGCCCTCGGCCGGGACCGCCCCTTTACCGGCAACGGCCGTGGACAGTTTTTTCAGGGAGGAGATTCTTTTCCTTCGGATCATGCAGCCATCAGTTGGGCGATTGCCAGTGTGATTGCGCATGAATATCCCGGCCCCATGACCGAGTTGCTGGCCTATGGCATGGCGGGAGGAGTAAGCGCTGCGCGGCTTGTGGGGCAAAAACACTTCGCATCGGACGTGGTGGTGGGCAGCGCGCTCGGTTGGTATCTCGGGCGCCAAGTCTTTCGCTCCCACTCGCATTACAGCGATGCGGAAATCGCGAAATGGGGCACGTTCAGCAAGAATGAGGAAGGAGACAATGGTCGCGAAGCTCGGAACATGGGGTCGCCATATGTGCCGCTGGATAGCTGGGTTTACCCCGCGATGGATCGTTTGACGGCGCTGGGGTACGTTCACAGCGGGTTTGCCGATATGCGTCCGTGGACGCGTATGGAATGTGCACGGCAGATCAAAGAAGCGGCCAACCGCATGACCGAAGACGAAACGACACCCCCTGAAGTGGAACGCCTCTACCAGGCTCTGCAAAGGGAATTTGGCCCTGAAATTACCCTCCTCGCCGGCGGCGATAATGCGGAACTTCGCCTGGAGTCAGCTTATACGCGTAGCACCGAGATTGTTGGCGAGCCGCTTACTGACGGCGATCACTTTGGACAAACCATCGTCAATGACTTTGGCCGTCCCGAGGAACAAGGCTTCAACAACGTGTCGGGATTGTCGGGATGGGCCGCGTATGGTCCACTGGCCGTTTACGTCCGTGGCGAATACCAGCATTCCCCCTCGGCGCCCGCTCTGCCCTTGACGGCTCGCGATGCCATATCCGTGGCCGATTTCAGTCGCATCGGCTTACCTTCAGGGACAACTTTCCCCGTCCCGCCCGATACACCTATCTCCCCCTTTAACGAAGGCCGATTCCTGGATACCTATGTGGCCCTGAATCTTTCCGACTGGCAACTCTCCTACGGAAACCAGAGCCTGTGGTGGGGGCCATCTCAGGGCGGGCCCATGATGTTCAGCGACAACGCTGCGCCGATCCGGATGTTCCGGGTCAATCGGGTCACCCCTTTTACGCTTCCAAGTTTTCTGGGTCTGTTTGGACCCATGCGGCTGGAGGCCTTCCTCGGACAGTACTCCGGATACGAATTCGTGGATGCGCCGTCTGGACTCGTCGGCCAGTACGGTCAGTCGCTGAATCCGCAGCCGATTGTTCACGGCGAGAGAATCAGCTTTAAACCAACCTCCAATCTTGAAATTGGCCTTTCGCGCACTACGGACTACGGAGGACCCGGGTATCCGTTGACCTTGCATACATTCTTAAGGAGCGTGTTCTCCACGAGTAACACATTCGCGGGGAACCCCAACAAGCCTGGAGCGCGCCGTTCCGGAATGGATTTCAGTTATCGGATTCCTGGACTGCGGGATGGAATGACGTTCTACGCGGAGGGTTTGGCCGAGCATGACGAAATTACGCCGATCCTTGGACCCGACGTCGCGGCTTGGCTCGCGGGTATATACGTTCCTCGGCTGCCTGCGATCCCCAAACTGGATTTCCGGGTTGAGGGGGGCTATACTGATCCACCGAACAGCGGGGGCGACGTCGCACACGGCGCTTTTTACTGGGATCCAGCTTGGGTCACCGGTTTTCAGAATGCTGGTCATCTGATGGGCAGCTGGATGGGACGCCAAGGGCAGGGCGCTGAGGCTTGGACAACCTATTGGTTCAGCCCGCGCAACAAGCTCCAATTTGGATTCCGGCATCAGAAAGTCAGCCAGCAATTCATTCCGAATGGCGGCACGCTGGCCGACGCGAACGTCCGGGCGGAGTTTTCGCCGCGATCAAGTTTCAGCCTGTCCGCCTCCGTGCAATACGAGAGGTGGAGTTTTCCAGTCGTCGCGACCACCAGACAGTCGAATGTGAGCTCTACGGTGCAGTTGTCCTTCTGGCCCAAAGAACTCTGGCGGAGGAACTTGGGGCAATGATTTCTCAACACCAACCCTGAATATCGGCTTCGCCCCTGGCCAGTTGACATGCGTGGGAGAATAAGGGGCAACCGGCAAAAATCATCGACCAACGAAACATTTCGTTTGGTCTTGGGTTGCTTACAAGCAGTACGCTTGACCGGCACCTCAGCGTGGATATCACTAGGGGCTAGACAAACATGATGGGTATGGATTGATAATATCGGTTACGTTGTCAGCAGGGGGCAGAAGTGAGCACGTATGATTCGCAGTCGCCTTAGCTTCGCACGTTTGTATTTGAAAATTGTGACGCTGCTGCTGCCGGCGTGTGCCTATTTCATCGCCGTAAAGGTGCGCTTCGGTATCAACTTCTTGTTCTCGCGAACTCCTCCGGCAGGACTGCCCTCCTACTGGAGTATTCTCTTGCTCACCACGATCGTCTGGGCGATCGCCGCTGAAGAGTCAGGTCTCTGGAACGTGGAGCAGTTGTACGCTCCGGGCGGGAAAAGCCGGCGCCTGCTGGAAGCTTTGGCCTTTACCTACGCGGTGGTGATGGCGGCCGGATTTTTATATCGGCAGGCTAGTTATTCGCGGCTCGTGATTGGCATCAGTGCTGCCGCTCTGTTCGCCTTGGCAACGACTACTCGTATCATTTTCCGAGTCTTTCTGGAGGTGTTGCGCAAGGATGGCAGAAACGAAGTCAAGATTCTGATAGTGGGAACGGATCGTTTCGCCCGGCGCGTGGGCACTTCGTTGTTGCATGGCGAAGTGTTGCCTTGCCGCATCATGGGTTATGTGCGCCTGCCGGGTCAGGAGGTCGCGGTGGATGGCCCGGTATACGACCTCGATCAGATTCCCGTCTTTTCCAACGGGAGTTCCATCAACGATATCATTATCGCGCTCCCTGCCGCTCAACTGAGCGACGTTCAGAAAATCGCACCCGTACTGGAAAAGCTTTGTGTTCCCACTCGGGTCGTAATCGATCTGGGCGAAGGCATTATTCTGCGCGACCGCCTGATTGACCTGGGCGGAATTCATATGCTCGATCTCCGGCCCACTCTGGCGGAGACTGGGTCCTACTTGTTCCAGAAGCGCATCTTTGATGTTGGCTTTTCAATTCTGATCTTGTCGGTTACTCTGCCCGTTACCCTGCTCATCGCTTTGGCCATAAAATTAGCCAGCCGTGGTCCCGTTTTCTTTGTTCAGGATCGGGTCGGGTTAAATGGCCGAGTATTCCGAATGTTCAAGTTCCGTACCATGCGCGTCGGCAGTCGCGAAGAGGGAGATACGCGCTGGACCTGCGACGAGGACCCGCGTCGGACGGCAATAGGCACGTTCCTGCGTAAGACGAACCTCGACGAACTGCCACAGTTTTTAAACGTTCTCCGAGGCGATATGAGCATTGTTGGCCCGCGCCCCGAGCGGCCCTTCTTTGTCGAGCGCTTCCTGGAAGAGTTCGACCGTTACAACTCTCGCCACACGTTCAAGGCTGGAATCACTGGATGGGCCCAGGTAAACGGTTGGCGCGGAGACACTTCGATTGCTAAGCGCGTGGAATACGATCTCTACTACCTGCGCAACTGGAGTCTCACCTTTGACCTGCAGATTATCAGTCTGACCCTGCTTCGGTTTTTCACCAGTAAGAATGCCTATTAACGCCGGGCGCCTGCTCTGGAGACTGTTTCTGTCTCTATTACTTTGGGGAGCGCATTTTCTTGAAGCTACGCCCGTGTGTTCCTGCATTGTGCTCGCCGCCGTCGCAATGCTTTTTCCCGTCGGAGCATTCGGCCAATCGGTGGGCTCGCCTTGCGATCCTCTACTCATGATCTCCGAAGTCTGTTCGACATCGCGCCTTAGGACACTGTCCACTTTGCAAGATCACACACCCAGCAGTAATCAGTTGCTCGACCTCGATGGGCTTGCTGAATACGTTCCAGTGTCAGCAGTTCCCTCTTCTCTCGACGATCCGGATTCCGGGAGCACTTCCAGCCAGCCTGACAAGCAGGGACTTCACTGGCGCCGGGCGCTGACCGAATCGTTCACTTTTCTTATCATCGAGCAGGCCTACGTTGTGCATACGGACTTCCGATGGGTGGTCTCAGAAAGCGGGATCCCGTTTAATCACTATTGGCGGGACTACATGCAGTCGCTTACTTCATGGTGGCACGCCGGGTGGAGTGCCGGCGAAAACCCCCTCTACAATTACCTCGGCCATCCCATTCAAGGGGCGATCACCAGTTACATTGAAATCAACAACGATCCCAGGTACGCAGCCCTGGAATACTCGAACACGAAGGCCTACTGGAAGAGCCGCATCAAAGCCACGATCTTCAACGGGGTTTACAGCACGCAATGGAGCATCGGACCCCTCAGTGAGCCCACTGTAGAAAAATACGGTTCAAAGGACCGTGCGCCATGGAACGCGAACGGTTCATACCCTTGCGATACGAAGACGTGCTATTCCGGGGTCGGAAAGGTCAACCTCGTTATGACTCCAGTCGGTGGATTAGGCTGGGTGCTGGCCGAGGATATTTTGGACAAGAAAGTTGCGGAACCCTTCGAGGTCCGAACCCAGAGCCGTTTCCTGATTAATTTTGTCCGTTCCGCCACCAATCCGATTCGTGGCGGAGCCAACATTCTTCATGGCAATCGACCTTGGTATCGTGCCCGCGATGGCCAGCGAACGACGTTCCTGAGCGACCAGAAACCCGCCGTCCCTAGGAATGAGATAACGCAGGCACCGTTTCCCAACCATGGAAATATGTTTTTCGGGTACACCCATCTTGGGCCATCGCACTGCGAGGTGGTAGCTTCGGTCACCTACACTGCCTGCGATCCGCTTTCCAGCGTCAGCTCAAACCTCAGTGGCTGGAACGCTTCGGTCGAGAAAATGTATCTTAGGTACTTTGGAGCGGTCGCCGATTTCAGCGGACAGTATGGTGGTGTAGGCCAGACCAATTTCTTGTTCGGTATACGAGGAGGATCTTGGATTGGAAGATTGCGGCCCTATGCGAATGTATTGTTCGGAGCCGTGCGCGAGCATGGAAGTACCTCTGCCGGGCCCATGTCCGACACCACTTTCGCCGAAGATTTGGGCATGGGAATCGATTTTCGATTGATGCGGCGACTGAGCTGGCGCAATCAAGTGGACGAACTGAAGACGGGCTCGCCAGATTTTAAGAGATACAACGTCCGCGCGTCTTCCGGCCTCACTGTGCGGTTTTAGCGCATCCGAGAACCACCTGCATGGAAACGTTATCGGTCGTTCACCCGCAAGCCCGCCGAGAGCCACGAACGCTACCAGCGCGAGTTCTGCTGACGATGCTGAGCCTGCTTTTTCCGTTCGCCTGCTGCACGGCATGGGCTCAAAAACTTTCACCGGTTAGAGATAAAGGAAGTTTTGATCTCGGCATTTGGGCCTCCGGAGAAACCGGGGAAGAAAATACCAACTCATTTGCGGAGGCGCAAATCTTCTCCGCCGGCGTGTTTGTGGGCTGGGTGATTACGCACGAGCACGGAAGTGGTTGGCGGCGCGGCAATCTCGAATATGCATTCGACCTGCTGCCGGTTTTTGAAACCTACGGAAATCAACGCACTCACGGCATCGGTTTCGATCCCGTGATCCTGCGCTGGAACTCCTCCCTGCATACCGCTCGCCTTTCGCCCTACATCGAATTAGCGGGAGGCGCCGTCATCACGCCTTCGAACCTGCCTCCGGGCAATACTTCCAGTTTCAACTTCACCGCGAAAGGTGGTGGAGGCATTTACCTATGGACTCGAAAACGCCAGGCTCTCGACATTGGCTTTCGCTGGTCGCACATCTCAAACGCGAATCTCGGGATTCAGAATCCAGAATTTAACGGACTGCAACTCAGCCTAGCCTATCATTGGTTCAAATAAGTATGGTGAGGCAGATGCCTCTACTCGCGGACGACTACCGCTGGGCCTCGCCTCCAACGTCAATCGGATGCTGCCTGAGCGGGCCGCTGTTTGTCCATTTCTTCCCGCGCAATGTGAAAACCTGTGTTCGCGACAGGAACGCCGGCATAGACGGCGGTCTGCAGAAGCGCTTCTTTGATGTCGCAGGGCTCAAGGTCGTGCGCTAATCCCGCAGAAACATGAAGCCGGAACTCTTCCCATCTCCCGAGCGCCGCGGTTGTGACCAGGACCAAAAGCCGTCGGGTTCTTTCGTCCAGACCCGGCCGCGTCCAGATCGTTCCCCAGGCGTATCGCGTGATCAGGGCCTGAAACTCTTCAGTGAGCTCGGACGTGGCCGCAATGGCCCGGTCTACATGAGCATCGCCCAGAATATTTCGCCGAACTTCAAATCCGGCTTGCAGAGTCTCCTGGGAACTCGCGGGCGGGCGCAGAAACGCAAACAAAGCCGCATTAAATGATTTCGGGCGCTCAAGATTCGACAGGTGGGCTGCAGGCAAGCGTACGGCGCGAGCGCCAGAGATCTCGCGTGCGAGAATTTCCCCGTTCCCCAGCCAAGGCGTGGAAACATCCTTGTCGCCGGCAATTACCAGGGTCGGAGTCTTGATGTTCTGAAGATTCTGCGTGAAGTCAAAATCCCGCAAAGCCGCACAGCAGCCCATATATCCTGCACCATCAGTGCCGAGCAACAGGGATCGTATCGACGCCATGTACGGCTCATTCCGGGCAACCGATTCTGGCGAGAAAAACCGCTGCATTGCGAGGTCGACGATGGCCGCCATGCCGCCTTGGCGGACGGCGTCAATTCTGGTTTTCCAGTTCTCCGGTGTGCCGAATCGAGGCGACGTATTTGCCAGGACTACCGCCGTTAGCCGGTCTGGAGCATGAATAGCGAGCCATTGGCCAATGGCTCCGCCCAACGAAAGACCACAGAAAGCAAATTTCTGTACCTGCAGAACGTCTGCCAATGCCAGAACATCCCGACCAAGTTGCTCGATCGAATATTCTCCTTTTGGAGCGTCTGACGCACCATGGCCGCGCGTGTCGTAGCGCAGCACATGAAAATGCGGCAACAGATCCCGCACCTGCGGGTCCCACATTCCGTGGTCCGTGCCGATGGAGTGGGACAGCACGAGCACGGGACTGCCCGCGCTTCCTTCGAAACGATAGAACAATCGTGCCTGGCCAGCAGTGACAAAGGGCATGGTTGTCAGTCTCTCTTCTTTTTGTTCTGTTGTTTCTTTTTATTGGTATTAGGCAGGCCGCTGGCCCGAAGCTGTTGGGTGCGGAAGGTATCGGCTGATCCCAGATAGTCCTCGGCAACCTCGAGTTTGCCCAGGGCGGCCTGATCGAGATGCCGAGTGACTTCCGGCATTTCCTCCAGCACCTTGGCGAGCGAACGTCCTTGCTCCAAGGCACAACGCGTCGCATGCTCCAGAAGTTGCTGGGCGCTATTCCTGCCAAGCTTTTTCGCGAGAAGGAACGTGGCCTTCTCGGCGAAAATTGTGCCCTGGGTTGCGTCGAGGTTGGCGCGCATGTGAGTGCTGTTCACG
The DNA here is from genome assembly GCA_003164855.1 of Acidobacteriaceae bacterium. Lineage (GTDB taxonomy): Bacteria > Acidobacteriota > Terriglobia > Terriglobales > Acidobacteriaceae > Sulfotelmatobacter. The sequence goes on from PLUI01000295.1 coordinate 84,485, forward strand.
GCCAGCCCTTCAGCGATCTCCGCGATCGAGGCCACTGCAAGTCCGGTCGCCTGTATTACAGCAGCGATCGTAGGCCACTCAGATTGCCATCCTCCGACGGCACGCTCGTGCTCTTGCACCATGGCCGACAGGAAGGAAGCGACGAGCCCCGGCATTCGATTCGCGGCAGCGAGAGTGACCGCGCAGCCAATTGGATTTCGCTTGTGTGGCATGGTTGACGAACCACCACGGCCTTGACCTCCCGGCTCAGCTACCTCCGAAACTTCTCCTTGCATGAGCAGAGTGACGTCGCGCGCCACTTTCCCAAGCGAACCAGTCAAGACGCCACACGCGCAGACCACAGCCGCCAGCCGGTCGCGGTGAGTATGCCAGGGTGCATCGGGACAGGTCAGCCCAAGTTCCTGCGCCAGCCCCCGGGCGACTGCCGGCCCTTGTGGACCGAGTGCGGCCAGGGTACCGGAGGCGCCGCCAAACTGTACAAGAAGCGCATCGGAAAATGTTTGAGTCAATCGCTCTTTTCCACGATGAATGGACGCCAGCCAGCCTGCAACCTTCAGCCCAAACGTAACCGGTGGTGCAGCCTGCAGAAGCGTTCGCCCGAGCATGATTGTGTGTGCGTGTTGCTCGGCCAATCTCCACAGCGCTACCTCAGCACGCACCAGATCTGCCTCGATGGCAGGCTGTGCACGCTTCAGCAGCAGGATCAGCGCGGTATCCGCGACATCCTGACTGGTTGCACCCCAGTGGACGAACTCCGCGGCAGCCGCATCTTTAGAGCACACGATCCCGGTCAGCGCTTTTACCAACGCGATGCCCGGCGTACCGGCGCGCAGAGTGTCGTGGGAGAGTGCTGCGATGTCAAAAACATCGGTGCGCGCCGACGCTTTGATAGCATCGGCCGCAGCTTGCGGAATGATCTTGAGACGCGCTTCGACCTGCGCGAGTGCGGTCTCGAAGTCGAGCATGGCCTGAAGAATTGACCGGTCGGAAAAGACTTCCGCGAGCGCCTCCGTGCTCGCCAAACTATCGATCAAACGCACCGGCATTAATTCCTCCGACTGGCAGCGCAAAGCCTGGGACGACCTAACAAATGAATGACTTAATAAATAAATGTGCGAACGGTTCGGCGCACCTTTATACATCAAAGAAGACTGTCGCGGAATACGGTATCGAGCCGCGGCCGGCGGCGACAAGAAACCACGTTCCCGCTGATATCCGATTCTGCAAGCTGCCATCCCGGATTTGTTCGATCCAAAATTGTGGTTTCGTTCGCGATACTGGGTTACCGAAAGGTGCCTACTGGCAATAAAGATACTTCGGCCTAGAATCTTCTCCGGACTTCAACGCGTCGCCTGAGAGGGAAAATGATGGAGAGCAAGCGGCCGGTGGTTTTGTACGGAGCCAGCGGTTTTTCGGGGCGACTTGTCGCCGAATTTCTGCGCGAATATAACGTTCCCTTTATTGCCGCCGGCCGGAGCCGTGCCAAGATCGAGGACGTGATGAACCACGTTCCGGGCATCGAAACCGCCAACTACGAGATTGTCGAAGTTGGCGGCTCGGTGGAGGAACTCACTGCGCTCTTTAGCGGAGCCAAGGTTGTTTGCAACACTGTTGGACCGTTTATCTACAACGGCCCGCGAGTGCTTGAGGCCAGCCTGAAAGCCGGATGCCACTACCTCGACATTAGCGGCGAGCAGGTATGGATACGCGAAATCGCCGAGAAGTGGAGCGCGAAGTTTGCCGCCAAAGGACTGCTCGCTGCCCCTGGCACGGCATTCATGTCAGCTATGAGCGATGCGGCTGCGCGCCTCTGTCTGGAGTCGGCTGCGATTGACACGATTGAAACTCTCACCATGTTCAAAGGGATCCCTACCTTCGGCTCCACGCAGACTATCTTCGCGGTCATCCAAACTGACGGATGCTATCTGGAGCAGAGCCAGTACAAGCCCTGGCCTCGCGTGACCCGCTATGATGCAGCGGTTCCGGGCTACATACAAACTCAACTTGCGCTCGCGTGGGGCGGATTCCCGCAGCCCGTCTGGTTCAAAGATCACCCACAGGTGGCCAATGTCCGGTCCATTGGCGGGCTTCTCGACCGGCAAATTATGGAAGGAGTGGCGGCGACCGAAAAACTGTTCGAAGAGCAGATCCGCCCCCTGCCGAAGCCGGAACAGGAACGCAAACTCGCCGAAATGGCGAGTTCGGTGCAAGGCAGCACGCCGCCGCGCGAAAACACGCGCGAACAGCGCACGATTGACGTCGTGGTCGGACGCGGATCAACAGACTACGTGCAATGCGTCATTTTCGGCACCTGCTGCTACCGGCAAACCGGATTGATTCAGGCATTCGCCGCGCACAATCTGGTTCACACACCACCTCGAAAGGTGGGCTTCGCTTCCGCGGCGGAAGCATTTGGACATCGTGAAGTGCTGAAGGTCGTCGAGAGCTACGGCCTGGCCAAAGCGAAAATCTATTCCTGAGCGTCGGCGGAAGAATATTCCGGCATGCGAGCGATTGACTATTTCGACAAAGGAGCTGACGCCTGTCCTGATCGATTTGCGATCATGGATGGCGACACTCACTACACATATCGTGAGGCGCGCACTGTAACCCAGCGGATCGCACGCGCCATGTGGGCAGACGGATTACGCGGTGAGGAGTGCGCGGGAATTTATTCGCAGAATGATGCGCGAGTGTTGTTTTGCATGTTAGGCATCATGCGCGCAGGCGCAGTTTGGGTTCCGATCAACTATCGCAACGCTATCGACGCTAACGTCGAATACATGAACTACTCCGGGATGGCGTGGCTTTTTTATCACAGCAATTTCAGGGACGGCGTGGAAGAGCTTCGCGCGCGTGTCCCGTCGCTACGTCATCTGATCTGTATTGACCGCGAGGATGGTGGCAATCCGTCCCTGGAGAATTTCACCCAATGGGGAGCGGCAGCGGAAGAACCCGACTGGGCCGATGCCTATGGCAACCTGGATCGTCTGGTAGGTCTGGTCCCCACCGGCGGCACCACCGGCCCCGCAAAAGGCGTGAAGGTGACGAGTTTNNGTCGATCCGGTCTGTCTGAATGTTGCACCGCTCTCCCATGCGGCCGGAGTAGTGGCCTTCACTATGTTTACCTTGGGAGCAACCAACATTATCCTGCCGAAGTTCGATGCGCTGGAGGTGCTGCGTGGCATCGAACGCTTCCGTTGCACTCACTTATTTCTACCGCCAACTGCGTTCTATGCCTTGCTCGCCCATCCGCAGGCCGGCAAGTTCGACTGCTCGAGTTTGCGCGTGTTTCTGCTGGCGGGATCGCCGGTATCGCCAGATAAACTGCAGCAGGGCGTCGAACTGTTTGGTCCGTGCATGTGTCAGTCGTACGGGCAGACGGAAGCACCGATGTTGTTGACCTTCCTGGACGCCAAGACCATTGCCGCGGCCGCTGCGGGAAATCATCCGGAGCGTTTACGAAGCTGCGGCAAGCCAACCTCGGCCGTTCGTCTGGCCATAATGGATGAGTGTGGCCAGATTCTTCCAGCCAACGAACGTGGTGAAATCGTGGCGCGCGGCACCCTGGTTACCGCTGGCTACTTCAACATGCCTGAGGCCACGGCGGAAATACGGGCCTACGGCTGGCACCATACTGGCGACATTGGCTACATGGACGAAGACGGCTACGTGTATATCGTCGACCGCAAGAAAGACATGATCGTCACGGGAGGATTCAATGTTTATTGCGCGGAGGTGGAAGCCGGCATCATGGCGCTCGCCGAAGTGCAGGAATGTGCCGTTATCGGAGTTCCGGACGATAAATGGGGCGAAGCAGTCAAAGCCTTTGTGGTACTCAGGAATGGCGAATCCTTGACCGAGGGCGCGGTCCTCGCTCACTGTAAGGCAAAGCTCGGCGGCGTGAAATCGCCGAAGTCGATCGAATTCCGGGAAGAAATCCCGAAAACCCCCGCCGGTAAGATTGACAGGAAGTCTCTCCGCAAGCCTTACTGGGCCCACGCTGATCGCGGAGTTCATTGAGAACCGAAGCGTCGGATCGCCCTAAGACGCCTTCGGAACGGCAACTTCGAACGGGTAGTGCCTCGTCTTGTGTTGCACGGAAACCCACTTCAAGGTGGTGAATTCCTCCAGCGCCCATTTGCCATTCAGACGGCCCACGCCGGACGCTTTTTCTCCTCCGAATGCAATCAAGGGATCATCGTTGATCGTGCCGTCATTTACGTGCACCATCCCGGATTCAATCTGCTTGGCCAGTTCAGCCCCGTATTCCACGTCTTGCGTGTGGATCGCTCCACTCAACCCGTACGGGCTGTCATTGGCGATTCGAATCGCATCCTGCGGAGTGTCGAACGGGATGACGCATACTGCAGGACCAAACATCTCATTTTGCGCGATCCACATGTCGGGCTTCACGTCTACGAAGATCGTAGGCGAAGCGACGTTGCCCTCCACCTTACCGCGCAGCACCGTTCGCGCGCCTTCGTCAATTCCTTTCTGCACTTGCCTGGAAAATGTATCCGCCTGCCGTTGATTGATGAGCGGACCAAGATCGGTTTGCGGATCGCGGGGATCGCCCGCCTTTAGTTTGGAAACCTGGCTCACGAACTTGTCCAGGAACTTGCCGTAGATGCTGCGCTGCACCAGGATGCGGTTGCTGCACATGCAAACTTGCCCCTGATGAGCGAAGCGGCTGAAGACGGCGGCATTAATCGCGGTTTGCAGATCGGCGTCTTCCAACACGATCAACGCGCTGTTTCCTCCCAGTTCAAGAATGGCTTTCTTCAAACATCTGCCAGCGACTCCGCCAATGTGGCGGCCCACTCCCTCGGATCCCGTAAATGAGATGATCCGCGGAATCGGGTGCTCGACAAACGCGTCGCCAATCTCGCCAATGTCAGCGACGATCACGTTTAACAAGCCTTTGGGAATTCCGGCTTCTTCAAAGATTTTCGCGATCAGCGTTCCGCCCATGATGGGGGTATCGTCGTGCGGCTTCAGAACCACGCCGTTGCCACATGCCAAAGCCGGAGCGACGGACCGCATGCTCAGATTGAAAGGAAAGTTGAAGGGACTGATTACGCCCACCACGCCGGCGGGAATGCGGTAGAGCCGGTTTTCTTTTCCATCCACGGTCGAGGGAAGAATCTCGCCCGTCATGCGTAGAGGATACGTCGACGCTTCCTTGACGAAGCTTTTCACCAGCATTATTTCGATGAAGGCTTTCAGATGTGTGCCGCCTAATTCATCGATGATAATTTCGGTGATGTCGGCTTCGTTTTGTTCGATCCAGGTAATTGCCCTTTCTAGAATTGCGCGCTTCTCGAACGGATTTACTTCGGCCCAGATCTTCTGTGCGGCCGCCGCCGCGCGGTAGGCTTCATCCAAATCCGACAGACTCGCCATTTTGAAGTCGGCAATGACTTTCCCGTTATAGGGGTTCTTGTCGGTGAGCGTCTTCTTGCTCGATCCATCGCGCCAGACTCCTCCGATATATTGCTGGTTCAGCTTTGCGAATTGGTTCATGGGAAAAGCTCTCCGGGAATCGAGGTTCCGTCAAAACTTTAACAGCCTATCACCAGGTCTACACTTGTGGAGCAACAGCAATCGCTCAATTGCGTTCTGTCCACGGCCACTGTCTCATATGGTGGTCAGCGCCTCCTTCAATTCAACGATCAGGATGCTGATCTCGGAAACGCCTACGTTCTCGACCGTGTGCGGCGGTAACGCGTCTAACCATTGCACGGCAGGAATTCTCGGTGGACTGCCTATTTGCCGACTATCCACCAGCACATTGCCGTGATGGTCCCGACGAATGAACTCGCTCCAACTCAGTATGTACGCGACGCCCGGAAAACGATGCGTATGAAGCGGCACGATGGCTCCCGCCGGAATGCGGGTGTGAAGAACGCGCACGCGGTCGTTTTCGAGCAGCCGCTCGTGATAGTCCGGCGCGGCCGCAAGCGCATCCATCGAATCGGGCCAGGGCCACGTTTCTGAAATAGTGGACGAAGCGCGCGGGCTCACTGCGATCCTCCAGAATTAACCAGGGTCGCACTCCCATGAGCGCAGTCTCCGTTCTGGACCGTGATGACAAACAACCAAATGCTGGGATATGATGCGACGGTCTGCAAGAACTTCTGAACGGCGCGAGGGGCACAAGAGTTAGTCATGGGCCATTTGACGAACGAACGTTCGCTTGCACAATACCACCGAACCCCTCCCGGCAGCCAGCCGCCTTCGCTCTACGAACCCTATCGAGCCACGATCCGCCGTTCACCCACTCAGCCTTTGACTGTGCTGCCCCACACGTTGTCGGAGATCACAGGACCAGTGTATGGGCACGAGAAGATTGGCGAGACCGACAACGATCTCACCCGCCAGCACTCCGGCGAACCGCTGGGCGAGCGCATCATCGTCAGCGGGCGCGTGCTGGATGACAACGGACGCCCGGTTCCCCACGCTTTGATTGAGGTTTGGCAAGCCAACGCAACCGGCCGTTATCGTCACAAGAACGATCAGCACCCCGCGCCGCTTGATCCCAATTTTACCGGCGCAGGCCGCACGCTCACCGATGAAAATGGCTCCTATCGATTCGTAAGCATCAAGCCCGGTGCCTATCCCTGGTTCAATCACTACAATGCGTGGCGTCCTGCGCACATTCACTTCTCCATTTTTGGAAGAGCGTTTCTCACACGCCTGGTGACGCAGATGTACTTTCCCGGCGATCCGCTCTTCGCCTTCGATCCGGTATTCCAGTCGATCCCGGACGATAAGGCACGGCAGCGCCTGATTTCCAAGTTCGACCTGGAGACCACGCAACCGCAGTGGGCGCTGGGCTTCCGCTTCGACATCATCCTGCGGGGTCGCGACGCAACCCCGTTCGAGGACTGACATGGACCTGGTGCCAACTCCTTCACAAACCGCTGGCCCGTATTTTCACCTCGGCATGACCGATACCCGCTCCGTAAAGTGCATCGCCGACCCACAGACCAAAGGCGAAAGGGTTTGGCTGGCGTGCCGCGTTATCGATGGCGATGGTGTGCCGGTCCCGGATGCCATGATTGAGATCTGGCAAGCCAACGCCGAAGGCAAGTACAACCATCCCGATGACACCCAAGGAGATGACACGACAGGAGACGACACGCAAGGAAAGACGATCGATTCGCCCTGGTTCGGTTTCGGACGCATGCCAACCTTAGAAGACGGTAGCTGCGAGTTCGAGACCATCAAGCCGGGACGCGTTCCCGGCCCCCGTAATGCCTTGCAAGCGCCGCATCTGAACGTCGCCATCTTCGCCCGTGGCATGCTCAAGCAGCTCTACACCCGAATGTATTTCGCAGGCGATCCTGCAAACTCAGAGGATGCCGTGCTCGCGCTGGTGCCGCAGGAGCGGCGAGAGAGCCTCTTGGCGCAGCCCGTTGTATCACATCCTGGACATTGGCGCTTTGATATTCATCTGCAGGGCGAGCGGGAGACCGTGTTCTTCGACGTGTAAGAAACTACGCCGGGACGCGGCTAAGCCTCAGCGTCAACAGATAACATTGGAGGAATTCTTGGGTCAGAGAAACGCGCTGTTTCTCATCAGCGTTGTCTTGCTCTTGACGGTCGGCGGCTGCAGGAAAGCCCGTGGGCGACAAGAAGCCGGCAAGCCCGCCGACGTGAATGGCACCCGCATCGCTGCAGCCGATAGCGAACCTGGAAACTGGATGGTGCACGGGCGCACCTACAGCGAACAAAGATTCAGTCCGCTGAAACAGATCAACGATCAGAATGTCTCGCAGCTCAAACTGGCTTGGTCTTACGATCTGGATACACACCGCGGCCAGGAAGCCACACCGCTCGTGGTCGACGGTGTCATGTACTTCACCAGCGCGTGGAGCAAAGTTTTCGCGCTGGATGCTGGAACAGGCGCCGTGCTGTGGTCTTATGATCCGAAAGTTCCAAGGGAGTGGGGTATTAATGCTTGTTGTGACGTGGTCAATCGCGGCGTAGCCGCCTGGAATGGCAAGATTTACTTTGGCACGCTCGATGGCCGCCTCATTGCTCTGGATGCGGCGACGGGCAAGCCCTTTTGGGAGACGCTGACTATTGACCGCAATTCTCGTTACTCCATCACCGGCGCTCCGCGCGTGGTGAAGGGCAAAGTAATCATCGGCAATGGAGGCGGCGAGTTTGGTGTGCGCGGTTATGTCTCCGCCTATGACTGCGAAACCGGCAAACTGGTTTGGCGCTTTTACACCGTGCCGGGTGATCCCTCGAAACCATTTGAGAGTCCAATTCTTGCGCAAGCGGCCAGGAGTTGGAGCGGTGAGTGGTGGAAATCCGGCGGCGGCGGCACGGTATGGGATGCCGTCGTCTATGACCCGGAGCTCGACCTGCTCTATGTCGGTACCGGCAACGGAGGACCCTGGACCCAGAAATATCGCAGCCCGAAAGGTGGCGACAATCTTTTCACCTGCTCCATCATTGCCCTGAGGCCGGACACCGGCGAGTACGTCTGGCACTATCAGGAGGACGCCACCGACGATTGGGATTACGATTCCGCGGAGCAGATTATTCTCGCGGATATTTCCATCGAAAGCCAGCCGCGCAAAGTCCTGCTGCAAGCGCCGAAGAATGGATTTTTCTATGTGATTGATCGCAGCAATGGGACACTGATTTCCGCCAAGCCTTTCACTTACATTAACTGGGCTACCGGAGTCGACATGAAAACCGGACGGCCGCTGGAAAGCGCGCTGGCTCGCTACACGGGAAACGATCCCGCACCCGTGGTTCCCGGGCCTTTAGGCGCGCATAGTTGGCAACCCATGTCTTACAGTCCTCTTACTGGCCTGGTCTACATCCCGGTGAACGATGTGGGGTTCAAATACAAATCTGCGGAAAACTTTGAGCCTAAGAAGTTAGCTGCGAACTACGGAATTGATGTTGTCGCCGCGGGTATGCCGCAGGATCCGAAGATCAGGAAGGCAATTCTCGACACGGTGAAGGGAAAACTTGTGGCGTGGGATCCGCTGCAACAAAAAGCAGCGTGGGTGGTGGAACGGCCGGGACCATGGAACGGCGGCACGCTTTCGACCGCCGGAAATCTGGTGTTTGAAGGCACGGCCGCTGGAAATTTTGAAGCCTACCGGGCTGGCACCGGCGAGGAGCTCTGGTCATTTGCTGCGCAGACCGGCGTGATCGCAGGTCCGGTGACTTATGCCATCAACGGCGAACAATACGTCGCTGTTCTCGCGGGCTGGGGCGGTGTGTTTCCCCTGGCTACCGGAGAGGTATCATTCAAGTCTGGCCGGGTGAGAAATATCAGCCGCATGTTGGTCTTCAAAATAGACGGCACCGCTGCTCTGCCGGCGCTTCCGGTGCTCCAGGAGCCTACGTTGACTCCGCTGAAGAATCGCGCGAGTGTGGGGACGATCCGCAAAGGCGAGCAATTATTTCAGCGTTACTGCGCCGCCTGCCATGGCGACGTTGCGGTCAGCGGCGGCGTGCTGCCGGATTTGCGCTACTCCAGTGCGCTCGAAAATGACGAGTGGTTCTCCGATGTGCTGGGAGGAATGTTGCAATCGGATGGAATGGTTTCATTCGCCAAGGAGTTGTCCCGCGAAGATGCCGCTGACATTCGCGCCTATGTGATCTTCCGCAGGAACCAGAGTGTGACGCAGCGACAATCCTCTGCGGCTAAGAATTAAGCGAAGCCAACGCACTCATCTTCGCGCTCTCGCGCCCGCATTCAGTTCCCGTTCAATGATGCGGCGCGCGTGCACTCCACCGGCGTCGATCTTGAGATTCAGTAATCCGCGGTCCGGCCGATCGATAATGTTTTTTTGTTGCGCTTCTAAAATCTCGAGGTCTTCCGTAAACACCGCGGCTTGTCCGTCACGAATGCGAAATGTGAGGCCGCGATCGCCGGTTTGAAAATTTCTCGCCATCCCCCAGTGGTACCAGGTGGAAGTTTCCGTTTCCGGGGTCATCAAATCCACAACGATTCCGGTGACTCCCTTCGAGCGATCGCCTTGCGGAGCACCGCTCCCGGCCGATGCGACACCCACGTCGATCATAACGTTCGCCGGCAGCGAGAAATTACAGATCTGCCAGCGATCGCATTTTTCGAATGATTTCAGATTCGCCGCCCAGAACGGAGGCGGATCGATGTTATGCATCCAGCGCGTGACCGTCACTGAGCCTTCATCGGAGGTGACCTTGATGGGAGCTTCCAGAATTTCGTGCTGACCGATGCTGGAGGGATGAACAAACTTTTCATGCGACAAGTCCATCAAATTATCCACCAACAACTGATAGTTACAGTTGATGTGGTAAGTGCTGCCCTCGAACACCCACGCGGGATCGGAACACCATTGCAGGCCGGGAATCTTACCTGCCTTTGCCAGCGCTGGGTCACCGATCCACACCCAAACGAAGCGATGCTTCTCGGCGACGGGATAAGTTCTGATCTTCGAATCCTTGTGAATGCCTTCCTGTCCAGGCATCCAAACGCACTCGCCGAGCGCATTAAACTTAAGACCGTGATATTTGCAGACCAATCGATCGCCTTCCAGGAATCCCTTGGAAAGCGGCAGCAGACGATGAGGACAGCAATCCTCAAAAGCGCAAAGTTCTCCGCTGGTTTGACGATAGAGCACGATCGGTTCGCCGCACACGACTCTGCCAAAGGGCGCGCTCTTGATTTCGTGATCCCAAGCCACTGCGTACCAATAGTTCTGCAGAAACATGACCGTTCCCCTTGAAGAAAATTCTGGTAATTTGGCAATTGAGTAATTGGGTAGAGTGCGTTCTCCTTCGCGACTTACGATTGCTTGGCAAAAGATATTACTCCCATTCCGCAAGTGTCTTTTTCTGAGTGTTCGAAAAAACCATTCTTTGCGGGGCGCGCGCCGGAAAATTAGGGTTTGTAACTGGCTGATTGCAAATGTTTATATGCAGATTTCACGGTATGCTGTTCGAATTTCCGCTGAATATTTCACTTGTAGCCACTTCGCTGCGGGAGTAATCTGATGCGCGCTCAGGGCGATTGCCTTTTGAAATTACGATGGTCGCGACACGATTGCTGGTGAGACTTGTCAAACTGAAAGTTGGAATCCGGAGGTCCAGGTGTATCGAAGCGATGTAGTCGGAAGTTTGTTGCGCCCTGCGTACTTAAAAGAAGCTCGCGAACGCCATGAAGCGGGCCAACTCAGCGAAACAGATTTCAAGCGTACGGAAGATCGTGCCGTAGATGAAGCAATCGCATTGCAGGAGCGAACTGGCATCGATGTCATCACCGACGGCGAGGTGCGGCGTTATGCATTCTACGGTCATCTGATTGACGCCGTGGAAGGCTTCGACAAGCTCGGAGGCTGGGCCATTCCTTTTCGCAACGAGAAGGGAGAAGAACTTGTCTTGCCAAGGCCTGTGGTGGTTTCCAAGCTGCGGCGCAAGCGCCCAATGTGCGCGGAAGAATTCACCTATGTGCGTGCGCGAACTCACCATGCTGCCAAAGCAACCATGATCAGCGCCCAGCAGGCAGCGGCTTACTATGACAGCAGAAAATCCGCCGGCGCCTACTCCAAGATCGATGCCTATCTCGCGGACATTGTCGATATCCTCCGTGAGGAAGTACAGGAATTGATTCGCCTGGGTTGCACTTACATCCAGATTGATTCTCCACAATATGCCGCCCTGCTCGACCCGCAGTTGCGCGAAGGATACCGTCAGCGCGGCAACGATCCCGACCGGCTGCTCGATCTTTCGACCGAAATGGACAATGCGGTCATCGGAGATCATCCCGGTGTCACCTTCGGTTTGCATCTTTGCCGCGGAAACAATCAGAGCAAATTTTATGCTTCGGGCGACTACGGCCCGATTACCCGGATTTTTCGTCAGACCCGCTTCCAGCGTTTCCTGTTGGAATACGACGACGAGCGCTCCGGAGGCTTCGAACCGTTGCGCCAGGTTCCGGAGGACCGCACCGTGGTCCTTGGGCTGGTTAGTTCCAAGAAATCCGCGCTCGAAAGCAAGGACGAACTGAAACAGCGCATCAAGCAGGCCTCGGCTTTCATCCCGCTGGAGCGGCTGGCACTGAGTCCGCAATGCGGATTCGCCTCAACCCTGGAAGGCAACCTCGTAACATCCGACAATCAGGAGGCGAAGCTGCGGCTGGTGGCGGAGACTGCCACGGAGGTTTGGGGCGAACCCGCGGCGGCATCGCGTCTGCGTGCGTGAAAGTGCTGGCGTATTCGGATCGCGAAAGCGGTCTGCCGCGCCGCTGGTTTGATTTTTATCTTGACAGTGTGGGCAATAACGTGAGAAATAGTGCGGTTAAAGGTGAACGGACGTTCGATAGATAACAGAGCGGAATCGATAGGTCCAGTAGGTTCGATAGGGATTCAAGTTCGGCCGTAAAAGTCGACGGCGGGGGTTGCGTCCGCCCAAGGATTCAGACGTTATCGGAACAGATCGTTCCGGAAGGGGCTTCTCCATGATGAGACAGCGCTGGAACACGGCAATAGCTCTGTTGCTGACCCTTGTTTTCTCGCATCCGCACGCCTTCCCTCAGGCCACTGTCGGCTTCGCTCAATTGAGTGGCACCGTTCTCGACTCTAGCGGTCGGACCATCGCCCAAGCTGCGGTTGCAGCCCGCAATGTGGACACGAATACCGTTTTCACGGCGACTACCACCGGCGACGGTTTCTACGTAATACCGAACCTCCCGCCCGGACGCTACGATGTGTCCGCGACCTACAGCGGGTTCTCCAAGACCACGCAGACCGGTATCGTTCTGACGGTCGGCCAAACCGCAACGATCAATCTGACATTAAGAGTGGCAGCGGCTGGAGAAACCGTCGTGGTAACGGGCGAGGCGCCGGTCATTGAGACCACCAAGAGCGAGATTAGCCAGGTGATCGACACTCGGCAGATCGAAGACTTGCCCATCAGCGGCCGACTATTCACCGACTTTGCTCTTCTCACCCCCAGTGTTGCTACGAGTCGGACTGCCTTGGGAAGCACATTCACGGAATTCGAAGTAACGCAAATCTCCTTCGGCGGCATGCGGTCGTTTAGCAACGAGATTACTGTGGACGGGGCCGATTTCGTGAACACGATCAGCGGTGTGCAGCGGGCCACGCCGCCGCAAGATTCCGT
>PLUI01000115.1:0-8344 GCA_003164855.1 Acidobacteriaceae bacterium
GTAAAAGCTAATAGGAATGACAGCTTAGAGGAGGAAAGTCAAGGGCCATCGGGCGAAACCGCTTTTCCCTTGCTGCCGATACCATGGCGCCCGTTGTGATTCTTGCGCCGCGCCGCGATTTTTCACCGCCCGCAAAGAAACTATCCAGCCTGCTTTTCCGCCAAGTCGCCGATCACTGGCAGCTTATACATTTGGCCCTGATTAGCCTTCAGCAGCAGAACGATCCAAAGCGCCAACGCACCTAATGCGACGAGGAAGTGCAGTGGAATCATGATGAGACCCAGGAAAGGAACGATAGTCAGAATCGAGAGGCCGATCTGAAGTGCGACCAGGGCCACGAAGAGAAAAATACTTTGGAAGGAGTGGAAGCGGATAAATCGGCTCTGGTTGTAGGGTGCCGTCACCAGAAAGATGATGGCCGGAATGAAGGTCACATAAGCCAACATTCCCGCCACATTGTCGGTAAGTCCCGAAGTTGTGGCCGCGGGCAAAACGGCGGCCCGCCCGCTGCACGCCGCACACACAGTCGCACCCTCGGCAACCTGGGCACCACACATATTGCAGAACGCCATTGAAGTCTCCCCGTTTCTTAAGTTGCGGACGCGTGAACCCGTCCGAGCAACTGTCGCGGCAAAGTACCAGAAAATCGCTGGATAAGCAATCAATTAAGTTGGCGCACGGAGAGGTTCAGATCGCAGCAATTTGCTGTTGCGCAAAATCGCCAATCACCGGAAGCTTCAACATTTCTCCCTGCAGCGCTTTTACAATCATCACCACCCAGATCACGAAGAAACCAAGGCTCACCACCATGGAAAGCAACAGCACCACCAGGTGACCCAGCAGCGGAACAAAAAACAGCAGGAAGCCTGCAACCCGGAGCGCCGCCCCAAACACCAGGGCAGCCAGCCACAAGCCGATGCATTGAAACGAATGGAAACGCACAAATCGATTCTTGCTATAGGGCTCGACCAGGAGAAAAACGATGGCCGGAAGAATCGTGCAGTAAGCCAGTGCGCCAGCTACGGTTTGAGGCAGTCCGCCAACGTTGCCTTGCACGCGTTCGACCGGTTGAATGGCAGGCTGCATGGCGCGGCCGCAGTTCGGACAAAACGCCGCAGTATCGGGCATCGACGCGGCACATTCGGGACAAGAAATGGACATGAATTAGAGTAACCCGTGGCCGCGCAACGTTACCAGAACCCGATGCGGCAATCAAACCCGGGTTAACTCGCGGGTCAGTTCGTCCTTGACTTGGAGTAGCTCCTGATTCTGCGGGAACAGCTGCAGGCCTCGAATAATACCGTCTTCGGCTGCCCTCCATTCCTTCATCTGGGCGCGGATGGCGGCGGCGCGCAAGATTGATGCGGGATTCGGATGCTCGCTGGCCAGGCGCTCGGCGGCCTCCGCGGCCTGGGGCATCAGATTCGCCAGAATGCAGGCCTTGATCATGCGATCGTGCATCTCCCACTCGTCGGCGTTTGCCTGCAGGGCCCGGGTGAGCCTGGCGAGACCGTTCTTCTTCAGTCCGAGCCGAACCTCAGTCAAACCTAGTTTGCTTCCTATGCGCGCATCCTCCGAAAGGATGGCCAGGGCACGTAGGTAGGACGCGCGAGCCTCCTTCAACCGTCCCAGGTTATAAAATGCATCGCCGCAGGTGCGTTCTTTCTCTCCCGCCGCCCTGCCGGTCATTACAACTCCGGCGAGTAGCTCGAGAGCGCGCTCCTCGGCATGAATGTCGATGTACAGATTAGCCAGCGAAAGGGCCGGGACGCTGGAGTAGCGAGGTTTTAAAGCCAAAGCCTTCTTGAAACACTCAATCCCGGCCGAATAGTTTCTGAACTGCTCGTATTCCTGCAGTCCCAACTCGACCCAGGCTTCGGGATCATGGGGAGCATCTTTGACTTTCAGCCGACCCAGTTTGCGGTAGAACTCGTCTTTCGTGCGTAGCTCGGCCGGGGAGCACAGATGGCCGAAATGATGGATTACAAAATCGGCGGGCGCAAGCTTCAGACCCAGAGCCTGAATGCTGGGTTCCACATGTTCATGCACTCTGCCAACGTAATAAATTTCGGGGCGGCGGCGGAACAGGCGGCACNNAGATGGCGAAGTCGGCATAAGCCCGAGCCCCTTCCGCTCCTGGAACAGGGGAAGCGCTCGACCTGATTGAGGCCGCATGTCCGCCTAAGCCAAACTTGACGGGAATATGGTTTCTCAGCGTCACCAGATAGCCGCCTACCTTGGCATTTTCCAGAAGGGGTGGGATTTTCGCCCGCGCCCCGGGATCGAGTTCTTCGTCATCGTCCATGATCAGTACCCAGTCGGTGGAGAGAGCGCGCACCGCCGCATTGCGGGCCTGGGCAAAATCGTCCAACCAAGGAATGTCAAATACTTCCGCTCCTAAGTGGCGCGCCAGCTGAGTAGATCCGTCACTGGATCCGGTGTCCGCTATCACCATTCGCTCGGTCACGCCGGCAACGCTGGCAATGCAGTTTCGCAGAGTCTTCGCACCGTCTTTCACGATCATCGCCAAACCAAGAGACGGCATTGAATGATTCTCCGAATCGCGGCGAGTAGATAATGGCGTCTAAACCTAGCATCGGCTGGATTGGCCTTACTCTTGAAAGTGATGGCCCTTAAGATCGAGTCTGAGATTTCCCTTTTTAGCCCAGTGGTCCGCAATTGCACAGGCGCAAAAGTCCTATATAATTCTCCGACCAACCCTAATGGACTTCGATCAGCTCATTACATTTCTGGAAGTTGCGCGGCAAAGAAGTTTCTCGCGCGCGGGAGAGAAAGTTTTCCGCTCGCAATCGGCGGTCAGCGCACAGATCCGCCAACTGGAACAGGAATACGGTGATCGTCTCCTGGACCGCTCCGGTAAAACTGTCAAGCTCACTCCCGCGGGTCAAATTTTCTACGAGTACGCGGTACGCCTGAAAGCCCTGCGCGACGAATCCCTGGTCGCCGTCGCCGACCACGGCCAAACGCCGCGGGGAACACTCATGGTCGGCGCCAACGAAGCCACCTGTCTCTACGTTCTCCCCGAAGTTTTTGGCGAGTATTGCCGGCACTATCCCGATGTGCAGATCAGCATCTATCGCAATTTCACCTACAAGATTGTCGAGAAACTGGAGAATGGTTCTCTCGAGGTTGGCGTTCTCAGCTTGCCCGTGCAGTCGCCGAGCCTGAAGGTGCAGCCCATCTTTCGCGACCGATTGATGCTGATGGTGAGTCCCAAGAACCCGCTGGCAAAGATGAAAGCCGCGCACATTAGNNTGCTGGATAAGCTCTTCCGCGAATACAACTCGGAACTGAAAGTCAGGATGGAGTTACCGAGCATCGGCATGATCAAGAGCTTTGTGGCTGCCGATCTGGGTATTTCTCTGATCAGCGCGTCTTTTGCGCGCGACGAAGTCGCGGCCGGGCGGGTAAAGTTGATCGAACTGGAGGGAGCGGAACTTTGGCGCGAATTGGGTCTTGCTTACCGGCGCGACCGCACGCTTTCGATGGCAGCCAAAGCTTTCATTAGCGTGTCGCGCCAACTCGCAACTCACCCCAAGAAGACCGAGGCTCCGGCGCATCCCTAGTGGCTAGGCAGCTTTCGGGCGTCGCCTTTTTACACTCTGAACCACGGTCGCGGGTAGCTGTAGCACTCGAACCGTCGAGTTACTCTTAGTTCTTACATGAACCGCGATGCCCTCATCTTCCGGGAACGGGTCGGAAACTACCTCAAACTCCTCCCCATAAAGCCGAATGCGGCCGGGAGCCGCGTAGCCAAGATGTTTAACGTGCGCACACATTTCAGAAACCGAGGGGGATTCAAGATTGCCAGTAGCCATAATAACGTTATTGTAGTCTTCGGATGAAGTCCGCGCCAGATGCCTGGAGGAAGGCCGGATTCGACCAGGTCCACAGACGGCGGTTTGCTGTACTGCGCTTACGAAGAATAAACTCGGGCTTCCTCGTTCAGCGAAAGGATCTCCGCGTGGCGAACAATGAAAGCGAAAAAGCCGGCTACAACCGCTTCCTCCTGCTGGTAGCAGGACTGGGCGGCCTGCTCTATGGAGTAGACGTCGGCATCATCGCCGGCGCATACCCTTACCTGGAAGCTACATCTCCCTTAAATGCCAGTCAGCTTTCGATGGTGGTCGCAGCCGTTCTTCTCGGCAGCGTGATCTCCACTCTGTTCGCTGGCATGCTGGCCGATTGGATGGGCCGAAAACTTCTGATGACGCTCAGCGGGGTGCTGTTCGTGATCAGCATTCCTGTTATCGCGCTCTCACACGGCTATGAACCGTTAATCCTCGGGCGTTTGTTGCAAGGCGTGAGTGCCGGATTGATCGGGGTAGTCGTCCCGCTGTATCTGGCGGAATGCCTGTCAGCGTCGAGCCGCGGTAAGGGCACCGGTATTTTCCAGTGGCTGCTGACCCTCGGCATCGTGACGGCGGCCATCGTCGGAATGTATTTCAGTATTCGCGTCGACGAAGTGGCCCGGCTTGGCGATCCCGGCCGGCTCTTTGCCTTTAAGGATACAGCGTGGCGCAGCATCTTCTGGGTTTCGCTGCCTCCCGGCATCTTGTTCGTGATCGGCAGCCTCCTGGTCGCGGAGTCGCCACGCTGGCTGTTTCGGCGTGGCAGGCGCGACGCCGCTTACGCGGCGCTGCTTCGCTCCCGCAGCAACCAGCAGGCGAATCTCGAACTCGCGGAAATGGAACAGGCGGCGGCGGCGGAGAAAGCGCAGACTTCGACCGGAACAAAAGTTAAGGAATCGCTTTTGCGGCGAAAATATGTAATCCCGTTTGTGCTGGCCTGCGTGATTCTCGCCTGCAACCAGGCCACCGGCATCAACTCCATCATCGGCTATAACACCAACATTCTCTTGCAGAGCGGCCTATCCGATGTTCAGGCTCATTGGAGCTATGTTCTTTTCACCATTGTGAATTTTCTGGTAACCATCGGCGGCGTGATGCTGGTGGATCGCAAGGGGCGAAAGTTCCTTCTGTCGGTGGGAACAGCCGGAATTATCGTTTCGCTCGTCTGCACCGGCCTGCTCTTCCACCAGACGGAACGATTGCGTGTGGATTCCAGAATGCCGGTTCAGTCCATGATCACATCGGACCAGAAGATCACGCTGCGCTACGACCAGAAGCTAGCCGAGACGCTGCTGAACTCCGCCGGAGGCGCTGCCCAGCGAATCGGCAGTCGTGCGACTTCTTTAGTCGTTATCTATTCCTACGGCGACTTCCACGCTGCCACCAAGGCGGCGCGTTCCGATGACGTCGCCGCGACTCCGATTGAAATCACTCGCGAGAGCTGCGTACCCGCCAACAAGGTAGTCGCGTTCTTTTCCAATCCCTTCGGCGATCTCGACGCCGCGCGTCTGGCTCCGCTGAGAATTGACAATGCGCTGATCACTCCCTTGCCCAGCCAGCGCAGCGGATGGAGGGTCGCCATCACTCTTTTCGTGTTCATGGCGTTCTTTGCCGTCGGCCCGGGCGTGTGCGTGTGGCTGGCACTCTCCGAACTGATGCCGACCCGCATTCGGTCAAACGGCATGAGCATTGCCTTGTTGATCAACCAGGCGGTTTCCACCGGCATCGCCGCCGTATTCCTGCCCACGGTCGGCAAATATGGATACGCCACCATGTTCTTTGGCTTTGCCGCATGCACCGTCATCTATTTCCTCACCGCCGCGTTTTTCCTGCCGGAGACGAAAGGCAAAACCCTGGAAGAAATCGAAGCGCATTTCGAAGGCACCGCCAAAGAGCCTGGCCTTGCGCGGGCCTGATCCGCGATACTTAGGGGTAACTTGTATCGAAACTGGGAGGCATCAATAACGGTACCGAGATATAAAGGCACTCTAGTGGGGGCCTATGGCACGAGGGTGCCATAGACCAAATTTAGCCTATGTCGTATCTTCCTAATTGAGCAGCACTTGGGGGAGGGCTGATCAACATACGTCCCACGACTCAAACGAGTCTGGGGCGTTTTGTTTTGCGCAAAACATTTTGCGCAAAACATTGACAACCACCCCGATTCTGCCTGACCATCCTCACAGGAAGCCTCAGCCAAACCAGTTTGCAAGCATCCAAGTGTCTATGAAACAGCGGCTCTATACCATTGCTGCCGGCATTCTCTTCCTCGCCACATTCGCCTTAACCCGCCCGGCCTTCGCCGACGCGGTTCGCGGCACCATCGTGCATGAAGAAACCATCCGAGTTGCCCCCAGCGCGGACGCTGCCCGAGTCGGCGACGTCAAGCGCGGAAACGAACTCATCATCATCCAGACCAGCCGTGATTGGGTTCAGGTGGAAGCGATTCTGCGCGCGCCCAGCAACGAAGAAGGCGCCACGGAAGACGAGGTCGAAGGCAAAGCGATCACCGGCTGGGTTCTGAACCGCTCCGTGGTGCAGAGTACAACGCAGGATGGTGACAGGATTATCTTCGGCGAGGCGGCAGACTCCGAAGATCAGGCGAGCCGCCGCCGCGGACGCCGCGACGCCGCGCAAGACGCCCTGCGGCTCTACTATCGCCTCTATGATCTGATGCCTGCCTCGCCGCTCGCCGCCGAAGCACTGTATCGCGCGGCCGATATCCGCTGGCAGATCGAGCGCTCTGACGTTATGACGCGCCCCTCCGCGCGCGAACGCGACTCGTACATGCGCGGGCAGATGAAAGAAGATTGGATGAAGCTGGTCATCAAGAAATATCCGACCACGAAATGGGCCGATCTCGCCGCCTTCCGCCTGCTGGAAAACAAACTCTGCGGCGACTGGGAGGGCTTGTCGAAGTGTCCCGACAAGGAAGCCGAGTTGTACGAAAACTATGCCAAGGATCACCCGCAGTCCCCGGCGGTCGCGGAGGCTTTGTACGACGCGGCTTGGCGGCGCGCGGCGCTGATCGAGATTTATAAGAACGAACCCAATCAGAAGAAGGCCGCCGAATCGAAAGAACGCGCCCTGTCGCTGACGCAGAAAGTGATCAGCCAATCTGGGCAGAGCGATTGGGCCTACCGCGCCGAACGCCTGAGCTTCTATATTCAGCAAGGCATCGCTACGTACGGGAACGCGAGCGACTGAAGAATCGGGTCTTGCGCACCCAGGCACTAATCTTCTACATTCAGCAGGGTAATTCCAACCTACGAGAATACGGCGGACTAACTTTTGCCCATCTATCAAGCTGTAGTTCTGGCCATCATTCAGGGACTGGCGGAGTTCATTCCGGTCTCAAGTTCAGGACATCTCATTATCGTGCGTCGGCTGCTGGGCTGGAACGAACTTTCTCCCGCGCACGAGCTGACGTTCGACGTGGCTCTGCATTTCGGAACCCTGCTCTCCGTGCTCTTTTACTTCCGCCGGACGTGGTATCAGATTGTCCGCGCGGCGCTGGGAGGGAAAATCGTGCGCTTCTCCGAAACTGGCGGATCGGACGAGAACCTGACCCTCCAGGAGCGGAAGGACGAACGCATGCTGCTGTGGTTTCTGGCGGTGGCCACGATTCCCGGAGCAATTGCGGGC
The DNA here is from genome assembly GCA_003164855.1 of Acidobacteriaceae bacterium. Taxonomy (GTDB): domain Bacteria; phylum Acidobacteriota; class Terriglobia; order Terriglobales; family Acidobacteriaceae; genus Sulfotelmatobacter. Next base: position 7,518 of record PLUI01000115.1, read on the forward strand.
AAGCTGCTCGAGCATTCCGCCGAGGATTATTTCCGGGAGCACATCGTCCTGATAGCGGCGGCGTTGATCGTAGTTGCGCTACTGATGTGGCTGGGAGAAAAAGTCGGCAAACGGGAGAAACCGCTTACGCGCATTTCGTTCGCGGATTCGTTGATCGTGGGCGTAGCGCAGGCGTTTGCGCTGTTGCCGGGGGTTTCGCGCTCCGGCTCGACCATTACGGCAGGTTTATTCCGCAATATGACGCGGGAAGCCGCGGTTCGCTTCAGCTTTTTGCTCTCCACTCCAATCATTGCAGGAGCCGCGCTGCTGAAAGCGCACGAACTTCGCAAGGAGGGACTGCCCGCCGGGATGCACGCGCCTTTCCTGGTCGGGATTGTGATCTCCGCGATCGTCGGTTACGCGACCATCGCATGGCTCATACGGTATCTGCAATCGAATACGCTACGGGTGTTCATCGTCTACCGCATCGTGGTTGGCTTCGTCGTGATCGCTCTGGCGTATATGTGGCATCTGGCCTAGGAGCGCGTCGGACATCCCCACCAGCCGGGGAATGTAAATCGTGCTAGCCGTTGGAGAGCTGTTGCCTTATTAGTACCCTACCCCCCTTCTCTCGTCGACTCCAACGACGGCATCTTGTAAGGCCGGTTCCGAATATGGGCGACTTATCGCAGCGCTGAAGCGCTGCGCCACCCAAAATCAAGTCCAGTCTCGGTTTGCTTCGTAGCCTGCCTAGGAAGCCAACTCAACACCCCGCACAAAATTCCCCCATTGCCCCGTCCGCCCGTTCTTGTAATAATGATTTCGCTCTGGCCGATTTGCGCCACGGG
>PLUI01000115.1:8406-8612 GCA_003164855.1 Acidobacteriaceae bacterium
TTCCTCGCGCTGGCTTCGTATTCCCCGCTCGATCCTTCGTTGAACAGCGCCTCGGTGCTGACCGGAGCCCATGCTGCCCGCAACTGGATTGGCGTGGTCGGAGCGCTCGTCTCAGACCTCACACTGCAGTTCTTCGGCATCGGGGCATTTCTGTTGCCGATCTTTCCGTTCATGCTTGGAATCCGCTGGTTTGCTTCGCGAAAGAT
>PLUI01000111.1 GCA_003164855.1 Acidobacteriaceae bacterium
GTTCTATGCGGCACGACTGAAGTCGTGCCCTTCCCAACCATCGGTGACGGCTTTCCAAGGTCCTCCCAGCATTCCTGAATTCCTAAGAACCATGTTTTCAGCTGGTTACCGAGATTACTTCGGTGGTTCTACTCCCTTTGGGGTGATTGCTCCGGCTTTCTAGCGCGCCTATAATCGTTCTACTCTGGTTGAGATTCTCCGTCAGGTTCCGGGTAGCAAGATGCGAGGGTGAGGTCCGTCTTCGCCAAAAATGAGGAATAAAAGCCCGGTAATGCGAAAGCGCCTGCAAATCGCCCTGATGGTCAGCACCGTAGCCGCGACCTCTCTTTTTCTCATGCCCCAGCTACGTGCCGCGGAGGGCGATGGGCCTGCTGAAAAGATCACCGCAACGGATGAGCACGGACGCACGATCTACGTGAACGAGGCTGCTCCGGCGAGTCAAACCCGGCACCCGCAAGAGGCTGAGGCGCCACGGCGCAAGCTGATGTACTGGAGTTCCAAGGAGAATCGCTGGAAGCGTGTGCCTCCGCCAAATGCGGCGGCCATGCAAGCGGCCCGGTCGGCGGCCGCCGAGGTCAGCCAGTATATCGGTCGAGAATCGAAGCAATCGGCGAACGCCAGGATTGCCGCCGCCAACTTTGGCGGTGCGTTGACTACGTCAGGAGACATTGACAGCGCCATTGAGCAGGCTGCAGCCCGGCATAATGTGGACCCCAACCTTGTGCGCGCGGTGGTGAAGGTGGAATCGAACTTCAATCCCAATGCCGTGTCGCGCAAAGGGGCGATGGGGCTGATGCAGCTGATGCCTTCGACGGCGCGCCAGCTGAACGTGAAAAATCCGTTTGATCCGGAACAAAATGTGGACGCGGGAGTTCGTCATTTAAAGCAGTTGCTGGAAAGTTATGGCGGCGACATCAAATTGACCCTGGCTGCTTATAACGCGGGAGCGGGAGCGGTGGCGCGCAGTTCCGGCGTACCGCACTACGCCGAAACCCAAAATTATGTCCGGCGGATCACCAACCTGTACTACGGAGGCTCCGCCATTGACCCGACTGGCGCTTCGCACGATCCCGTTACAGTTCAGCGGGATGCGCGGGGCGTGCTCCACATTAGCAACACTGATTAAGTTTGCGGCATCTGTTTAATTACTTTTAATCTCTCAGGCACCCAGGGCATTGGTTCCACCAACTGGTTCAACGAGCAGGAACGAAAGCGCGGGCTGGTTATTTTGAAGAGCTCATCGCGGGAGCGTGGTCTGTGGGGAGCGTTGTTGATGCTGGCCTTGTTGGCCACGCAGCCGGCGCACGCCCGCGCACACCATTCGGACGCCTGGGCACGCGAGCACTTTGCCGCCGCCGAGCGCATGCGCGAGGCGCTAAACGGCCGGCCTACTGCCGATAGGACGCGACACGATTACCAGCGCGTGCTGAATGCCTACCGCTCGGTTTATCTGGGCGCACCCACCTCGACAAAGGCTGATCCCAGTGTAGTTGCGGTGGCGGAGACGCTGGTGGAAATGGGACGGCGTTTTGAAGACAACACAATCCTGAATAAGGCTATCGAGCAATACAAGTTTTTGCGGCGGGAATATCCCGGCAGCAAATACCGCGCCGACGGCTTGTTTACGGTGGCGGAAATTTATAAAGACGATCTCAACGATTCGGAAGCGGCGCGCGCGACGTTTCAGGAGTTTCTGCGGCACTATCCTCACAATCGGCTGGCCGACGATGCGCGGCAGGCTATTTTGGAAATAGACCAGGAAGCGCAGGAACACGGCCGCCGCCGCGATGCCCATGAGCGCGGCTCCGCCCCAGAACACGCGCAGCGGCTCGTACTGNNCGCAACCGGCCACCGAGACAGCACGATCAACAAAATCTGCGAGAAGTAGTACGGAAGCGGCTGCGGAGAGTCAGAGTTCGCGCTCGGCTGTGACAAAAGACGAGTCACCGGTGCCGCAGCCTGACCGTCTGCCGCGCGTGACCGGCATACGGCACTGGTCCACGCCCGATTACACGCGCGTGGCCATCGATGTGGAAAGCGACGTTAAGTTTTCTTCGCAGAGGATTGCAACTCCGGCGCGTATTTTTTTCGATCTCAGCGGTACGAAGCTGGCCTCTACGCTGGTCGGCAAGAGCTTCGACGTGGACGACGGATTCCTGAAGAAGGTACGGGTGGCGCAGTTTGCGCCCGGACGTACGCGGGTTGTGTTGGAGGTCGACAATCTTTCCGATTACGATGCCTTCCTGCTGCCCAATCCCTACCGCTTGATTATCGATATTCACGGCAAGAATGGGCGGGCCAAGCACAAAGAGGCCGGCGAAACCTCTTTGCCGGAGGAAGCCCGAGTTGTCGCGCCAAAACTAGCCGGCGAAGCAGGATCAAATTCCTTGGCGACAAAGTCCACCGACTTAGCGCCGGCCGCCCCTCAGACCGCGGTGGTGAAAAGAGTGGTCGACGCGGACGACGACGATGACGCCGACGTGCCGGCATCGGAATCCGCAAAGCAAAATGTTCGAGTGGTAAAGAAAGAATTGGTGACGTCGCGGAATGTCGTCGCCTCGAAAAAGGTGATCGACAACGATCTCGAAAGCCAATCGGACGGCTTGGATTCCGGCGCTCCCGATGCTGTCCGCGGCAAGGCAGTCGGCTCGCGACATCGAGGTACCACGCGCACGCTCGCCTCGGGCCGGGCGGGAAGCGCATCCGACCTGGATATTCGCGAGGCGAAGCCCACGGCAAGCGGCGACCGTTCTCTGATCCGTGCTCTCGGGTTGAAAATCGGCAAGATCGTAATCGATCCTGGCCACGGAGGCCACGATACCGGCACGATCGGANNGAGACGCGGTTGGGCGCGGAAGTGGTTTATACGCGCAAGGACGACACCTTCATCCCGCTGGAAACGCGAACCGCGATCGCCAACCAGGCGCGGGCCGACCTGTTCGTTTCGATTCACGCCAACTCGAGCCACGACCCCGACGCCCGCGGAGTGGAGACTTACTACTTGAATTTCACGTCTTCGCCGGAAGCGCTGGAGGTGGCGGCGCGCGAGAACGCAGTGTCGGAGAAATCCATTTACGAACTGCAGGACCTGGTGAAGAAGATCGCGCTCAAGGAAAAGATCGAAGAGTCGCGGGAGTTTGCCGGGGACGTGCAGGCGTCGCTGCACAGCGGACTCGCGGTGAAGAGTCCGGCCATTCGCGACCGTGGCGTGAAGAAGGCTCCGTTTATCGTGTTGATCGGCGCGAACATGCCGTCNNCGCATTGCCGAATCGCTCTATCGCGGCATCGCCAAGTACGTGAACGGGCTGAGCGGGGTTAAGGTCGCCAGCAAGATGGATAAGGACGCTGGTCAGTAGGTTTTCTAATCGACCAGCCGAGCGAGTTACTTGAGCGACCCTCCTCGCCAAGAATCGCCTCCCGGAAACTTTTTCCTGCCCGCTGTGGTCTAATCAAGTAAGGAATTCTGTGTCACGCGGTGCATCCATGCTTTTTTCCAGGCCGGTACTCGTCGTTGCTATTGTTATTCTTTTCGAGAGCGTCTTGTTAGCTGCTCCCGGCGCGGATTCGCCTCTGCCGCCGATCCTTCCCAAACAGTTTGCTGGATGGCAAATGCAAGGCGCAGCCCGGCCGAGCAAAGATGCGGCTGCTGCCGATCCCAGCAACGCGGCGCTGCTGAAGGAATACGGATTCACCGACTTCGAAGCCGCTGCCTACAAGAGCGACGATGGGCGCACGCTGAAAATCCGCGCCGCAAGGTTTACCGATGCCAGTGGCGCCTTCGGCGCATACACGTTCTACCTGCAGCCGGGGATGGCGCGGGAGGAGATTGGAGACCAGGGCGCATCGGCCGATCGACGCGTGCTGTTTTATCGCGGACACATCGTAGTGGATGCAGTGTTCAACGAGTTGTCGGTAATGTCGGCGGCGAGTCTGCGTGAACTGGCGGGCGCTCTGCCGCGTCCTAGCGGAAATGCCGGAAATCTGCCGCCAATTCTTGCCTTCATGCCGCATCATGGTTACGAGGCCAATACGGAAAAGTATGCGGAAGGACCGCTGGGCCTAGGGGCAATCACGTCTCCAATTCCCGCGGATCTCGTGGATTTCGGCGCGAACCCCGAAGTGGTTCTCGGGCAGTATTCCGTTGCGGGCGGTGAGGCTACGCTCATGCTGATCGAGTATCCGACGCCGGCGTTGGCGGCTGAACATTTGCGCCGCATCGACGCTGCCAACCATGCCGCTCAGCCGCAGGCCGGAGTGGAGGCCGTGGAAAACGTCGGCACATTCTTCGATAAGCGTACCGGACCGATCGTGGCCATCGCCGCTGGTCCACTTTCGCAGAGCGCTGCCCAAACGCTTTTGGGTGCTGTGAACTATGACGCCAGCGTCACGTGGAACGAGAACACGTATTTCGATAAGAAGAACAACATTGCCAATTTGCTGGTCAACATTATTCTTCTGTGCATCATCGTGGGTGCGATATCGCTGGCGGCGGGAGTTGCTTTCGGCGGCGCGCGAGTTCTGTTGCGGCGCTATTTTCCAGGTCCAGTTTTCGGCCGTGCCGACCAAACTGAATTCATTTCTTTGGACTTAGGGGAGACGGCAGGGCAGCCCTCTTCTCCTGGTCCACAGGATCCCTCAGACGCACTAAATAGGCCTTAAGTACCGCAGCCTTATCGGGTTACCCCCTTTTCTGCGGCTTTCTGTCTCAAATTGGGACATTTCGCATAAGTATTGACCGATTACGTAAGTCATTGAAAGCAAAGACATTTATTTGATAGAAATTGCTTGACACCCCCCTTTTTCGGCCCATAAGATTTTGTCAGAAAGTTTCGACGGATTCTAAACCCTCTGTTGGAACTATTCTCCCTTGAAAAGAAGAGGTCGCCCTGTTGCCGGGCGGCCTTTTCGTTTTGTGGTGAGAGTTCCATCCTTAGAAATGCGTTGTGATCAAATGAGGGTTCGACCGAATCTTGATAACACTCGAACGGAACTCTTGGCCAGAGTTTGCGTATCATCTGTTGAGAGGTATGTAGTAGTCGGCGAGTCCCCAGGGGAGGAACTTATGTTCTGCGATGGATGCGGCGCCGCGGTACAGCCGGGCCAGGGATTTTGCAGCCGATGTGGCAAGCCAGTCGTCGGACCCGTGACTGCGCTCCAGCCGCGGCGTAGTCGCGTGCAGGAGCATGTTCATCTGCTGGGTATTCTTTGGTTGGCGATCTCGGCTATGAATACGATCGGCGGCGTGGTCCTCTACATCGTCGCTAACACATTGATGGCGCATCTCCATGAAATGGGCGCACCGGAGGCTCCCACCGCTTTCTTGCGCCCGCTGTTAAGCGTGGTGGCAATCTTCATCCTGGCCAAGGCGGCTTGCGGATTCATCGCGGGCTGGGGCTTGTTGCAGCGGGAACCTTGGGCTCGTGTGATCGCGCTGGTTCTGGGATTTCTATCGCTGTTCAACATTCCGTTCGGTACCGCCGTCGGTGTTTATACCTTGTGGGTCTTGTTGCCCGTGCAATCGCAGGAGGAGTACGACGCACTGGTAGCGGCTCGCGCCGCATAGCCGCGCAGCACGCATGGGCGAATGTAAGTGGCATTTCCTCTTCGGGTGCAGTGTCTGCCCGCCTTCAATGTTTGCTTTCCCATGATTTGATAAACATGATTTGATAAACTGGAAGGACCTAAGCAGAGGCCGACGTAGCTCAGTTGGTAGAGCAGCCGATTCGTAATCGGCAGGTCAGCGGTTCAAGTCCGCTCGTCGGCTCCATTCTTTCAATCACTTACCGATGTTTCTCTCTGTATCCTCAAGTCATTGTGACGCAGATTTTTCTGGTCGATGGCTTCGCGGGACTGAATCGAGTGCAGGATGCTGATACCGCATTGCGGTACGTGCGTCCGTGTGACCCGTCGCGTTCATCGCCACCGCGAAATTTCCGGTTGCTTCATACGCCGCCGTCCGCGCTAGGCGTGGCATACGCGTAAATTCTTTCGGTTGATCGGTGCGGCCGTCTTCGGCGACGCGAAAAAACAAGAGGAGCCGCATTCCGGCTCCTCTGACGTATTGCTCTTTCCTAAATAATGACTACCTTCCGAGTTGCGAAGCAACTTCAGCCAGCACCGGCGTGCCTTCCTGCTGCACCGCGTCCAGTAGCCCAGGATTCAGGCCTAACGCTCTCAAGATAGTCGGCGCGACCTGTATGGTCGCGGTTTCGGCCGAGACGGTTTGTGGGGTGAAGCTTGGATTCGCCACCAGCAGGATGACATTGGTATCGTCATGCGCGAACCCGCCGTGATCTCCAATCATCGCAGTGCTGCTCGAATACGTCACTCCGATATTCGGGGTCACAATAATGTCCGGCGTCCTCGAATCCTCGCCCGGTCCGAGGCCGCCGACGTTGTAGTTCGGCGCTAGCGTAGCCCCGTAGAGGATCTCGCCCATGCCGATCTCGGTCGCATCGGTTTCGAGGATGGCTACCGCAGTGTCTACGTTTACACCCTTCTTCAGCCAGAGTACGGATACGTCATCTTCCGTTGCGCCGATGCCTGACGTGTTGAGCGGAGATTCCGACCATGGAATTAAATTTCCCAGCAGCGTCGCTGGAGTATCGGTACCGTCGGCCACGTACCGGGTCGGGTCGATCGGTGACTCTCCGTGCTTTGCGGTGATAATAACCAGCGTATTGTTGTAGATGCCGTTCTCCTTCAGCGCGCTGAGGATTTCGCCGATGGCAGTGTCGACGTATTCAACCTCGCCCAGCAACTCCACGCTGGGCAGGGCCGCAGCGTTCTTGTAGCCGCCCACGGCCACACCCGCTTCATTCACAGACTGTCCAACATACACGGATTGGAAGTTCATGCCGAAGACCGCCGGCACAACTGCCGGCTTGCCCGAGTGCGTCTTGCCCGCGATTTCGTTCAGCAACGCATATACCTTGATCGCGTCATAGCACTGGATGTTTTCGAAGCTGGCGTTCCACGCTGAGGTGCCAAGCGGGTCGCGGATGGGGTCGCACGGAACACCTTCCACCGTCTTTACACCGGGTAAGGGCACCACTGTCGAGTCGACCTCCGGAGAATAATAGTCATCCAGGCCCTTGCCGCCGGGCCCACCTACAAACGAGTAGGACGGGTGCTTGTCGATCCACGCCGTGTATCCGCCTGCCGCATGAACCACGCCAAAGGCCGTGTTTACCCGAATGAAGTTCCAGGGATACACCGGCGCACAGCCATTTTGCGGATCGCGCTCCAAATGCTTCGGGTCAATCGAGGCAATCCCGCCCTCTGTCAGACCCGCGCCCGGAGCGCCACCGTTCAATAGAGTGTCGTTAATGTCAATGCCCTGGTCGTTGTCGGTAGTTGTGCCGGATGGTATTCCGTATGGAATGCAGGGCCCAGCACCCAGGCCCGTGCCGGTCTTCTCGGCCGGAGGATCGAGCGAACGGTCATAGGCTACATCGTAGTAAAGACCGGTCGATTTTGGCGTGCCGCCAGAAGCCAGCGCCGCCATTCCGGGAAAAGAGTCCGAAGGTTTGGACGATGTAGTGTTCACGTAGTTGATCGCAGTCTGGCTCAACCCTGCCATGTTCGGACAGTACGGATTGCCGCCGTTCACGCCGGAGATCCCGTGCGTGCAGTTATAGAAGTCCACGGCGTGCATGCCGTCAATGCTCAACAGCATCACATGTTTGATCTTGCCCGAACCCACAGGGCTTGTCTGACCTGCCATTTCATGTGCCGACAACGCCAGTGTGGTTATGAGCGCAACCCCAGCAAATACTAGTTTGTTCGCCTTCATGTGAAACCTCCAGGAAAAGTAACCGTAATAGGAGTATTAGAGGTCTATGTTGCGGAAGTGTTAATTCTCCGTGAAATCTCATTCAGCACTGGCAGGCTCACCTCCAGCACAATCGTCGCAGCAGGAAAGCTAGCCGAACTTACCAGCTAATGTTCGGATCGAGGAACAATTCCGATTCGGTTACCAATCAGTTCGGGGGATGTCGGATTCGCCTGAGTTCAACGTTCGGCGAACTTAGCCAGAAACCGGCTTCGCGGAAGTCGATAACAATTTCCCAGAAGCCGACTTCTCTCCCGGAATGACCTCCGGGTAACCCGTGATAAGGGAGCGAGCGAGGAAGGAAAGTGGTTTGTGGGTTGTTCGCTTCTGAACAGAGGAGTTCGGAAACGGACATCGAGAGCCCTTTATGCCCGGTATTCATCAGGCCTTACTTCCCGCCTTTCAATGGATTGTGAGTTGCACAGCTTCGGCGTGAGAATTGCATTCTCTGGTTGTTAGGACATTTTGGCCGAGGTTTCTGGGCCATTGGAAGACACTATGACTGCCCTGCTTCAGGATATCCGCTACGCTCTGCGCATGCTGCGCAACAGCCCTGGTTTCACGGCTGTTGCAGTGCTCACGCTGGGGCTCGGCATCGGCGCGAACACCGCCATCTTCCAGTTGCTCGATTCCATCCGCTTGACTGCGCTTCCGCTTAAGAATCCGGACCAATTGGCCGAGGTGCGCATCATTCAGCCGCACGGACGGACGGGTAATTTTACGTCGTCGCACCCCATGCTGACGAACCCGCAGTGGGAGCAGATTCGCGCCCAGCAGCAGGGGTTTTCTGGCATGTTTGCCTGGGCCCAAGATCCTCTCAACATCGCGCCCAGCGGCGAGATGCACCGCGTGGATGCCCTTTACGTGAGCGGAGACTTCTTCCGGGTGCTCGGCGTGCAGCCTGTCCTGGGGCGACTGTTGACTGTGGAAGACGATCAGCGCGGGTGCGGTTCGCCCGGCGTGGTCATCAGCGAAGCGTTCTGGAAGCGGGAATACGGCGGAGATACCTCGGCCATCGGGCGCAAGATGACGATCGAGCATCATCCCTTTGAAATAATCGGCATCACGCCGGCGAGTTTTTACGGCCTCGAAGTCGGCAAGCAGTTCGATGTGGCGGTTCCGATTTGCGCGGACCCGATGATCCGTGGCGAGGAAGCGCGCCTGGATGTGCCTCATGAGTGGTGGCTTTCGGTCATGGGCCGCCTCAAAGCGGGCTGGACCTTCGAGAGAGCTTCGGCTCAGCTGGCCGCGGTGTCTCCGCAAATATTCGAAGCAACCGCCATCACGAAATTCGGCGCGGAGGAAGAGAAACACTATCTGACCTTTCATCTCGGAGTGCTCCCGGTGGGCACCGGCGTCTCCGACATCCGCAAGGACTACGAGACGCCGCTCAACCTGCTGCTGGCCATCGCCGGATTTGTGCTGTTGATTGCGTGCACCAACCTCGCCAGCCTGATGCTGGCGCGAGCCAGCGCGCGCGAACGCGAAATTGCCATTCGGCTTTCGCTGGGAGCGTCACGCGGGCGCCTGATCCGGCAGTTGATGGCCGAAAGCTTTCTCTTAGCGGCCACCGGCGCCGCGATCGGTCTTGTGCTTTCCAATTCGGTTGGCAAGTTTCTGGTTTCATTGATCAGCACCGAGCAGAATCGGGTGTTTGTGGATCTCACGCCCGATTGGCGCGTGCTCAGCTTCACGTTGGGCCTCGCGGTTTTGACCTGCTTCCTGTTTGGACTGGCTCCCGCCATGCGCGCCACGCGCAACAGTGCGGCCGAAGTGCTGAAGGCCGGAGGCCGCGGCAACACGGCAGGCCGCGAGCGCTTCGGCTTGCGGCGCGGGCTGGTGACGGTTCAGGTTGCGCTCTCGCTCGTGCTCCTGGTGGGCGCGCTCTTGTTTTCCCGCAGCTTGGGAAAGCTTCTGAGTGTCGACCCCGGCTTCCGCGCCAAAGACATCCTCATCACGAATTTGGACCTTACTGAACTAAAGCTCGCCCCCGATCGCCGTCAGCCGTTCAAGCGTGATCTGCTCGCGCAGGTGCGCGCAACTCCGGGCGTGGACGCCGCCGCCGAGACGGAAGTTGTTCCTCTGAGCGGCAACATGTCCAACGCCGATATTTGGATGGACGGCCAGGATCCCAAGCAAAAGAAAACGATGGACAGGAGTTGGGTGAGCCCGGGTTACTTCCACACTCTGGAGACTCCGCTTCTGGCCGGCCGCGATTTCGACGAGCGCGATACTGCGACTTCTCCCAAAGTGGCCATCGTCAATCAAGCTTTTGCGCGCGCCCTGGCCCACGGCGCCAATCCCGTGGGCATGAGCTTCCACACACCTGTCGGACCGCATCATCCGGAATTCGTCGTTCAAATTGTTGGATTGGTGCAGGACACGAAGTATAACGATCTCCGCGATGAAAACGTCGCCATTGCTTTCGCCCCTGTCGCGCAGGACCCGGATCCCGATGATTTTGACACGCTGATGATCCGCTCCCACGCGCCCCCGGGCGACACCATCTCCGCCGTGAAACGCCGGCTGGCCGAGGCCAATCCGGAAATCAGCCTCACGTTCCACGTTTTCGAATCCGACATCCGCGACACCCTCGTGCGCGAGCGCCTGATGGCCACGCTTTCCGGCTTCTTCGGCTTTCTTGCGGCCGTGCTTGCTGTGATCGGTTTATATGGCGTGATGTCTTACATGGTGCAGCGGCGAACCAACGAAATCGGCATCCGCATGGCGCTCGGCGCCGGACGTTTGCGCATCCTGGGCATGATCTTGCTCGAGGCCCTTTTGCTTCTGGGCATCGGCATTGTCATTGGACTTGGGCTCTCCGTCGCGATGGGGAAGACAGCCAGTTCTTTGCTGTTCGGGGTGAAGCCCGCCGATCCAATCACGCTTGGGCTGGCGGCGGCTCTGTTGGCTGTTGTGGCTGTAGCGGCCAGTTACATTCCAGCGCGGCGCGCCTCGAAAGTCGATCCCATGCTGGCGATACGCTGCGAATAACCTTCGCCGCGGAACTCCGGGTTTCACATTGACCCTTTTCGCTGCTGCTCCTACAATCCCAGTGCTGTACACGACTTCTTCTGGAGTCCAACTTATGCGCTTGATTTCCGCAAGGACACTTACGCCCTGCTGCCTCTGGCTGACGATGGCGCTGGCATCCGCGGCTGCATTCGGGCAATCCGAAGGCACAGCCCGTCACGACATCGTGATCAAGAACGCCATTGTGATGACCGTGACGCACGGCAATATAACGAATGGCTCGGTCTACATCAAAGACGGCAAGATCGCCGCAGTCGGCGAAACCGTGAACGCGCCCGCCAGCGCCACGGTCATCGATGCCGGAGGTAAGTACCTGACCCCGGGGATCGTCGATTCGCACTCGCACATTGCTCTCGATGACGACGTCAACGAAGCCACCAACCCGATCACGCCGCACATGATGATGAAAGACGCTTTCGACTACCAGGACAAGGCGATTTACCGTGCGCTGGCAGGCGGCGTCACCACGTCGCTGTTGCTGCACGGATCGGCCAACATGATCGGCGGACAGGCGGTGGTCATCAAGCACAAGTACGGCGCGGCGCGCGATGAAATGCTTTTCCCCAATGCGCCCCGGTCGATCAAGTTCGCTAGCGGCGAGAATCCGAAGCGCGTCTATGGCAGCCGTGATCAGCTGCCTTCGACCCGCATGGGCAATTTTGCGGTGCAGCGTGAAGCCCTGGTTCAGGCGCAGGACTATATGCGCGAATGGGACAGCTACAACGAGAAGGTGAAGCGCGGCGATAAAGATGCCACCCCGCCCAAGCACGACCTGAAGCTCGAGGCCCTGGCCGACGTGCTGCGCGGCAAAATCATGGTGCAGATTCACATTTATCGCGCCGACGAAATGCTGACCGAAATCGCGATGGCGAAAGAATTCGGCTACAAGATTCGCGCCTTCCACCATGCTGTCGAAGCTTACAAAGTTGCCGACGAATTAGCCGCCAACAATATTGGTATCGCCACCTGGGCCGACTGGTGGGGCTTTAAGCAGGAGGCCTGGGACGCGATTCCGTGGAACGCCGTGATATCCATGCGCAAGGGCGTGCGCGTGGCCATCAAGAGCGACTCCGAGGATTACACGCGCCGCCTCAATCAGGAAGCCGCCAAGACCATGCGTTACGGCGGCGCCACCGAAGAAGAAGCCTTGAAGATGATCACGCTGAACCCCGCCTGGATCGTCGGCGTGGACGATCGTGTTGGTTCTATTGACGTTGGCAAGGACGCCGACCTGGTGATCTGGGAAGGATATCCGCTGTCGAGTTACGGTGTGCCGCAAAAGGTTCTGATCGATGGCGAGGTGTACTTCGACCGCTCGCTACCAGGCCTTGGAACCACGCATTACAAGGAGGGAGAATGACAAGCCGGTTCTCAGTTCTCGGTTCTCAGTTATCAGCGAGATGCAGATTTCTTGCATTGCTCGGGGTGACAATTCTGATTGGGTCGCCGAAAATCGCCGCGCAGGACAAGCCTATCGTTCTCAAAGGTGGCAAGCTGTTGACTGTTACTCACGGCGTAATTGAGAACGGCACGATCATTCTGCAAGGCGGGAAGATCGCTGCCGTCGGCGCGGCGGCTTCCGTCAACGTCCCCAGCGGTGCGCAGGTCATCGATGTGACCGGCATGACAATCTATCCTGGCCTGATCGATTCCGAGACGCAACTCGGCCTCACGGAAATCTCCGCCGAAGAGATGACCAACGATCTGGTTGAATTGAGCGACGAGATCATGCCCCACATGCACACGGCCGAGGCGTTCCACGCCGAGTCGGCGCTGATCCCGGTGGCTCGCATGAATGGCATCACCAATGCTGTCATCGCGCCCGAGAGCGGCGATACGCTGCCCGGCCAGGATTCTTTCATTCAACTGGCTGGAGCCAATGCTACCGAGATGCTCCTGATCCGCGATAACGCAATGCCTCTGAACTTCACCGGGATCAGCGCCGCAACAAAGGCGGTTTCGAGAAGCGCAAGTTCCCGTCGACCCGCATGGGCCTGGCAGCACAATTGCGCCAGGCCTTTATCGACGCACAAGACTACAAATCGAAGTGGACCGACTACGAGCGCAAGAAAGCCGACGCCGCCCAGAGCAAAGACAAAGACAAGAAGCCCGGGCCGCTCCCTCCTAAACGCGATCTCAAGTTGGAAGCTTTGGTCCCTTATCTGGAAGGCAAGAAAANNGAGTTCAAGCTGAAGTTCGTGCTCAACCACATCAGCCACTCTCAGCCGATTCTCGACTACGTGGCCAGTCTCAAAGTGCCGGTAATCGTCGGGCCCATCTACGAAGCTCCAAAAGAAGATGAGCGCTACGATACCGTCTACAGCCTTCCGGCGCAGCTCTACAAACGCGGTGTCAAGATCGTCTTAGCCTCGTACTCTGCCCATAACGTGCGCAACCTGCCCGACCAGGCGGGATTCGCAACCGCCTTCGGCCTCCCCTATGATGAAGCGCTCAAGGCGATCACCATCAACGCGGCCGAAATCTGGGGCGTGGCCGACCAACTCGGTTCCCTCGATGTCGGCAAAACTGCCAACGTTGTGGTGGCGAACGGCGACCCGCTGGACGTGAAGACCGATGTGAAGCAGGTCTTCATTGCAGGACGCGAGGTTCCAATGACCGACCGGCAGGTCCGCTTGCGAGACGAGTATTCCAAGTGAGGTGAGAAGCGACAGACTCGCTAATTTCTTGGATGGCCGCGTGATCTTCGGAAACCACCTGGAGGGCATAGTAAAGGTGCCGGTCGATGATGTGGACATCCTGCTGGATATTGATCGCCGGAGCCTCAATCTAATCTAGTGGAACTGGTAGCCGGGTTTGAGTTCGCAGCGATAGTTCTTGGATTGGTCGCGGTCGACCACCATGTGGCAATCCGCCCAGCGCAGGAAGAGATCGGGGCCAAGAGGAAAGACGATAGGGTCACCCTGGATCTCGGCTTCGATGCTGGGGCCTTCGGCGGAAGCGGGCAGGCTGAAGTTCAATGCACGTCCGAAAATTACCGGGTAGGTTTCGCGCACCATGTCGCTGGTCATGGGATGAACCACTTCAGCTTCCACCAGGAAAGTAACGGTGTCGGACCAGTTGAGCACCGAAATATTGAAGCGGCGCCGATCCTGGGCCGGGTTTTCCTGCTCGATTTTCGTGAAGGGGCACGGTCCCGCGATGCACGAAACTCTGGCATTGCGGAACTCGTTTCCTTCCCCAGCATCCAGCGACAAAGTGCCGATCGCGGCTTTCCACTTGCCGCCAGGCGCGCACGGAGGATGATTGTTACAGGGCGTGTTTCCGGTATTGATTATTTGAAACGTCCTGACGGCGGTGCCGACGTTGGCCTCGGTCGTAGCTTTTACGGAATATCTTATGCGGGTGTTCGCGACCGAGGAACCGGTGCGGGTTTCGGCGGTCGTTTCCTGATGAAGGGGGACCATCCTGGCAATATAGATTTTGTCTCCGATGAAATCGTTCACATCGAGTGGCCGATAATCTTCATGCCGGAAACTCAGGACTACTTCCTGACGGCGCCGAAGACCTTTCGGCAGCGTCAAGGTGAAAAGGCCCGAAGAGTCGGACTTGGAGGCCGCGCTTCCTAAGGCATTGACGGCGGTGATTTGAACATCTGCCAGCGGTAGTTGGCGGTTGGGGTCGGCATCCTGACGTAGGACGGCGCCTTTCAAGGTCACCGGTCGACGGCGACTTAGCAGGGCAACGGCTGAAGCAGTCGCCAGAATGGCAACAATCACGGCTGCCCAAATTGCGATGGTCTTGCGTCTACTCATTGCGATCCCTTATGTTTTAACATTCTATGACGCAGTTTTCGCACGGCAAGTTTTCTGGCTATCATGGTTATTCACTGTTCCAAGTCGATATGGATGCATCTAAACCTAACTGATGCGCACGAAAGAAAATAAATTTCCTGAGAAACGCCTTTCGCGAAGGGAACTCCTTTTTCAAATCGGTGGCCTTGGTCTGCTGGGAATTCTTGATAGCGACCAGGTATTTGCATCGATCGCCGAAACGCAGGCACCGCAGGTTCCCCAGGCTGCGGCCGGTCTCTCGCCCGAGGACGATGATTTTCTGCAGGAGATGGAAAAGCGAAGCTTTCAATACTTCTGGGAGCAGGCGAGTCCGCAAACCGGGTTGATCAGGGATCGGTGCAACGTATCGAAAGATGACAACTCGATTGTGGCCAGTATTGCGGCGACAGGATTTGGCCTGACCGCTCTTTGTATCGGGGAACAACGGGAATTCATTGCATCGTCGGATGCGCGGGACCGGGTTTTGGCGACGCTGCGGTTCCTCTGGAAAAAGATGCCGACCCACCGGGGATTTTTCTACCACTTCGCCGACATCAACACCGGCGAGCGAGTTTGGGATTCCGAAGTCTCTTCCGTCGACACGGCCATCCTGCTGTGTGGTGTTCTCACCTGCCGAAGACATTTTGAGGAGCATTCTGAGATCAGCCTGCTGGCTTACCAGATATTTAACCGGGTCGATTGGAGCTGGCTGTCCGAGGATACTTCATTATTGCCGCATGGGTGGACGCCGGAATTCGGGTTTCTGCCCTATCGCTGGGACTATTACAGCGAGATGATGATGATCTATCTGCTGGGCTTGGGATCGCTTCCGCATCCCTTGCCAGCGGAGGCGTGGAATGCCTGGAAGCGCCTTCGGTTTGAATATGACGGCATTCGTTATATCGGTTCGTTCGCGCCGTTGTTTGTGCATCAGTATTCGCAAGCCTGGTTTGATTTTCGCGGAAAGCGCGACCAGTACGCCGATTACTTTGAGAACTCGATACTGGCCACCGACGCCCACCGGCATTTCTGCCTGGAACTGGGCAAACAGTTTCCCGATTACAGCGACGACCTGTGGGGAATTTCCGCCTCCGATTCGCAGAAGGGCTACGTGATCTGGGGAGGTCCGCCGATGATTGGGCCGATTGATGGAACCATTGTGCCCAGCGCGTCGGCCGGTTCTTTGCCTTTTATGACCCAGCCCGTGATGCGTGTGCTGAGGAATATTAAAGATCGTTACGGTCGCGCGTGGAGCCGTTACGGATTTGTGAACGCGTTCAACCCCCTCAAGAATTGGTACGACAGTGACACGATCGGCATTGATGCAGGCATTTCCATGCTGATGGCGGAGAATGTCCGCACGGGATTCGTCTGGAAAACGTTCATGAAGAACCAGGAGGCGACGCGCGGCATGGACCGGGCCGGCTTCAAGAAGTATCAGCCTTAAGCAGCGAACGATTTTTCAGCGATGGTTAAGCGATTGCTACTTGAGTTCGATTACCGCTAGCCCATGGCTGGGCAGAGTTATGGTTAACTCGCCATGCTGGAGATGCTCGGCTTGAGGTGCTGAAAGATTCGCTGCACTGCGAAGTTCCTGAATTTGTTTCTGCGTAGGATAACGCGGCCTTCCCATCTTCTCGTAAGCCGGGTGAACGTCCCCGTGCTCGCCGTCCACCCTCGAAACCGAGGCATGTTTTTGGTTGGTACTCTTAAAGCGCAGGGTTATTTTTCGTGGAGAGCCGGATTGCTCCGGCGGAGCATAGTTCCACACCGCGAGCACTAACGTTCCATCCTTTCGACGAGTAAGCAGAGCGGACTCGGAATCGAGTTGGAGGCGTTCGTCTCCTAGTTCGTGGAGTAGTTTGAAGGCATTGAAAGCGGGTTTGGGAATGCCATCTGCGGCAATGAGACCGTAGCCGCCATAGAACGGGGTTTTGACCACGCCTTGTTCCTCGAAGACATCGGAGAAGGTCCAGTAAGACATAATGTCGACCAAACCATCGCACTGGCGGATTGTATCTGCCATCCATGGTCCCATATAAGTCGTGTCGGTTACGTCGGGCTCGTTCTTGTAACTGGCGTTGAATTCGCTCCAGATCAGGGGAAGGCTGGGCATGCTGGACGATTTGATCTGGTTGTGTACTTTATCTACCGCACGGCACACCATGCGATCCCGAGGAATGTCTTCCTGGGTTCCGAAGATGTCTTTCGCTGTATCGTTGGCGTAGACATGTGTGGACACATAGTCGAGCGGGATTTGTTTCTCCGCACAGTGCTTAATGAATGCGTCAACCCAGGCGGCTTGCGCAGTCGCAGGTCCGCCGACGCGGAGTCGCGGATTCACCTTCTTAATCGTAACCGCCGTTTGGTCGTAAAGCTCCCAGTAGGTCTCCTGTCTAGGTTGTCCCGCCCAGAAATCGAGATTGGGTTCGTTCCAAACTTCGAAATACCATTGCGAAACTTCATCGATTCCGTAGCGTTCGACAAGGTGCTGAGCGAAGGCTTTCACTAGATCGTCCCAGCGGTTCCACTCCTTTGGAGGAGCAACATTTGGGTGGTACCAGAAAGCTTGAAGGGTGTGGCTGGCCGCCAGTTGGTTGGGCATAAAACTGATTTCAATGAAGGGACGGACTCCATTGGCCAGCAAGCCATCATAGATTTGGTCAATGTAAGAAAAGTTATAAACGGGATGTCCTTGACTATCCTCACTGTAAGTACCAACTTCGTCATTGAAGATGCCGTGAAAGCGAACGTAGGTAAAATCTGTGATCTGCTTAACTGCGCGTAAGTCACCGCGATAACCCTCGCGCAGGCTTAGTATGGCCCGTCCGGATCCAAACATTTTTTCCCAGAAATGGGGGAAGGGGTGCGCAGGGGATTTTGTGTCGATGACTAGTACTTCCGTCTGGGAATCTGTGACTTGAGCATTAATGGGGGAAATGCCCGAAGAGAACGTCAAGATAACTGCGAGAGTAACAATGTGACGGTTCCGCATGGATGCTTGGGTCAATGGTGAAACTCCGGGGCTAGTTTCCTTGTTTTTGTGTGCCTTGCGACTGGTTCACGCTACTTTGGTACGGGGCCTTGACGAACTGCTGCGGCCAGCCGGCTTCTCCTGCAACAACAGTTCGGTGGCCTGTACGCGCGGATGGCTATGGAACCAGCGTCGCACAACTTCATCGTGAAGGAAATTTGCCATTGCGAGAAGGCTCATGCCCTGGTGGTGAGCCATCCAGCAACGCACGGCTTCAAAGCCGCGAGATGAGCGGCGACGCGATGGACTAAAGTCCAATGATTCGTAATAACCGTATGAGCTCAAACATCGTTTGCGTTGCAGGTTGCGCAAATTCCGCACCGCCGCAGCGGGCTCAATATCCAAGGCCAAGAAGGTTGAATACGGCGAGATCACAGGTCCGTCCCGCTCGGGCTTGTGAATCGCCAACTGAGGAACGCCAAAAGCGAAGTAGTGATAGTTGCCAGAAGAATCTAATTGGCTGGAAGCTGACTCAGAAATGCCCCAAGGTACTTTCTTACCGGAGGCATAGGCTCGTTGAGATCGCACCGCAGCCTCTGCCGCGCGCTGCAACAATGTATTTGGATACAAGCGCATCCAGAGCGTCGGCATGAGAAATTCGAACATCGTGCCGGTCCATGACAGAAGACCGGGCATTCCCTCGTCTACCATTGGGGGACGGCCAAGATTAAACCAGCTCTCCTGCGGAATATCGTCTTTGGCGATGGCAACAAAATAGGCGATGCGTGCTTCGCTCGCCAGAAGGTCGTAACAGCCGGGATGGTTATGGTCCTTCTCGACCTCAAAAGCCACCGACAACAGATTTCGGCCCGGGTTCATGAGAAAGGAAAAATCCATTGCATCCGCCAGCGTGCCTGACTGCTGGGCGATCCTGTTAAGATCTTCAATAAGACGCATGGTGCGGGAGCGCGCCTCAGGCAGTAAGTCAAGCAACTCACTGTAAGGCTTACCGGTGTCTCCGGGGGCAGAGGAATCAAGCGCCGCTCGTAGTTGCATTGCAAGATGATCGATAAAGCCGGGCATCTGCTCGAGCACGGGAGCGTTGCCGGGACGACCTTGCAAATAGATTGCGGGATCACTCTTTAGAGCGCCGTACTCCGGCAGTAACCATGGAGCATAAAGCTGCGCTGCCCGGCAAACCTGTCGGATACGTTCTTTCACATGCTCCTGCAACCAAGAAACGTCTGCGCCTTTCGAATTGGCGGGCGATTGCTGCAAATCCTTGAGCACTGAGTCGGGAACGTCCAAAAGATACTGCAGGTTGTCCGGTTGCTTAAGCGCCTTCTCCATACCGGAGAGTTTTCGCCGCGGCAAAGCGCCCTGGCTCGCCAAGACGTATAAATGATCCAAAAGGCCGTCGCCTAACTCGCGTGGTAAGAGAGGTTGCTTAAGAAGATCCAGGGATCCTTGCTGAAGCGTCCAAAGCGAAGCTACTAAGTTGCCGCTGTCGACACTGGAAACGACCGCAGGCGCGAGCACGGTCAACGACCTTGTGTCATACCAATTGAGCAGGTGGCCCCGGTGCTTCGGCAACTGTGAAATTGTCGCGAGGGTTCGAAGCGTCTGTTGCGCGAATTCGGGCACGGTGAGATAACCGAATTCGCAACCCACCTGACGTGCGTTGAGGAGAAAGCCAAGGTTGGTCGGGGATATACGAGGTGCGACTTTGGAATTGTCTTCCTGCACATTGTCGGGAATCAGCCAATGGTGCTCTTCCGTGCTGAACTCATCGAAGTAGCGCCAGGTTCGGAGCGCAGATTCACGAAGCAACCAACGATCGCGATCAGACATTTCTTTGCGCGGGGCCAGAGGAGGACGGTTCAGCCACAATGAAACTGGTTTGCTGAACACCCATAAAAGAAGGATGGGAAGCGAGGCCAGAACAGCGCCGGGGCGCACTAGCCACACCAGGAGAAATAGTCCCAGGGCAAGCGCGGGAGTCCAGTTCAGGTAAATATCCAACGTGGTGTGCTTGTCACCTGCCAGCTCCACTTCGGCGGCGGTCTCCCATTGCAACAGTCTTTGCCGCGTGATCAGCCGGCGGACCATGGTCCGCACCACGGCATCCATGGACAATAGGGCCTGATGGGCCAAGAATGTCACGGTCAACCAGTTCGCAATGCTGGCGTTCAGAAACGCATTCCAGGCATCGAGCACGATCGACTTCTTGCCCAGCAGCGCAGCGTTTACGAAATCGAATGCCAACTGGCACAGGGCCGGCAAGAACAGAATGGCGACAGTGGCGGCAGTCCACGCTGCCGGCCCACCCGGAAGGCACAACCAGCCCAGCAGGAACAAGGTGAAGATGGCAGGTTCCACCAGGCTGCGCCGCAGGTTATCGAGAATCTTCCATCTTGAAACCACGGAAAGCGGATTGGGCACTCGTCGACCCGATTCCTCGGGAACCATCGGAAGCAGCCATCCCGCAATTTGCCAGTCGCCTCGCATCCAACGATGCTTTCGCCGATTGTGTGCGCTGTAGTGAGAAGGATAGTCTTCAATTATTTCGATGTCGCTGACCAGGCCTGCCCGGGCGTACGCGCCTTCCACCAAGTCATGACTTAGCAGAGCGTTGCGCGGAAACCGGCGGTCAAGAACGCGGTGCAACGTGTCCACCTCGTAAATTCCTTTACCGACAAAAATACCTTCGCCGTAGAGGTCCTGGTACACATCGGAGGTCGCGTGCGTGTAGATGTCAAAGCCGGTCTGTCCGGAATAGATGCTGGCCAGTCTAGAGCGCGCCGAACTTTGAACGCTGACTCCCACCCGGGGCTGCAGAATGCCGTATCCTGCAACAACGATGCCTCTCTCCGGGTCAATGATCGCTTGATTCAAAGGGTGGGCCAGAGTGCCCACCATGCGGCTGGCTGAACCTCGCGGTAGCTCTGTATCGGAATCGAGAGTGATAACGAAACGAACGCCGGAGAGTATGGAAAGATTTCCGACCTTCAGCGGGAAGCTGTCAAACTTGGCGCACAGCAGGTTGTTCAGGTCCATCAATTTACCGCGCTTACGTTCCCATCCCATCCATTTTTGTTCGCGTTCATTCCACACGCGTTTACGATGGAACAGAAAGAAGCGGTCGCCTCCGCCTGGTGGCGGACCGTGGCGCCTGTTTAAGTTTGCGATGCTCTCGGCAGCGGTAACCAACAGGTCTTCGTCGCTCGGTAAACTTTCCGTTGGAGCATCAATCCAGTCCGAGAGCAATGCGAAACGCAAATCGCCGTCGGGGTTCGCCAGGTAATGGACTTCCAGCCGCTCGGCCTGTTCCTTGATTCCTTCCTCGGAGGTGAGCAAGGTCGGAACTGCGACGAATGTACGCAGCTCGGTCGGTATTCCCTCCTTCAACTCGAAGCGGGCCAGCGTGCGCGGCCCCAGCAGATCGGTCACCGCACGGTTGATCAGTGCGATAGCCAAATCCGAGGCAGGAATTGCGGCAAGCAGGCCGAGCAACACGAGATAACCGGTGTGCAATCCCATCTCGCTGGCGTGGAATAGCGGGAACGCTAAGATGACGGCGGTCAGTACCGCGATGGTCCCCAAAAAACCTGGGACCGCTGCGCGGACGTACAGACGGAGAATCCATCGTCTCGAGGGGACGTGAAAATCCAACTCTCGCTCGAAAGACCAACGTCCGTGCGATATCAGGTAATAACCCGGGTCGGAGCGTCTATCGTCCGGCGGCTGGCCGTCGGTACGCTCCGCGCGCGCCTTTTTCGAACGATGCAAGGCGCGTTCGGCAACTTCGATCTCCGTATGTTTCGAGCCGCGCGAAAGATCTTCGATCGCGTGTCGGTAGTAATCGCGCGTGGCAAAATCCATGTCCGCAAAATTACTTCC
>PLUI01000275.1 GCA_003164855.1 Acidobacteriaceae bacterium
ATCAGCACCTAGAAATTAACAATCCGCAATTTATTTGCTTTCATCGAGCGCTGCGTCCGCCGCATCTTCGCCTACAGCCTGAGATTTCTGCGAGCGAAACCAACTCATGTGAGGCAGAGCGGCATTGGCATGCCGCCGGATCGCAATCAGCTCGGCCGTAATCGCAACCGCAATCTCCTCGGGTGTGATGGCGCCGATGTCGAGTCCGATGGGCGCGTGCACGCGGTCGAACAGATGCGCGGGGACGCCTTCCTGGTGCAGCGTCTTGAAGATTTCGATCACCTTGCGCTTGGAGCCGATCATGCCAATGTATCGAGCGCGAGTCTGCACCGCCCAGCGCAGGATACGCATGTCGTCGCGATGTCCGCGCGTGACGATAACGATATAGGAAGTCTCATTGGGCTCGAACTTGAGGATGGCTTCGTCGAACTCCAGCGCATGCACTTCGCGAGCAGCAGGAAATCGCTCTTTGGTGGCGTAAGACGTCCGGTCGTCGGTGACGATGAGGTCAAATCCGGCATTCGCGGCAACTTGGCAAAGATTAATAGCCACGTGACCTGCACCGAAAACATAAAGTAATGCTGGAGGCAGAACCGGCTCCACAAAAACTTCCAGCGTACCTCCGCAAACCAGCCCGGTATCGTACTTCGGATCTTGATTGAGGTCGAACGTCAAGGTCCGCGGCTTCTCGGATTCCATCACCTCACGCGCCGCCTGCCAGACGTCGGCCTCGACGCAGCCTCCACCGATCGTCCCTACAATTGAGCCATCGTCACGCACCAGCATCTTCGCCGTCTTAAACGAAGGAATCGAGCCGCGCACATTAACAATCGTTGCGACGGCGCCCCGGCGCCCTTCGCGTCGGAGCTGCACGATTTGTTCGTAGATNNATCTTTAATTTCGTGAGTGGCCGTACAGAAGGCGGCAGAGTCGAACTGCAATGGCTGATGAGCCACTCATTGGTTTGACGGACCAAGTCCAGTACCCACTGGCAACGCCTTCTAAACCTCTAAACCTTAGACCGTCAAAAGAACCCTACTCCGGCCATGCGCGAGGTTAAATGGCTCGGGGCGATAAATTTCAGCTAGATGCCGGATTGGGAATTCCCGATCTGGGGAAGTATGCTTGTGTAGCAGCCGACCTAATCAGGAGAACGCTCTCATGAAAGCAGTCCGCATTCATCAATTCGGCGGTCCCGAAGTTTTGACTTATGAAGGCATTCCCGATCCCCAGCTGCGCAAGGATCAAGTGTTGGTGCGCGTACGGGCATGCTCGCTGAATCATCTGGATGTCTGGGTGCGCAAGGGACTACCTGGAGTAAAACTGCCGCACGTTCTCGGCAGTGATATTGCCGGCGAAGTCGCCGAGGTTGGCGAGTACCTCAGCGGATTCAAAGCTGGACAGCGTGTACTGATCGCTCCGATGATTTTCTGCGGACGGTGCGCGAAGTGCGTCGCAGGTATACAGAATCAGTGCCCCNNTGGACGGCGGAAACTGCGAACTCATCGCGGTTCCCTCGGCCAACGTGATCCCGATTCCCGACTCGCTCGATTTCAATCAGGCGGCCAGCGTCCCGCTGGTGTTTGTCACGGCATGGCACATGCTCGTGGGACGAGCCGGCATACGTCCGGGACAAACGGTGCTGGTGCTGGGGGCGAGTTCCGGAGTTGGCATTGCGGCGATTCAGATTGCGAAGCTGTTTCACTGCCGCGTGATTACGACTGCCGGCGACGAAGCGAAGCTGGCCAAAGGCCGCGAACTGGGCGCGGATTGCGCCATCAATCACTATCAACAAAAGATTTCCGAGGAGGTAAGAAAGATCACGAACAAAGAAGGCGTCGATATCGTGGTTGAGCATGTGGGCGCGGCCACTTGGGACGAGAGTGTGAGGTCCCTCAAAACCGGCGGCACTCTGGTCACCTGCGGTGCCACCACCGGGCCAAACGTCGGCGTTGATCTGCGTCATCTATTTGGGCGGCAACTGAGCCTGCTCGGCTCCTACATGGGAACCATGGGTGAACTCCACGAAGTCTTACAACATATATTTGCCGGGCGGCTGAAGCCGGTGGTCGACCGTACGTTTCCGCTGAGTGAACTCCGTGCCGCGCATGAGTATTTGGAGAAGAGCCAGATGTTTGGGAAGATTGTGGTGAATCCGTAGAGCATTCAAGGATGTGGCGCACGGCTGCCAATGAGTGCTATGGCGCTTAGCGCTCATTGACGCTCGATGAGTGCTATGCCAATTTCGCGACCGTTACTAAATCAAGTTAAACTCGCGTACAAAGATGCAAGGAGGGCAGCATGTCTCTGCGCCAACTATGCTTCTACGCACTATTTGCGGCAATTCTTGCCTCCACGATAGTCGGAAGGCTAAACCGTCACGTCAAACAATTTGATGTATCGGAGATGGACACCTGGGCGAACCCTCGATCAGTCGCTGCGGAGTCCCATGCCGGAAGCGAACTGCTGTCACCCGATTTTCTCCCCGTCCAATCGTTTCCCGTCCAATCCAAGAGTGCCAAAAATCTGAGCGTAGGAAAGTTGCTGGTGGCCAGCCGAAACCTCGGCGATCCCAATTTTGCTAAAACCGTAATCCTGCTGGTCCGTTACGATGCCCAAGGCGCTCTCGGACTCATCCTCAACCGGCGCACAGACGTTCCGCTTTCGCGAGCGCTTGAGAGCCTGAAGGCGGCGAAAGACCGTTCCGACCCGGTCTATCTCGGAGGACCGATGGAAATGCCGGCGGTGTTTGCCTTGTTCCAGTCGCCGGCAAAGCTCGAAGGCGCAGAGAGCATCTTCGATGGTGTTTACTTGATTACCGCGAAAGCTCTCTTCGAACAAACTATTTCGACCCGACCTGGCCCCGGCATCTTCCATGTTTATCTCGGCTATGCCGGATGGACTCAAGATCAATTGCGGCAGGAAGTGGGATTGGGAGCTTGGTTCGTTTTTCCGGCTGCGGCCAGCGAGATTTTCAATTCGGAGCCGGATTCTTTGTGGGACGAAATGATTCGGAAGACGGAGCTACAAATGGCGCGTAGCGAGACCACGTACAGGTGGCTCCCCCGTAGGGAAAGCGGTTCGCCGCGCTGCGAATTCTAGCCGCCAGCGTCATTTGAGTCTTGTCTGGTTTAAAATAGGTCTATGCCCTCCGAACTAAATTTCGGCCCTTACGTCGATCTCGAAAACGGCAAAAAGGTAGTCAAGGATCTGACCTTCGGCAATCCCACGCCGGAAGGAGTGGTACTGACCACACTGGATTCGGCCGTGAACTGGATGCGCAAGGGGTCGATCTGGCCGATGACGTTTGGTCTGGCCTGCTGTGCCATCGAGATGATGTCGATGGGAGCGTCGCGGTTTGATATTGCACGCTTCGGCGCGGAAGTTTTTCGTCCATCCCCGCGTCAGAGCGATCTCATGATCATCGCCGGACGCGTGTCGAACAAGATGGCACCCGTGATCCGCCAACTATGGGAGCAGATGCCGGAGCCGAAATGGGTGATTTCCATGGGGGCGTGCGCTACCTCCGGCGGCGTCTTCAACAATTACGCGCTGGTGCAGAGCGTGAATCAGGTGATCCCCGTCGATATCTATGTCCCAGGATGTCCACCGCGCCCAGAGCAGCTCATCTATAGCATCACTCTGCTTCAGGAAAAAATTCAGAAAGAGCGCGGTACCATCAGGAAAGCCTTTAATCTCAGCTAGCCGTTTTGACTACCGATCTGAATCCGTAAGTGCTGTTTCGGGAAGCACTTGCAAAAACAGCAGCTTTCTCAGAGTGAATCCCCTAAAGGCGAAACCAATCTTACCCGAACTGAATCTAAGGGATTGAGGGTAGGTCGAGGGGACGAATCCCGTAGACCACCTGAGTAGGCCAGAGAGCGAAGTCTCGTGGAAGGTGATCCATGGTAGCAAGATTGTTTGACGCAATTTTCGGTTGCAGGCATTCCCATTACAGTTTCCCAGTTACTATTCGCGGACGGGGACGCCGTCCCCAGGCGGGCGCGTTGACCGGAACCTACGTAGCGTGCCTGGATTGCGGACGAGAGTTCCCCTACGATTGGCAAGAGATGAAGGTGATCACTTCCCAGTCGGAAACGCGGCAGTATCGGGCTGCGCTCGCCCACAAGCAAACTGCCTAGCTGGCCCCGGTCGTTCCCGGCCCCGGACTGGGAATTGAATTAGCGCGCAGGAACAGCAGTTGCAGTCCTCTTCCCCATCGCAACAAACTCCCGCTCTTCATGCCCCGTATAAATCTGCCGCGGACGGGCAATCTTTTGTTCCGGGTCTGTGATCAACTCCTGCCACTGCGCCAGCCATCCCGCCGTACGTGGAATCGCGAACAGCACGGTGAACATTTCCGGACGGAATCCCATGGCCTGGTACATGATCCCGGAATAAAAATCGACATTCGGATAGAGTTTGCGCTTCACAAAATACTCGTCTTCCAGCGCGATGCGCTCCAACTCAAGAGCGATCTCCAATTTCGGATTGCGCCCCGTAACCTCAAAAACCTGCTCCGCTGTCCATTTAATGATCTTGGCCCGGGGATCGTAATTCTTGTAGATGCGGTGTCCGAATCCCATCAGCTTAACCCCGCCATCTTTCACTTTCTTGATGTAAGCGGGCACTTTGTCCTTGGAGCCAATCTCATCCAGCATCTTCAACACTTCTTCATTGGCTCCGCCGTGCAATGGTCCAGCCAGGGCCGCCGCTGCCGACGCCATCGACAAATAGGGATCGGTTTGCGCGCTGCTTACCGAGCGCATAGCGTTGGTGCCGCAGTTCTGCTCGTGGTCCGCATGCAAAATGAACAGAATATCGAGCGCCCGCGCAATAGCCGGCTGCGCAACATACTTGGGCTCGACCATCTTCCACAGCATGTTCATGAAATTCTCGGCATAGCTCAAATCATTGTCCGGATAGACGTAAGGAAATTCCATGTTGTGCCGGTAAGACATGGCCGCAATGGAGGGCACTTTGCCGATCAGCCGCTTGATCTGCAGCAGCCGGCTGGCGGGATCGTGCACATGCCGGGCGTCCGGGTACACCGTCGAAAGCGCCGCCACCGTGCTGACAAACATCCCCATGGGATGGCCATCATAGCGAAAGCCTTCCATAAACTTTTTAGTGCTCTCGTGCAGCATGGTGTGGTGGGTAATGTCGTGTACCCAACTCTTTAATTCGGGCTCGGTCGGCAATTCTCCAAAGAGCAGCAGGTACGCGACTTCCAGAAAGGTACACCGCTCAGCCAGCACTTCGATGGGATATCCGCGGTAACGCAGAATTCCTCGTTCGCCGTCGATGTAGGTGATGCTGCTGCGGCAGGAAGCCGTGTTCATGAACGCCGGATCGTAGGTCATCAGCCCAAAATCCTCCGGACGCGTCTTGATCTGCCGCAGGTTCATGGCGCGGATCGTACCATTCTCAATCGGGACGGTATACTTCTGTCCCGTTCGATTATCGGTGATAGTCAGTGTGTCGTCTGGCATGGGAAAGCTGCTCCTGATTTCCGCTATACACCTAGCGTAGCTTACACTTACTCCCTTCGACAACCAGCCCGCTGTGACTCAAGTCACGCAGAGTTGTGACGCCTCTTCTATCGTGACCAAACTGGTCCAACTGCTCTAACTTCACCAGTGCAAAAATAGAAAACCGGCGGCCGAGGCCGCCGGTTGATGACTTGCACTCCCGCTAGTTCGAGGACGAATCATCCCGGCGTTTCAAAGTCGGACGATCATCGTCATTCGTGCTGTCTCCAGTTTTATCGCTGGGGCTGGTGGAAGTCCGCCGCAAACTCGGCTTGTTCTCGTCTCTCTGATCCAGCACTTTGTGGCGATTCTCAATCGAAGCCAGCCGCGCCTTCACATCATCGAACTCCGAAGTGGTCACAACGTATTGAGCCTTAGCCGGCAGAATCGTTCGGATCTCTTCCTGGGTCTTCTCGATCCGGTCCGGTGTCTGGGGATGGGTATCGAATGTCTTCGCCAAGGTTCCAGGCTTCTTTTTCTCCATCGCCTGAATTTTTTCGAAGAACGAAACGAACGCCGAGGGGTCGTAGCCGGCACGGTACATATACTCCACACCAAGATAATCCGCTTCCGCCTCGAAGCCGCGCGAGAATTTCAAAAAGCCCAGCATTGCCGCCGGTCCCGCGGCTTCGTAAGCTCCATAGCCAATTCCTCCGCCCACAAAAATCAGAGGAATGGTCGCGAGTTGCATCAGGGTGC